>CAZKTW010000449.1:0-2487 GCA_964555775.1 uncultured Bifidobacteriaceae bacterium | reverse complement strand
CGTCTGATTCTTTATAACCTGCGTCATGCTCACTGGCATGCTGAGTTGCGGCTCGCCCAGGCCGCCCGCTATCATAAGAATCTGCAGCATGTGCGAGGACTAGGCCTGCCCGAACATTCCAAACATCCTCTTAGCTTTTATACGATCCGCGTGCCGGCACACACGAAAAAACTGATTCAAGACGACCTGTGGCAGAGGAAAATCTCCACTGGAACCCTCTTTGACCCTGAATCGCACATTCAGTCTGAACAATTTCCGAACGCCAATCGGATCGCCGGTGAAGTCTTGAATTTGCCAATAAACACCACTCTCAAAGACCGTGATATTGATCAAATTTGTCAATGCGTCGCACAGTGTGCGAGCATCCACCTGCCGGATGCTTGTTATCCATAAGAGCATCGTTGCCCGCAGTAATTGTCCCGTAATTTGACCCATGCGGTCCGTAATGCGATTGACCAGAAGCACCCTCAAATTCTACAGAACGGAGAAAACATGGTGCCCAAAGCTATCGAAATCAATCCCTTCGCGTCTCGCTCGAGTTTCCTCCACGGGCGGCGAGTCTCTGCTGGATTGCCCAAATACCCGCCTCCGCGAATTGCACTTCATCTCCCGGCCCCTGCGCGGCAACGTAAATCAACAGCCGCAGCGATGCGGCCTTCGCCGGGGCTGACGTAACCGCGCCCTCGCGCAGCCAGACGGCATGATCGCCGGGAGCCGCCGCCGCCTGCCAGGGGCATTCGAGGAACCGCCCGGCGGCATCATAGTAGGCAATGGCCCAATGCGCCCGCGTCCCCAGCGGCACCTTCCCACGCCAGAGGAACGATGCTTCGTAAAACTTCTCCGGCTCCACTTGCACATCCTGCCAGAACACCAACCAGTCCGACCCCGAAACAGCAAACGTCGGGCCGCCTTCCGGATCTTTCGCCAACCCCGGGCCAAAGCGCACATGCTCAGCCTCACGCGAGTTTAGATTCCAGTCAATTGGCGCGTGGCCAACCGCCGTCGTCTGCAACGCCCCGTTGCTCAGTAGATTTGGTCCGCGCGGCGCAAACACATTGCGCGCCGTCAGCCCTGCCGGATCATCGTTCACCGCCGCCCCGGCAAGAGCATCCTCCAGCCACCTGCGTTGAAAATGCTGCCCAGCCCAGTCCGCGGCACGCAGGTAGAAGCCGCAGGCGGCTCCATTTACACTGGCCGTTCCTGCCAGGCGCAATCCATTCTCCACTGCCGCAACATGCTGCGCGGTGTCGTCGGCCACGTTAGCCTCAGTCGTAGCTGAAGCGATGGCCTGTACCGAGGCCGTCCATGCACTCTGCAAAATCGCCAAACGCGCACGTATCAAGGAAGTTAAATTGCAGCTTTCCGCACGACTTAGAGCCAGCGACATCGCCTCAGTCCGCGCGGGCGAAAAGATCAGTGCTTGATAAGGGTCTTTATAGCCCTTGATCCAGCGCGGCGCACCGTCCTGTTCACGCCACGCGGCCTCGGCCAATTCGAAAAACTTCCGCACCTCTCCGGCCGCCGGGCCGTAAAGATCACCGTAAAACTGCGCCTCAAGCGCCGCGGTATCCGCCTCCGGATCCCACAACAGGCGTGCGGCCAGCCACGCCTTGAGCGCATCGTAACTCCACGCGGGATTCAGTTCGGCATTAAAAGCCCGCGCTCCCGCCGCATGAGCTTCACGCAGCGACTTGACCTCGGCGCTGGTGAAAATCCGTGGCACCGCAAATGGAGTTCCGTAATAATAGTCGTAAATGCCGATGATTTTTGGTCCGGCGAGTGCCCAGCGGCGTATCAGTGCCAAGTCGTTCGCCGCCCATTCCGGCTGGTCATAAAAGGAGCGGTCGTTGGTCAGGTAGGGCAGCACCTGCGCACGCACCGGAAATGAGGGCGTATTTTCGCACCAATAATAGGCGAGGCAACCGAGGTATTTGTCGGGATACGCAGGCGCAAGGTCCTCCGCCGCCCGGTTCATAAAGGTAAATACCAGATCCGAAAAATCCGGCCGCCCGCGAAACCACCGGCGCGGCAACGTCAAAGCTTTCGTGCCCGGCCCTTCATCAAAGACCGTACCATCATTCAAACCCAGGGAAAAACTCAACACGCCGGGATGGTCGTCAAAAAACTGCTGCGCTCTGGCCGCCGCATAGGCCGCGACTGCGGGATTGGAAAAATCCGGCTGCGAGATTTGTCCGTCCGGAGCCGGTGGCCGCACGCGCACCCCTCCGATTAGCGGGAAAAATTCCGGATATTGATCGTAGAGCCGTGGGGGAAAAACACTGGCCAAATTATGCAGAAAAACAAAACGCGCCTCGAGTAGATTGTGCTTCGCCCAGATCTGATCCTCTGCGCTGCCTAGGCCGGTAAACTCGCGTGAAAGGTAAGCCGGCGCCTGCACCGTCACGCCTTGCGGAATCTGCCAGTCCGCACGCATGGGAATCACCTCGCCCAATGCCCCGGGGAAATACCAGTTCACTCCGCCGCGAC
>CAZKTW010000448.1:0-2488 GCA_964555775.1 uncultured Bifidobacteriaceae bacterium | reverse complement strand
GGTCCAACATGCTGTAACGCGGCTGGTGAATCAGACACGGCGTGCCCAGCTCGCGTAAAATTTTTGCCGCGCGGGCGGTCCCAGCGGGATCATAATTCGAGAGACCGGCATACAGCGCCTTGCCGCTGCGGACGGCATGGGCGAGCGCGCCCATGGTTTCCTCCAACGGTGTGTCAGGGTCGGGCCGGTGGGAATAAAAAATATCCACATAAGCCAGCCCCATCCGCTTGAGCGATTGATCGAGCGACGCCAGCACATATTTGCGCGAGCCCCATTCGCCATACGGCCCGGGCCACATGTAATAACCCGCCTTCGTGGTGATGATCAGTTCGTCGCGCCACGGTGCCAGGTCTTCGCGCAGGATGCGGCCGAACGTTTCCTCCGCCGAGCCGTCGGGCGGGCCGTAATTGTTCGCCAGATCAAAGTGCGTGATGCCCAGATCGAAGGCGCGGCAGGCAATGGCCCGGGCGTTGTCGAAGGAATCCTTTCCGCCGAAATTGTGCCACAGCCCCAGCGAAATCAGCGGCAGTCTGACGCCGGAGCGGCCGCAGCGGCGATAAAATTGCGGCGAATCATAACGGGTTGACGCAGGTGAATGCATAATGGGCCTAGTTTAATTGAGGAAGGATTCAGATTCGACAAGAATTGTAGGCCGAAGATCGCTTTGTGCGCAGCTGACCAGTTCACCCGGAGCGCGGACCGCTGAGTCCGCGTGTTCATTTTACCAAGGTTTTGGAGGCCTTGAAGAGCATTCGCAACATGCGGACATGGCTGTCCGCGCTCCGGGTATTTGGCAACCCGCCCTCAGGGTGGACAGGATCGCTTCCGGTTTCAGGAGAACAGATCCTTTGCCATGACATAATCATCCATGAAGAACCCGCCACCGATGTCCGTGACGACCGATTCAACGATGACAAAACCATTTCTTTGGTAGGCCTTGATGGCCCTGGCATTGCGCTTGTTTACGGAAAGCACCAGCCGGCGCGCTCCACCCGCACGGACTTCACCTTCGACATGCTGCAATAAACTGCTGCCCAACCCGCGACCCTGCATTTCCGGCAACAAGTAAAGCTTGTACAGCTTCATCACCCCCGGCTCGGCTGTTGGTCCGTAAGCCGCAAAACCCGTCAGTTCGCCATCCACCAGCAAGCGGTCATAGCAGATTCCCTGGGAACGGATTTCGTCGCCCAACACGCCAAGCGCATACATCCGCGCCAGCATGTAATCAATCTGCGCCTCGGTGAGGATGCCCGGATAACACGCGCGCCAGATGACTCCGGCCAGGCCGGAAAGGGCGGGCAGGTCAATCTCGCTGGCTCGAATGATTTTCTCCGGCATGGCGGCGCTACCCTCATTTCCGCCCGCGAAACTCATCCATCAATTTCAAAATGCCCTCGCGGATTTCAAACAATTCCTGGCGCGCGGCGGCCACCATTTTCTCCGGCAGCAATTTTTTGGGCACGACGGCCTCCAACCCTGCCTGCGCCTGATACAAATGGTCGAGCGCGCGCTTCAAACACGCGACCGTGAAGGCCGAATCGGCAAAGCCACGGTCTTGCGCAACGCCGTTCAACGCGCCGGCGAGCTTTGCGCCGGTCGTCTGAAACTCGAAGACGAACTGGTCAAGATCCTTGTCCGCCAGCTTTTCCAACCCCAGCGCGTCCGCCTGATTCCAGAATTTCATCGCGCTCTCGAAACAACGATGCTGCAGCGGATGCCGGATGTCGCCGTCGGCGGTGCGAATCCAGTCGATGCCTTCCCGGTGCGGCTCGGGTTCGGGCAACGGTTCGTTTAATGCCTCCGCGGGGAGGTGATTCATTGCCTCGATGCGCTGCCGTTCTTGTTCAGCCTCCTCCTCGGTCAACTCACGCAGCCAACCCATTTCCTTGGCGATTTTTTCCTCGGCCTCGTCGGAGTCGCCGTATTTCTCCAGCAATTCCATGTATTTGTCCGTACGGGCGTCCGATTCCTTCATGAGCCGCTCATAATCGTGCTCGTCCCATTCTGCTTCCGGATCCTTCTGCCCGCGCCGGTGCGTCTCGATGGCGTCGGTGATTTTTTGCATGAAGTCGTTCATGCCGGCGGCGGCTTCCCGCGCACGCTGTTCGTTCTCCTCCGGCGTCATCCGCCATTCCGGGGCGGAAATGCCGAGCTCATAATCCGCGCTCTCAATGACCACGCGGCCGTTTGCTTGGCTGAACCATTCCAGGTAAAGTGAATTGGCCATGTGTTCCGGCGGTTTTTCGCCGCGTTTGCACATCATGTAGGCTTCCTCCGTTGGAATGTCGAACACCCGCACCTTCCGCGAAGCGGTCAGGTCACCGATCGTGCCGCGCTGGACGGGAGCCAATGTGTCGAGGCCCGGATGCGGAATGCGTTTGAGCGGATTTGTGAAGGTGAGCAGGCAACCGGCAAGGTCGGGCCAGGCATTGCCCTTGAGTTCCAGCATCACCGGTTCGGCGCGGCCTTCCACCCAGATTTTGCCGCG
>CAZKTW010000447.1:0-2496 GCA_964555775.1 uncultured Bifidobacteriaceae bacterium | reverse complement strand
CGTCGAAGTTCACGCCGGTCTTGGAGCGGCCGAGCGCGCCGACGACCTCGTAAATTAAATCCGTCGAGGCGTGCGGGATACCGATGCCGAACCCGATGCCGGTGCTCATGGAGGTTTCGCGCTTTTTGACGGCGGCCGTGACGGCGTCGCGGTCGCCGGGCTGGAGCTTGCCGGTGACGACCAGGTTATCAATCAGTTCGTCAATCGCTTCCCAGCGATTGGTGGCGCGCAAATCAGGAAGAATTTGCGGTTTGCTTAAGATATCACCCAGGTCCATATGCTGCGACCAGAGGATTGACGCCCTTCCGGTTTAATTCAAGACAGAATTGTTGACATCTTTTCGGCTGAATCAGCCAAACCGACCCGCCAGCCAGTTCAAAGCGTGACCGGTGCTCTCCAGCCACCACCCCAGGGCGTTCAGAAACCCAACCCTGGCGGTGAGCAGCGGCAGGCCCAGCAACAACACGCCGGCATTGCCCAGGAAAATGATCACCGCCGAAAACAGGTAACCCTGTGACGTGATGTCCGACTGCTGCGTTTTCAAGGCGTGCCAGGTCAAGGTCACGTGGAAGGCATACGCGGCGCCCAAGGCGAGGTGAAACCAGACCAGAAAATCCGCCCAAAGCCAGAAAAACTGGCCGAGGGCGAATACCGCGATGACCAGCACGGCGTAGAACGGGAAAAAATACGGGGCCAGCGTGATGACAAAGTTGCTTTTGGAGACAACCACGTGCCCGCCGGCGGAAGTAACCTTCATTTTTTTGACCTGGCCGCCAAAAAGCCAGGTCCAAAGCACGTGGGTCAGTTCATGGCCGAACACATAAATCCACATCGGTTTGGGCAGCAGCAGGAAGATCACGCCCCAACACGCTGCGCCGGCCAGCAACGGCACCCAGACCACGTCCGCCCGCCCGGTGGCGCACAACACCCGCCACAACGCCATCGCCATCCCGGCGCACACCGGCAACAACAGGAGGGCGATGATGAACTTGATCCACTTCGGCACGGGCGAAGAATTCAGAATTCAGTATTCAGAAGCCAGCAGAAAGAGCCGCATATTCCTGGGAGCGCCGGCGTCTCGCCGGCCAGTTTTCAAGGAGCCAACATCACGCCGGCGGGACGCCAACGCTCCCAACATAACTTGGAACTTGTCACCCGCCACCCGTCACTCGACACTCTTTTGCATGACACAAGACGAAGTCCTCCAGGTTTTTCGCAGTTCCGGCGCGCTGCTCGAAGGCCATTTCATCCTCCGCAGCGGGTTGCACAGCCGCCAGTTCTTTCAATGCGCGCTGGCTCTCCAGCAAATGCCCGTCGTCGAAAAACTCGGTCTTGCCCTCGCTGCGAAGGTCAAGGTCTTCGGCGCTGCCACCGTGGTCGCCCCCGCCATGGGCGGCCTGGTCATCGGTCAGGAGGTCGCGCGCCAGCTCGGCGTGCGGTTCATCTTTGCCGAAAAGGAGGAAGGCAAACTCGTGCTGAGGCGGGGATTCAAGGTTTCCGACGGCGAAAAAATTCTCGTGGTCGAAGACGTCGTGACCAAGGGCGGCCGCGTGCAGGAGACGATCGACATTATTCGCGCCCTTGGCGGCAACGTGGCCTGCGTCGCCACCATCGTGGACCGCTCCAACGGCGCGGTGAACTTTGGCGTGCCGTTTGTCAGCTTGATTTCGCTGCAGGTCGAAACGTTCAAGCCGGACCAGTTGCCGCCGGACCTTGCCGAAATTCCGGCGATGAAGCCGGGAAGCAAATAAAACGGCAGCCGCCGAGGTAACGAGGAGGAGAACGTCTCACTTGATCCTTCCGCCTCCGCACGTCGGCGGCTACGAATTTTGAATTCCGACTGTGCCAAACGGCACAACCATTGAGCCAGTGTGGCACTTTTGGCACAGTTTTCCATCGCCATTCCAAACGGGTAAAAGTTAATTCTGACCTTTGTTTACAAGGCATTTACAGCTTTTAACCTGTTACGGCACCTTTCTTGCGCTAGAACCAGAAGCAGATAACCAATTTTAAATTCTTATATGGCAAAAGTACTAGGCATTGATTTGGGAACCACGAACTCCTGCATGGCGGTCATGGAAGGCGGCGAGCCCTTGGTTCTGGAGAATTCCGAGGGCAAACGCACCACGCCGTCCGTCGTCGCCTTCACCAAGAGCGGCGAACGCCTTGTCGGCGAAGCCGCCAAACGCCAGGCCGTCACCAACTCGCGCAACACGGTCTATTCCATCAAGCGTTTCATGGGCCGCAAATTTGAAGAGGTCCAGGAGGAGATCAAACGCGTTCCGTACAAGGTCGTCAAGGCATCCAACGGCGACGCGGCCGTGGAAGTGGAAGTCGATGGCAAACCCAAGGCCTTCACCCCGCCGGAAATTTCCGCGATGATCCTCGCCAAGCTGAAAGCCGACGCGGAAACGCGCCTCGGCGAAAAAGTCACACAGGCTGTCATCACCGTTCCCGCTTATTTCAACGATTCGCAACGCCAGGCCACCAAGGACG
>CAZKTW010000446.1:0-2514 GCA_964555775.1 uncultured Bifidobacteriaceae bacterium | reverse complement strand
AGCAGATTGCGGTCGAGTTCAAGCTGGGCGGCAAAACCGTCCGCCTCGGCGGCATGTGCAAGGGTGCGGGAATGATCCAGCCCGGCATGAGCGCCACAGGAGCGCGACCGGCCGCGTCGCCGTTGCACGCGACGATGCTGGGTTTTATCACCACCGACGCCGCCATCACGGCCGGGGCTTTGCAGGTCGCGTTGCGGGAAGCCGTGGCGCAAAGCTTCAACCGCATCACCGTGGACGGCGACATGAGTACGAACGACACGGTGCTGGTGCTGGCGAATGGTCTCGCCGGAAACCCTCTGCTCGTGGCGGCGAACGTGAGTCCGCGGCAAAACAGCAAAAAATCAGCCGCGCTCTCACGAGCGCAGCCACGGGATTTTGAAAATTTCCAATCCGCCCTCAATCACATCTGCCTGGAACTTGCCAAAATGATTGTGCGTGACGGCGAAGGGGTGCATCGCGTGGTGACGGTGCGGGTAAGCGGCGCAAAGACGATTCAGGATGCCGACGCCGCGGCGCGGGCGGTGGCGAACAGCGCGCTGGTGAAAACCAGCTGGCACGGCGGGGATCCAAACTGGGGCCGCATCATCGATGCGCTCGGCTATTCGCCGGCCAAAATCATCGAGGAAAAGGTGGACATTGGTTATAGCCCGAGCGGTGGTAAACAAATTCTTTGGAGTTTGAAACGCGGTCAACCAACGAAGGCGACATTTAAACAACTCTGCACTGCCGTGGCACCGAAGGAATTTGATTTGCACATCAACCTGAATCTCGGTTCGGCGGGAGCGGTGATTTACGCCGCGGATCTGACGGAGGAATATGTGGATTTCAACAAGGGCGACGTGGGGGATCCGGCAACTTTAGGCGGATGATTATGGATGATTGCTCGGCGGCCTGATTCTCTTGCTTGACACCTATTGGCGATAGATGGAGATTGATTTTGTATGAGTTACGCGCTGACGCCCTACTACAAACGGATCATCCGGCGGCAACTGGCCACCGGACGTTTCAACAACGAGAGCGAGGTCATCCGTCATTCGCTGCGGCTGACGGATTCGCTGGAACGCGCCGCCGGGCCGCTGGGTTGCACCTTTGCGGGACGTGAGGATTTGGAAGAACTGCTGCTGGAAGGTCTGGCCAGTGGTCCAAGTACGCCCATGACGGCGGCGCGCAAGAAGAGGATTTACAAAGAAGCGCTGGAGGAAGCGTGAGGGGCTACCGCACCACGCCAAAAGCCGACAATGATCTGGTTGAGGGCGCCCGCTGGATACGCGCGGACAATCCGCAGGCAGCCCGGCGTTTTCTGGATGCGGCATTTGATGCGTTTGACCGGTTGGCGGAATTTCCCGAATCCGGCCCGCTGGCGCGCTTCAAGAACCGCAAGCTTGCCGCCGTCAGATTTTGTGTGTTGCCGCCACCGTTCAACCGCTGGCTGGTTTTTTACCAAGTGCGCGGTGGTGAGGTGGAGGTTCTTCGCGTGGTTTACGGCACGCAAAACTGGCGCGGAAATCCTGACGCGTTTTTCATTTGAAAATGAATATCCAGATGGCGATGGCAGGGTGATGTCGCTCGCTTTGATTTGGAGTTCGTGGAACTCGCCTTTCCAACAGGAAACGAAAAAGCCGCCGGATTATTCCGACGGCTTCAATTGTTTGAGCGGATTTCAGTTTGAGGCGCGGCCCGTGATGCCCTTGGTGCCCTTGGTGATGGCGCGGGCGGGTTCCTTCGGACGCAGGGCGCGGACGGCGGCGCCGGCACGCCACATCTCGGAGTTGTGGAGCTGGTCCAGTTCCTTCTGCAGCAACTTCTGATAATTGGAGCCGCCACAGGCGGAAAGCACCCGGGCGCATTCCCGACCGTCCTTGACGCGTTGATAGAGGTCCTTGAATACCGGCAGCGTCGCCTTCTTGAACTTGGGTTTCCAATCCAACGCGCCGCGCTGGGCGGTGGCGGAGCAGTTGGAATACATCCAGTCCATCCCGTTCTCGTCCACCAGCCGGAGGAGACTCTGGGTGAGTTCCTCGACGGTTTCATTGAAGGCTTCGCTGGGCGAGTGGCCCCGGGCGCGAAGCACTTCGTACTGGGCCTCCATGACGCCGGCGAGCGCGCCCATCAAAATACCACGTTCGCCGGTAAGGTCGCTGAACACCTCGTGCTGGAACGTGGTCGGGAAAAGATATCCGGAGCCGACGCCGATGCCGAGTGCCAGGCAGCGCTCGGTGGCACGGCCGGTATAGTCCTGCCCGACGGCGAAACTTGAATTGATACCCGCACCGGTGAGAAAATTACGGCGGACGTTCAGACCCGAACCCTTCGGGGCCACCATGATCACATCCACGTTCTTCGGCGGGATGACGCCGGTCTGTTTCTTGTAGGCGATGGAAAAGCCGTGGGAAAAATAGAGCGCCACACCGGGCTTCAGGTGTTTCTTGACCGCCGGCCAGATCTGGCGCTGGGCGGCGTCCGAAACCAGCATCTGAATGACGGTGCCCTTTTGCACCGCTTCCTCGATGTCGA
>CAZKTW010000445.1:0-2526 GCA_964555775.1 uncultured Bifidobacteriaceae bacterium | reverse complement strand
TGGCCGCGGGCTGGAATGTGAACGCGGATCAAACTCAAACCAACACGCCGCCCGCGCAACCGGCTGCCACCAAGCCTGACAAAAAGGGTCCGCCCCTCCCACTGCATCAGATTGAAGGCAACGGCGGTATTTTCTCGACGTTGTCGGCCTACATTGTCAATCCCCCGCGCAACGGCGAACCCGTTGGCCGGCCTGCCATCGGCTTTTCCTACGTTGACCTTGGTCACGGCCAGGATCTGGAGGCGTTGACCCTGACGGAATCTCCGTTGAGCCGCGTTGAGCTGGGTTATGGTTACAACAACTTCAACCTGGGCAATCTGCCCCTGGCAGTTTCCCGGGCGACCGGCGGTGGCCTGATCCTGAGCGAATCCTCCGTCGAACTGCACAACTTTAACGCGCGGGTGCAAGTCCTGAAGGAAGGCGAGTTCGACCAGAAATGGATCCCGGCGCTGACCTTCGGCGCACATTACAAATACAACGACACCTACAACGACGTGAACCGCGAACTCACGACCGCGGGGGCCCCGTTTCCCAACGGAGCCTTGAAGGCCATCGGCGTCAGCCTGAATAACGGGGTGGACTTCACGCTCTATGCCTCTAAGATGTTCACCCAGTTGCCGCGCCCGGTGCTGGTGGAATTGGGCGGTCGCGGGACCGAAGGCGTCTGGAACGGATTGCTCGGTTTCACGGACCGATACCAATTCCTGTTTGAAGGCAACGTCGTCGTGTTTGTGACCGATTCCATCGCACTGGCGGGGGAATACCGGCAGCAAAACACCGATTATAAATACTCGACCATTCCCAGCCTGATTGGCAAAGCGGGCGACTGGTGGACGATTGATGCCGCCTATGTGGTCAACAAGCACCTGACGCTGGCCGTGGGTTACGGGCATTTCGGCACCGTGTTGAATAACGAAGCCAATGGCGTCTGGGGAATCACCACCAAATGGGAATTTTAGAACATGACAATACAGGCTGGAGGTCCGGCCGCGGTGCCCGTTTTTGCGGCGTCGTGGTTCCTCCGCGCGGTCCGCGCCTGACGCTGTCGGCCGGCTTCCAGCCAATACCAACACACAAAACTCCGACCATTAAAAAATTATGAGCACTCCATCCAAAGGCTTGAGCACCCTGGCGCTGCACGCCGGGCAGGTTCCCGATCCCACCACCGGCGCCCGCGCGGTGCCGATTTACCAGACGACGTCCTACGTTTTCAAAAGTACGGAACACGCCGCCAATCTTTTCGCGCTGAAAGAATTCGGCAACATCTACACGCGCCTGATGAATCCGACGACCGACGTTTTCGAGCAACGCGTGGCCGCCATCGAAGGCGGCACCGGCGCGCTCGGCGTGGCGTCCGGGCAGTCGGCCATCACCTACTCGCTGCTGGCCATCACGCGGCTCGGCGATGAAATTGTCGCGGGCAACAATCTTTACGGCGGCACCTACCAGCTTTTTCATTACACCTTCCCGAAGCTGGGCCGCACGGTGAAGTTCGTGAATTCGCGCGACCCGGAAGCGTTTCGCAAAGCCATCACGCCGAAGACGCGCGCCATTTATGTCGAGACGGTCGGCAATCCCAAGCTGGACGTGCCGGACTTTGAAGTCATTTCCAAAATCGCGCACGAGAACGGCATCCCGCTCGTCGTGGACAACACCGTCGGCATCGGCCTGGTGAAGCCGATTGATTACGGCGCGGACATCCTCGCCACGTCCGCCACGAAATACATCGGCGGCCATGGCACCAGCATCGGCGGCGTGATTGTGGACGCCGGCAAATTCCAGTGGAACAACGGCAAGTTCCCGGAGTTCACAGAACCGGATCCGAGCTATCACGGCTTGAAATACTGGGACGCGTTGAGCAACGTGCCCGGCCTCGGCAACGTCGCGTTCATCCTGAAAATCCGCGTCACGCTCCTGCGCGACATCGGGGCGGCGCTCAGTCCGTTCAACGCACACCAGTTCCTGCTGGGTTTGGAAACCCTGCCGCTGCGGCAAACGCAACATTCCGCCAACGCGCTGGCGATCGCGACATTTCTCAAGAGCCATCCGCTCGTGAACTGGGTGACTTATCCCGGATTGCCGGGCGATCCGAATCACAAGATTGCCGCGAAGTATTTGAAGCGCGGCTTCGGCGGCATCGTCGGCTTCGGCATCAAGGGCGGACTGGAGGCCGGCAAGAAATTCATCAACTCGGCCAAACTGCTCTCGCATCTGGCCAACATCGGCGATGCCAAATCGCTGGTCATTCATCCGGCTTCGACGACGCATCAACAGTTGACGCCCGCGGAACAGGAAGAAACCGGCGTGACCGCTGATTACATCCGGCTGTCCATCGGTCTCGAAGATGTGGCTGACATTCAGGCCGACATCGAGCAGGCGTTGCAAGTCTCGCAGAAATAAGTTCCGGACTTCGCGCACCGGCGAGGTGAAAAATCACCGGTGCGACGAAGGCTGATTTCGGAAAACAATTCCAATGGCCAAGGATATTTTTGAAAGCAGCGACACGATTCGCACTGCGCACCCGCT
>CAZKTW010000444.1:0-2539 GCA_964555775.1 uncultured Bifidobacteriaceae bacterium | reverse complement strand
AGGTAGCTCGTTCCTCGCAACCTTGGGCTGAAGGACACAATCCCGTTGGGATTGAACATCCAGCCATCGCTTAAAAACTGAGATGCGCCCTCTCAACGGCCGCCGTACATCCTTATTTGCTTTCGCCAGTGTTTCGCCTATGTTTCCCGATTGATTAGAACACGAGATTCGCGGTCATGAGCAAGGAATTCATCCGTATCGGCGGTGCGCGTGAGCACAATCTCAAAAACCTCACGCTCAACATCCCGCGCGACAAGCTGGTGGTCATCACCGGCCTCAGCGGGAGCGGCAAATCGTCGCTCGCGTTCGACACCATCTATGCCGAGGGCCAGCGCAAATACGTCGAAAGCCTCTCCGCCTATGCCCGCCAGTTCCTCGACCAGATGCAGAAACCGGAGGTGGACTTTATTGAAGGCCTGTCGCCGGCCATTGCCATCGAACAACGCAGTTCCGGCTCCAGCCCGCGTTCCATCATCGCCACCACCACCGAGATTTACGATTACCTCCGCCTGTTGTACGCGCACATCGGCAAACCCCATTGCCCGGATACCGGCGTGCCCATCGTCTCCCAGACCACCAGCGACATCGTGGACAAAATTCTCGCGTTGCCGCCCAAAACGCGTGTCATGCTCCTCGCGCCGGTCATCCGCCGCCAGAAAGGCGAGTTCCGCGACGTCATCGAACGCCTCGGGCGTGAAGGCTTCGTCCGCGCCCGCGTGGATGGTGAACTGGTTGAACTCGGCGAAACGGCCGCGCGCGTCAAACTCGACAAAAAGAAATTTCACACCATCGAGGCCGTCGTGGACCGGCTGGTGATCGACGACAAAATCCGCGTGCGACTGGGTGATTCGGTCGAGACCGCGTTGCGTTGGGGCGAGGGCGTCATGTTCACGTTGCACCAACTTCCCGATGTGGCTGCGAACGTGAGTTCGCGGCAAACTTCAAGAATCCCGCCGACTCACGCCGGCAGCCAAGAAACGGAGTGGATCGAAACGCTTCATTCCAACAAAATGTGCAGTCCGGCAACCGGCAAGAGCTACGATCCACCCACACCGAAACATTTTTCGTTCAACGCCCCGGCGGGCGCCTGTCCGGTCTGCCATGGACTTGGCCAGAAGATGATTTTCGATGAGGATCTGGTCGTGCCCGATCCGGAAAAGTCGCTGGAAGACGGCGCGGTCCAGCCCTGGCGGCGGGCGGGCAAGCGGATGAACATTTATTACAAGGCCATGCTGCGCTCCATCGCCGCGCATTTCAACGTCAGCCTGGAAACACCCTGGAAAAACCTGCCGGACGATTTCAAAAAGATTCTGCTACATGGCTCGGGCGAAACCCCGGTGGACTTCAGTTTCTGGCGCGCGGGCAAGATGAGCACCATCAGCCGCCCCTTCGAGGGCGTCCTGCCGAACCTGGAACGGATATTCATCGACAGCGAAAGCGAGTTCGTCCGCAACCGCATCAAGCCCTACATGAGCCCGCAATTCTGCGACGTGTGCAAGGGCAAACGGCTCAAGCCCGAAATTCTGGCTGTGACCCTGGGTGGCGAATCCGCCAATCTCAAATTTCAAATTTCAAGTTTGAAATCCAAGGCCCCCGGTCTGTCCATCATGGACGTCTGCGCGTTGTCAGTCGAAAAGGCCGATGAATTTTTTGCCGGCCTCAAGCTCACGGAATTCGAGGAGAAAATCGCGCACGAGGTTATCAAGGAAATCCGCGCCCGCCTCGGCTTCCTGAAGAACGTCGGCCTTGGTTACCTCACGTTGAACCGCGAAAGCAGCACGTTGAGCGGCGGCGAGGCGCAGCGCATCCGGCTGGCCACCCAGATCGGCGCCGGACTTGTCGGCGTGCTCTACATCCTCGACGAGCCGAGCATCGGCCTCCACCAGCGCGACAACGACCGGTTGCTCGCCACGCTCAAGGGCCTGCGCGACCTCGGCAACACCGTGCTGGTGGTTGAGCACGATGCCGACACAATCCGTAGCGCGGATTACATTGTTGATCTCGGGCCCGGTGCGGGCGTCCACGGCGGCGGGCTGGTGGCGGCAGGCACGCTGCCGCAAATCCTGGCGGACAAGAATTCGCTTACGGCGCAGTACCTGCGCGGCGAATTGACGATCCCCATCCCCAAAAAGCGGCTCAAGCCGACCGAGGAACGCGGCTGGCTGGAAGTATTGGGCGCGAAAGAAAACAACCTGCGAAACATCGACGCGCGAATCCCGCTGGGCACGTTCACCTGTGTCACCGGCGTCAGCGGCTCCGGCAAGAGTACGCTGGTGGACGACATCCTGCGCCGGGCGCTGTTCCGCAAATTTTATGGTTCCAAGGAAACTCCCGGCGCCCATCGTGCCCTGAAAGGTTTTGAGGTCATCGACAAGGTCATCGTGATTGATCAGACCCCGATCGGTCGCACGCCGCGCTCAAACCCGGCCACCTACACCGGCATGTTCAATCATATCCGGGATCTGTTTGCGAAGCTGCCGGCGGCCAAAATTCGCGGCTACGCGCCCGGCCGGTTCAGCTTCAACGTCAAGGGCGGCCG
>CAZKTW010000443.1:0-2552 GCA_964555775.1 uncultured Bifidobacteriaceae bacterium | reverse complement strand
TTCCTTTCGCCGTTTCCCAAACGGCTCAAGTCAGCGCATTTAAATTGGCGGCATTGACTTCCAGGCTTTCAATCGACGCAATCCGCGCAATCTGCGGACGAGAATTACGGCATCGGAGTACAAAGTTCAACGAGGTGGCCGGAATTGTCGCGGAGATAGGCCACGGTCTGGCACCAGGGCTTGGTCGCCGGTTCGCTGATGGCGGTCGCACCGGCGGTCATGGCGCGTTTAAATAATGCGGGGACGTCGGGCGTGGTCAGGGCGATCTCCACACCCAGCGGCGCCTTGTCCGGCCCGGCGGCCACGACTTTCTGTTTTAAATGTTCTTCAGCCAGCGCGATGCTGGCGAAAGCCAGCCGGGTTGCGCCGGTCTCCAGTTCGCCGTAAGCCTTGCCGTTGTCGTCGTGGAAAAAACGCCGGGTCAGGCCGAACGCCTTTTCGTAAAAGGCGAGGCTGGCGGCGACATCGTTGACATACAAAAGCACGTAACCGAGTGAGGGAGGATTCATGGTGGTTGATTGTTGATAGTTGATGGGTCTTGCTGATGCAATCCTATAACGGCGGGTGGGACAAGGGCTGTCCAAGGCTGGAAAACACGGGAGTATGCAGATAACGCAAATTTGGGTTGGTACCTTCGATGAGGACGCGGTGATTCCCTGTAAGATTATATGATGCCGATAGCGGCTGAGAAACTGCGGAAACGCCAGAGGGAGGGCAGTTGGTCAAAACTCGCACCACTTATGTTGTAACAAAAATCCGGTGGCTGACGTTTAAGTTGAGGTGGCGAACTGTGATAACCTGACAGGCGGTGGGGTGATCAAGCAAAACAAAATGGATAAACAGCCATTTTCCATTCTGCGTGGCCTTCTTCAAGGTGCAACTGCCCGGCTGGCAGTCGCGTTATTGGTCGCATCAGCATCGCGTGCCTTGGAAGCCCAAACTTATGCCCCGCCGACCAACGGCGATTACGGCGGCCTCGGCCCTTTTGCCGTATATACCAACGGTTTCACCAATCCGGTCTATCCGACCGCCACCAGTGGCCAGACGTTGACCGTTTCCGTGTTTCATCCGAACGTTTCAATCAATCCTTCCCTGCCAACCATCTTTTTCGCCCATGGCTGGACGGATCCCATCGGAAACGCCGCGGATTACAGCGCCCTGATGACCAACCTCGCCAGCCAGGGCTACAACGTCGTCTTTTCTCCCTACGAAGGCGGGATCAGCCCCAACATCGCGTTGCGTTTCGATGAACTCGCGAGCGGCTTTGAAGCTGCGGTCACCAACTACGGTTTGAACACGGCTCAGGTCGGTTTTGCTGGGCATTCCTATGGCGGTGGTTTTTTGCCGGCAGTGATCCTGCATGAGATGATGGGTAAGGCGGACAAGCCTTTTCCCCTTCAGCCGGCCCATCCCGGCCATAACTGGGGCGGCACCGCGGCGTTCTTTCTTAGCATGGCTTCCGGCTATGCCTATGATGGCGCCGGTGACACCAGCGTCTCGGGCTCGCAGACCATTCTGTTTCCGACCAACCTCAACGTGATCGAACAGGCCTACAACGACGACCAGAACTTTGTGGACCCGCGCCTGGCGATTGATATTTTTTACAACTGCACCACGCTCAACACCCAAAAGGATTTCCTCACCGTTTACGGCGACAGTCACGGAACGCCGGCGCAGGTGGCCTACCATTTTCTGCCCACCACCGGCCCAGCCATGACCTCCACCAGCCTGCAAGCCTGGGCCATTTTCCGGCACCTTGACGCGCTGGCCGCCTGGACTTTTGCGGGCGATACCAACGCGCAGCAGATTGCACTGGGCCACGGCGCGCCCGCCGAAACGTACGAAGGCACCTGGTCGGACGGCACAAACGTGGTGCCCATGGGAGTTACGGACCTTCCTTCGCCTGCCATCTATTATCCCGGACCGTACGTTGCCGAATGGAACAACATAGCCAATCCGCGTCAGAAGTTTCCGCTCGTTTCCGGGCCGCCGCAAATCAGCAGCATCAGCTTGATGCCGGGCCAGGTGGTGTTGGCTGTGACCGGATTGCTCGCCGGCCACAGTTGCGTGGAGCAGGCCAGCCCGGACCTGACTCCCGGCAGTTGGAGCAACATCGTCAGTTTCATTCCGGGGCAAACATCGCAGTCGTTCACGAATGCCATCGGCAATTCTCCCTGCCAATTCTGGCGTATCTTCGCGCCGTAACTGTGATTTGGCCAGTTTCAACGCCAAGGCACAAAGACGTAAATACGCAGAGACGCACGACAGAAAAGTTTCTACAGAAGCTAACCAAGGAAACAAAGTTTGAAAACGGCCTGCCGCGTGAGGCAAAGCCTTTTACGCGGCTTCATTCCCTTCGCCTGCTCGCGATTTGTCGGAGTTTGCTTCTGTGATCTAATCACCGTTTGCCGTTTCCAATTCAACGGTGGAGGGTTCGAGGTCCGGTGCAGTCACGGTTATCCTGATCTTGCCGGCAGCGGTGGCGGATTGGAAGATAGCCAGTCCCCGGCCATGAAAAGCTTTGCGGGTTGGACCTTGATACGGTTCCGGGC
>CAZKTW010000442.1:0-2556 GCA_964555775.1 uncultured Bifidobacteriaceae bacterium | reverse complement strand
CAACCAGACCGCCGAGCGGCGCGCCGGCGACGACGCCCTGATTGCCGTTGAAGGCATATTTGTATTCCTGGTTCGTCACGAGCGAATGGATCTCGCCGCCGCTGACGAGCACGATGTGCCCGACCTCGGCCCGGCCGAGATATTCCTGCAGGAAGACGCCTTCGGCATAATTGACGTGCCGCAACCACGCCCGCGTGTCCTCAACCGTCTCGCACAAAATGGTGTGGATCGGACTGGTCGGCGAGCAGAGCGGGTTCTTGATGACGAAGGGCCGCGGATGCCGGGCCAGGATTTTTTCGGCGGCTTTTTGACTGGCGGCAACATGGGCCTGCGGAAAAGGGATTTTGAAATCCGCGCAGAGTTTCCGGGCAAAATCCCGTTCGCGCTCGATGCGCATTGCCTCGCGCGTGGGACTGAAAATGGCGGTGCCCGATTGCAGCAAATCCTTCGCCCACGGCTGCAACGCCCAGTCGATGGACTGCGGAATAACGGCCTCGATGCCATGTTTCTTGAGCAGCGGAACCGGGCTGGGAAAAGCGTGGCGCGCAAAGGTCGGCCCGACCAGCGATGGCGGGTAATGGCCGTAATTGCGCGTAAGGTAGGTTGAGACCTTGGCGCCGGCGCCGGCCAGCGCCGAGCCGATGCTGTGCGCGAACGAGCCGACCCCGAGGATCATGACCGGCGCCGGGTTGCGCTGACGAATGGATTTTTTCCGGAACGGGCTTTTCACGTTTATTTTTCTCGGTCGCCGCCCGGTTTGGCGGCGGCTGAAGATGTTTGCCTAGTTTGGAAAAACTGCGAACTTTTACAACCATGAACGCTGAAAACTTGCAACGGCTGGAACGGATCGAAGCCCACGTCACCCACCTGGAACATCAGGTCGAACAATTGAACGGCGTGGTAATTGAACAAGGCCGGCTCGTGGAGCATTTGAAGAAACAAGTGCAGCGTCAGTCGGCGGTCCTGGAAACCCTGGAATTGGAACGTATCAACGCCAACAACCCCAGGCCGCCTCACCACTAACGGTTTTTGCGATGGTGTCCCGAGTAACGGAGCGCGGAGGATTGCCCCGCGAGTTTTGGCGGTTCAGGCGTTTGCGGAGCGATGCTCCGCGCTCCACTGCTCGTTTCTCGACTTTGCTCGCCAATTTGCTACGTTGGGGTCGTGAGTTTTATCGCCGAATTCAATTCGTTGCCACTGACGGCGCTGGTGAAGCGTTCGCAGATGGCCGGAATCCAGGCCGTGCGTGAAAGCATGGCGAAAACCCGGCCGGGACTGGCGGATTTTGCGCAGTTGATTTCACCGGCGGGCGCGGAGTTGCTGGAACACATGGGCCGGCGCTCGCACGCGATGACCCAGCAACGCTTCGGCAAGGTCATCCGCCTGTTTGCGCCGTTGTATCTTTCCAATGAGTGCGTCAACAATTGCCAATACTGCGGCTTCTCCCGCGACAATCCGATCCTGCGCGTGACACTGTCGCTCGACGAGGCCAGGCAGGAGGCGAACGCATTGCGCGGGCAGGGTTTTCGCAACCTGTTGCTGGTCGCCGGCGAACATCCAAAGTTTGTTTCCAATAATTACCTGCGCGATTGCGTCGCCGCGTTGCATCCCGACTGGCCGGGCATCTCGCTCGAAGTCGGTCCGATGGAAACGGCGGATTATCGGCCGCTGGTCGCCGCGGGCGCGGACGGATTGGTGGTCTATCAGGAAACCTATGACCGCAAAATTTATGCGGACATGCACACCGCCGGGCCGAAACGGAACTTTGACTGGCGGCTGGAAACGCCGGAGCGCGCCTACGCGGCGGGGTTCCGACGGCTCGGCATCAGCCCGCTCTACGGCCTGGCCGACTGGCGGTTCGAGGCCCTCAGCGTCGCGGCGCACGCGGACCATCTCTTGCGGAATTGCTGGAAGGCGCAGGTCACCATTTCGCTGCCGCGGCTGCGTCCGTGCGCGGGCGAATTCCAGCCGCTCACGCACATGACCGACCGCGACCTGGCGCAACTGGTCTGCGCCTTCCGGCTGATGTTTCCCGATGTCGGCCTGGTGCTTTCGACGCGCGAACCGGCGAAGCTGCGCGACGGGCTGATTCCACTGGGCATTACCATGATGAGTGCGGGCAGCCATACCGAACCGGGGGGTTACACCGGCGCGGGCAAGGAAAAAATCCATCACACCGAGCGCGGCCGGATTGTGGCGCTGGCATCCGGCGCCAGCGAATGGGCGCCCACGCCGGAGCATGCGACGAACGCAACCGGGCAGTTTCAAATTGCCGATGAACGTTCCGCCGGCGAGGTGGCGGACCTGATCCGGCGGCTCGGTTACGAGCCGGTGTGGAAGGACTGGGACGCGGCGTTGACGGCGTGATTGGGAAACATCGAACATTCGACGCCGATAAATCGCGAGCGAGCATTCAACGCCCAACATCCAACGAACTTTTGGCTGCAAAGCCGGATGTTAAACTTTATGAAATCATGAGCACGGTCACCGCCAACGGAACGCCGATCGAGGCGAAGCTGCCGTGCTCACTGGAGGCATTTCTCGTTGCCCAGAATC
>CAZKTW010000441.1:0-2559 GCA_964555775.1 uncultured Bifidobacteriaceae bacterium | reverse complement strand
TTTTGATCATGCCCGGCGCGCCAAACGATTGAAAATAACCGTTCAACAACCAGATAAGCGCAAAGGTCGAGAAGGTCCCGGTAAACGAGGCAAAGCCGTAGATGAAATTAAGCACTATCGTGCCGGCCGCGCCGATGAGCATGGCCGCGCGACCGCCGATGCGGTCGGTCAGCAGGCCATTGAGCAACTGGCCGAAGCCATAGGCTACGGACCACGCGCTGAGAATGCCGGTAATTTGGAAGGTGTTGAAATGGAATTCCTGCACCATGCCTGGCGTGGCGAAGCGGAAATTATAACGGCACATGTAGTAGGACGCATACATGAGACCGAGAATGAACCAGTTTATCCCGCGCCGCGGGCGGAAACCCGGGGGATATTTTATGCGGGCGGAAACGGCTGGCGCAGATGAATTCATCCCTGTTCCGTCGAGAAAAACAAAGCCCGGCGTGCCCGTCAAAGCATTTCGGGCCAAAAAGAGGCGAGCCTGACCTAACCGCCGCGATCGGCTTGCTCTATTTTGACAAACGGAAAAACAGATTTCCCGTCGGCGGGCTGATGGTGATGCTGTTGGTGCCGTTTGCCGTGGTGATCGGGTTGCCGCTCGTCGCCCAGCCATTGGAGTCGGCCACGTTGCCATTTTGCTGCAGCGTGTATGGGCCCGAGTTTTTCCACAACACCAGCACGCTGTTGCCCGCGCGCGAAATGATGAGGGGCGGCAGACCGGCGGACTGTATCACCAGCTGAAAGGCCACGGCGACGGGCGCCAGCAAGCCGCTGGCAAAGGTCGTTCGCACTCCGTTCGTGTCTATTTTATAAATCTTGCCCGCGGAGTAGTCCGCCACGAAGAGGTTGTCGTTGCTATCGAAGGCCAGTCCGGTCGGCTGGGTCATGTTGGTGGCGTACGTTGTATAGGAGGAGCTGGGAATTCCGCCAATGTTGTTGAACTTGTAAATTTTGCCGGCGGATGAATCCGCGACAAACAGGTTGCTCCGGCTGTCAAAGGCCAGCCCCCACGGATCGCCCGGCACGGAGGCAAAAGCCGAATTCGGAACGCCCCGGTAAAGGCATCTCCAATATTCATCCGTGGCATATAGAACTCCGGATGGGCTGAAAGCCAGGCCGACTGGCCGGCCGTAATTATAATAAGCATCATAGCAGGGTTCCTGGCCAAAAGTGCTCCGCGTTCCGTCCGGCGTATATTCGAAAATATAGCCGTTGCCATACACACCCACGAAAAGGTTGCTGGAAGCGTCAACGGCCAGACCCGCCGGATCATTGTAGAGATAGGCGAAAACACTGTTCGATCCGTCCGGCCCGATTTTATAAATACCGCCGTCGAAGTTCGCCACGAAAAGATTGCCCGCCTTATCATAGGCCAGCCCGTAAGGCCGTCCCATGTTGGTGGCAAAAACGGTCTTCGTGCCGTTCGTCGCATAGTCATAAATGATCCCCGTGCCGGACTCGGCGACAAAGCAATGCGCGCCGGTGTCACCGGCAGCCGGCAGCCGCCACAAGGCGATGCACAGAACAGCAAGATAGACAGCAAAAATCTTGGTTTTCATGGGTTGGTTACGGAGTTGGTGGTTTGGAATGATGATCGTGTCGGTTGTGTTGAGGGTGTTGATTTATTTCGCCAGCCGGAAAAACAAATTCCCGGCCGGATTATTCACCGTGATGCTGTTGGTGCCGTTGGCGGTAATTACGGTGTAACCGCTCGTCGCCCAGCCATTGGCCGATGCGAGGTTCGCGTTCTGCTGCAAGTTGTAGCTGCCCGTGTCTGGCCACGAAACGATGACACTGTTGCCGGCGTGAGTGATGATTAGATCGGGCAATCCCGGCGTCTGCAGCACGGATATCAACGCCCAAAATCCGCCGGTGAGCGAATAATTGCCACCGATCATCGGCCCACCTGCGTCGGGTTGGCCAATGGTGCCGTTGACGGAATAGACGCCACCAGTGCTCGTGCCGCCGCCACCGGCGATTTTATACCAATCAATGGAGTATTGCTGCCCCAATGCCCGAAGGCAGAAGGATGAATGAAGACTGATGAAACAAAGCAGCAGAGCCAGCTCGAGCCGCCAGGTTTTGGACTGCGCCGACGTGTTGGCGCTTTGCCAGGCAATGGAATCTTTGTCACGAGTCAAAGGCGGCAGCGGGCTGCCGCACTCCAAGACGCTACTTGTATTCCATTCTCGCGCTTTCACTCTGCACCTCCGTTGATTGCGTTCACCAATTGTTCCAGCTTTTCCAGCCGGGCTTTCAACTCCGCGATCTCCGTTTCCTTCTGTTCCAGCTTCTGGTCCAGGCCCTGGATGGCCGCCAACGCCACGCCGTCAGCATCCACGGTGGCGATGTGTTTGTCGTCAATACCCAATCCAAAAGCACCGTGGAAGTCCTGCGCCATGGGACCGACATGGCGGGTGGCCGGTTCGTTCTTGAAGCTCCATTCCAGGATGGGCAAGGTGGCGACTTTTTCCAGCACCTCGCGCGCCTGAATGGGGGTGAATTTCTCCTTTGCGTTCCGATCACTGGTCGGGTTGAAGGTTGTCGCGGTCACCG
>CAZKTW010000440.1:0-2584 GCA_964555775.1 uncultured Bifidobacteriaceae bacterium | reverse complement strand
GGTAAATGTCCTTGAGCGCCTCTTCCTCGTTTTTGGCCGGATCTTTTTTCAGGCACTTGATCATGATGCCTTCATCGGCCGTGGTGTTCACGACCTTGATCTTGGTGATCCCCAGTTCGGCAATCTGCTTGACCACCGCCTTGGAAAGCGGCTCAAAAGCCCGGGCGACCACCAGTCCTTTTTCCGCGTCCACCGCGTCCTGGATCAAAACGCAGTTCGGCAGATCCTCGAGTTTTTCGGCTTCCTTGACCGTGAGTTCCTCAATCTCATAAAACAGCTTGAGAATTTCCTCGTCGGTGCCACGGGTCTTTTCGCCGTTGTCCTTGCCCTTGCCAATGCCGCCCTCGACATCCAGAAAGCTCAGGGCCCGGAAGAAGGTCGTCGTCAAAAATTTCCGGCGGCGTTTCTTGCGGTCGAGATAGACGTACAACAGGTCGCTGGTATCGAACTGCGCCTCGTACCAGGAGCCGCGGTCGGGAATGACGCGGAAGCTGTGCAACATTTTGCCGTTGGGGTGCTGCGTGGCCTCAAAGGCGATGCCCGGCGACCGGTGCAACTGGCTCACCACGACTCGCTCCGCTCCGTTGATGACAAAGGTGCCCTGCGGCGTCATCAGCGGCAGTTCGCCCATGAACACCTTTTCTTCCTTGGCGCTCTTGGTTTCTTCAATGAGCTTGAAGGTGACATAGAGCGGCGCACCGTAGGTCAGGCCCTCGCGCAGGCATTCGAGCCAGTCCAGCTTCGGCTCACCGACTTCATAGGAATCATAAACAAGCTTGCATTTGCCGTCATAGCTCTCAATCGGAAACACCTCCTGGAAGACCGATTCGAGGCCGGCATGTTTATGGCGCTTTTTGGGCGCGGTATCCGCCTGCAGAAATTCCCGGTAGGAATTGGTCTGCAATTCAATCATGTTCGGCGGCACGACAATTTCCTTGATCTTGCCGAAATTGATTCGTTCAGTGACTCGCGATGGCATTTGGGCTTTCTGGTTTGGCTGGCAACAGCGCCAGCCGGCAATTTTCAATCAACGACACAAGGCAAGGACGCTGCGTTCAACAACGAACTTGCCTGAACTCAGACCGCATCGGGCGGTCGCTGGTTTCTGCTCTTGGTAACTGATAACAATGATGATAAAATTTACTCCTGCATTTGCAGGAAGCGGGTTGGCGGTCCCGAATTGCGGGACCGCCGCCCCCAAAGTCGGCCAATTACTTGATTTCCACCTTGGCGCCGGCTTCTTCCAGCTTCTTCTTGGCCGCGTCGGCATCGGCCTTCGGTGCGCCTTCCAGCACCGTCTTGGGTGCGCCTTCGACCAGCGCCTTGGCTTCCGCCAGCCCGAGGCCGGCCTTCACTTCGCGAACCGCCTTGATGGCGGCAATCTTCTTGTCCGCCGGGGCGGACACCAAAATCACATCGAAAGTGGTCTTCGCTTCCGCCGCCGGAGCCGCAGCGCCACCGGCCGCCGGAGCCGCCGCCGCCACTGGAGCAGCAGCCGACACACCCCATTTGGTTTCCAGTTGTTTCACCAGGTCGGCGGCTTCGATGACCGTCAACTTGCTCAATTCCTCTACGAGGTTTCCAATATCAGCCATATTACCTTTCTTGTCGTCTCGTCGTCCGCCTCGGCCTCGGCGGGTTTCAGTTCACGGCCTGTGAACCGACGATTTACCTTGTTGTTGTTTGTTTGCCCCGTCCGCCGGCCTGGCGGACCGGAAATGATTTTAACTCTTTTCGGACTTCGCCTTGATCACCTGTGCGAGTTGAGTCGCAGGCGTGTTGAGTAATATGACCAGTTTGGTCGCCGGCGCGTTCAACAGGCCCAGCAGCTTGGCCCGCAACACGTCCAGGCTCGGCAGGTCGGCCAGGGCCATGATCGCTGCCTGTTCCAGGCGTTGGTTGTCCAGATAACCGAACTGCACCTTCAACTTGTCGAACTCCGCACCGAAATTCTTGACCGTCTTCGCCGCGGCGGAAATGTCCTTCTGCCCGGTGACCACGGCCAGTTGCCCGGCCAGCGAGCCGTTCAATTCGCCCACCCCGGCCTCTTTGGCCGCAATCTGGAAAATGGAGTTCTTAACGATGTGGATCTCCGCGCCGATCTTTTTCAGGCGGTGCCGCAACTCGGTCAGATGGGACACCTTGAGCCCCTTGTAATTCACCACGATGAAGAACGGCGAGCCATTCAACCGGGTGACGTATTCCTTGGTCAAAATTTGTTTTTCCGCACGCATGATTAAAAGTGAGTTGAATATTAATGGGTGATGAACTCGCGCACATCCAGGCGCACCGGCGGACTCATCGTCGCCGAAAGCGTGCAGGAGTTGATATAGGTGCCCTTGACGCTGTTCGGGCGCGCCTTCGCCACGGCTTCAATCACCGCGCGCGCGTTTTCCTCGATTTGATCGGCCGGGAACGATGCCTTGCCGACTGCCACATGCACGTTGCCTGCCTTGTCCACCTTGAACTCGACGCGGCCGGCCTTGACTTCCTTCACCGCCCTGGCGGTGTCTTCCGTCACCGTGCCGGTTTTCGGATTGGGCATCAGGCCGCGCGGCCCGAGCACCTTGCCCAGCTTGCGCAC
>CAZKTW010000439.1:0-2589 GCA_964555775.1 uncultured Bifidobacteriaceae bacterium | reverse complement strand
GCGAAATGACCTGGCCGACCTGATGCAACCGCGCGATCACCGCCGCCTGCTCGTGTGGTACCCGCAATTCCAAAAACTCGCGCTTCGGGCGCAATTGCGTCCCGATTTCCGCCAGCAACGACGGAATGCCCTCGCCGGTCATGGCCGAAATCGCGACGGCATGGGGGTGCCGTTCCTGCAAGCGGTTCAAGGCGCCCGTGCCAGCCACGCCGTTCCCGTCAGCACTGAGCCGGTCGATTTTGTTGAAAACCATCAACGTTGATTTCTCGCCCGCGCCGATTTCCGCGAGCACGGCATTGACCGCCTGGATTTGTTCCTCAGCCTGCGGATGGCTGACATCCACAACGTGCAGCAACAAATCCGCCTGCACCACTTCTTCCAGCGTGGCCTTGAATGCCTCGACCAGACCGTGCGGCAGTTTGCGGATGAAACCAACCGTGTCCGTCAGCAAAACATTTTGGTTCGTCGGCAGTTTCAATCGTCGTGTCGTCGGGTCCAGGGTGGCGAACAAAATGTCCTTGACCATCACGTCCGCGCCGGTGAGAGCGTTGAGCAGGGTGGATTTGCCCGCGTTCGTGTAGCCAACGATGGAGGCCAGCGGCCAGTTGTTGCGCTGGCGGCCGTTGCGCTGGGTCGAACGCTGCTGGCGGACGCCTTTCAGCTCGCTCGAAATCCGGGCGATGCGGTCGAGGACACGGCGGCGGTCGGTTTCCAACTGCGTCTCACCGTCACCGCGCATGCCGATGCCGCCTTTTTGCCGCGACAAATGCCCCCAATACTTGGTGAGCCGCGGCAATAAATGCTGAAGCTGCGCCAGTTCAATCTGCATCTTGCCTTCGCGGGTGCGGGCGCGTTGCGCGAAAATGTCGAGGATCAGCGAGGTGCGGTCGAGGATCTTGCAGTTGAAGATCTTTTCCAGGTTGCGGCTTTGCGCGGGCGAGAGATCATCGTCAAAAATCACGGTGTCCACGTCCTGGCTCTGGCAGAAGCCGGCAAATTCACCGGCCTTGCCCTTGCCGATGAACGTGGCGGGATTCAGCGATTCGGTTTTTTGCAGGCCGTCACCGACGACTTCACCGCCCGCGGTCGCGGCGAGCTCGCCGAGCTCGGCCAGCGAATCACGCAGGTCCGAATGGTTGCGGGACTTGAGTTCGACGCCGACGAGAAAAACCCGTTCGGGGCGTCTTCTGGTTGTTTCGATGAGGGCTTTCAAAGATTTACTGAATGCATCATACCACAGGACGGCGTAACAGCGCCATGCTGCAACAGTGAATAATGGTGGGTGATGCTCGCCCTCACCCCGGCCCTCTCCCCCAAGGAGAGGGAGGTCAACGGTGCGGCGTTCGATAATTCACCAATCTTTGCTGTCCCTGCCGATTCTTTGATTTTTAAAGTGAGGCGCACGAAAAGACAGACGAAATACCTGCGTAATTCCGGGTATAGAACACGGCGAATAATTCTCCCTCTCCTGGGGGAGAGGGCCGGGGTGAGGGCGGATGTAAATATTGGCTCCGCATGACACGGTTTCTTCCGGCGGACAAACCTGGTTCGCATTTCAAATTTGAAAATCCACCACGGCCGTCCGGTCGCGCTTGTTCAACACGCGCATGTCGAGGCCGTCATAGATGACCAGCGAGTTCGGCGCGACGCTGTTCATGATGAATACGTTGCCGCCAATCGTGCTGCCGGCGCCAATGACCGTCTCGCCGCCAAGAATGGTGGCGCCAGGATAAATCGTGACGCGGTCCTCGATGGTCGGATGCCGCTTCTTGCCGCGCAATTGCTGTCCGCCGGCGGTGGATTTCGCCCCCAGCGTGACGCCGTGGTACATCTTCACGTGGTTGCCGATGGTGCAGGTTTCGCCCACGACGGTGCCGGTGCAATGGTCCACGAAAAAATGGGAACCGATGCGGGCGCCCGGATGGAGTTCCATGCCCGTGCGCGCATGCGCCCATTCGGCCATGATGCGCGGGATGAGCGGGATGTTCTTCAAATACAATTCATGCGCCAGCCGCTGCACGGCAATTGCCTCGATGAAGGGATAGGAAACCAACACCTCCTCCTTGCTCCTGGCCGCAGGGTCACCATCGAAAGCCGCCTCGACGTCGGTTTGGAGCACTTCGCGCAAGCGCGGCAGGCAGCCGAGAAATTCCACCGTCAGATTGTGCGCCACGGCCGGCGCGTCCTTTTTCGGGAGGTCGGCGGGCGGATTATATTCCAGGCTTTTGCGGATTTCATCCTCGAGTTTTCCCAGGACCGAATCCAGCAGCGCCGCCGTTTCCACCTTGATTTCGGACGAATGAATCAATTTCTCGTCAAAAAACCCGGGGAACAACAGCCGCAACAAATCCTGCGTGAGGGCGGCAATGGCACGTTTGGACGGCAGGTTTTTGCCGTCCAGATGATTGATGCCGCCGACGCGTGCATACGACGCCACGAGCTGGTTTGTCAATTGGGTGACCGTTTCCACGAAGTCGAACTTACCACGAAGGTGCGGAGGCAGAAAGTTTAATTAAACTTGTAGGAGACGACGCAAGGAGGCTCGCTATTTACGATTTACGATACCGGATTTACGCGACACATCTGAAT
>CAZKTW010000438.1:0-2593 GCA_964555775.1 uncultured Bifidobacteriaceae bacterium | reverse complement strand
GAATTGAATTGCCGCCAAAGAACGCAAAGAGCGCAGAGAGGGGAATGATTTTAAAGCGGAAAATCGAAGGTGAAGCGAACCTCCTATCCTCGCTCATCAGTGTTGAACGTGAACCAGCGGTTTAAACCTTCCTGTTCGTTGTCCGCCCTTCAGAATGCGTGCACCTTCTGCGCCTTTTCGCGGCAAAAATTTGTACTATTATCCGGGAAAGTTTTGTTTTCCGGCGCAAACTTTTGCCGCGAAGGAACGCAAAGACCGCAAAGAAAAGATTTTCAACCTCTGCGTTCTCTGCGTTCTTTTGCGGCCATCATCTGGTTGTGGCGTCGGGCGCGCTGAGTTCATCCGTGGTTAAAATCTTTGCGTTCGCTCGCAGCCAACTCCAGCTTTCGGGTTACGATACTGGCAGGGTGTTTAAGATTGAAGTTCCTCTGGAGGTTGGAATTTGGCGCCTCTCACCGCCACGGATGATGGACTTTGCGATCTCTGCGCTCTTTGCGGTCAAAAAATCCGTGTCCATCCGTGTCCATCCGTGGTTAAACTCTCCTCGTGTTCGCCATCCCCAAAACCATGCGCGCCGTCGTCTATCACGGCGTCAACGACCTCCGCCTCGAAACCGTTCCCGTCCCGCATATCGGCGCTGGGGAACTGCTCGTCAAGGTCGCCGTCTGCGGCGTCTGTCCCACCGACATTAAGAAAATCCAGTATGGTACCGTTCCGCCTCCGCGCATTTTTGGCCATGAAACCGCCGGCACCATCGTCCGCATCGGTGGTGGGGTTGGTGGGGCGAGGACGGTGGCCGTCTGCCAAGACCTCGCGAGCCGCTTCAAGATCGGTGACCGCGTCGCCCTGCACCATCATGTTCCCTGCCTGGATTGCCATTTCTGTCGTCACCGCGCCTTCGCCCAGTGTGCTACGTACAAACGCACCGGCATCACCGCTGGTTTCGATCCGGCGGGCGGCGGTTACGCCGAATACGTCCGGGTGATGCCCTTCGTTCTGCCTGGAGTCGTGAAGATTCCAGCCAAAAATTCCTTCGCAGAGGGCGCCATGCTCGAACCCGTGAACACAGTCCTTAAGGCTGTCCGCCGGTTATCCCTGTTGCGCAGAGATGTCGTGCTGGTGGCCGGGCAAGGGCCAATCGGCCTGATGTTTACCCGCCTGTTGCAGCTCGCCGGCGCCCATGTCATCGCCACCGACCTGCTCGAATCCCGTCTGAAGCTCGCCAAAGAATTCGGCGCTCGTTGGACCATGCTGGCACAGTCGAAGGCCGAGAGTCGAGTGGCGAAGGATCGCAATCCGCTCCCGTCGCTCGACCCTCGACTCTCGACCCTCGACGCAGCCGTCATTGCCGTCCCCTCCGACGCCGTCGTCCAGCAGGCGCTGACTTGGTTGCGCGGCGGCGGCCAGCTCATGCTCTTCGCCCACACCAAGCGAGCCGATCCGGTAGGGCGCGTCACTCCGTGCGCGCCGCCGGGTGGATTGGACATTCCGGCGCGCAGGGGACTGACGCGCCCTACCACCCTCAACTTCCCCCTGGATTTATCCTCCATTTGTGTGGATGAAAAAGATTTGCTGGGCAGCTACTCGTCTGATTTTACGTTACAGGATGAGGTGGCCCGGCTCGTTTTCTCCCGGCGTTTGGACGTGCGCTCCTTGATTTCCCATCGCTTTCCGCTGGAACAAACCGCCGCCGCCGTGGCCCTGGCGGCCAAACCCACCGAAGCTTCCCTGAAAATTATTGTCGCCGCGGATATCGGGAACCTGTAGCAGCAATGCCTGTCGCCACAGAGCGAAGGCAACGAAAAGCTCCAACTTCCAAGTTCCAACCCAGCTTATCCGGTTGGTTGCCAAATCCGGCTAAACGCAGAGGCGCAAAGCCCGCAGAGAAACGCGGAGAAAACCTTTCTATCCAAACTCTGTGCCTCTCTGCGTCCTCGGCGTCTCTGCGTTTAGTTTTCCTTCCTTAATTTTGCCTCAATTCTTCCACCAAGCCGGACGCCAGCAATTGCTCCAAAACCGAATAAACCGTGGCCCGATGATCCCCAAAAAAGCAGATCAGCCGCCTTTCGCCCCGCGCTGACTTTTGGTCATACACCACGCGCATTCTGTCCACGCGCAGCCGCCAATACGGGGCCAGCCGGCCTTCCAGTTGTTTCACGTCTCCGCGGCCGTCCGCCAGATCCTTGATGCCCCGCCACAATTTGCGACGGGGTTCCGGCGAGAGTGATTCGAGGAAAGTCTTGACCCGGGCGCCAACCACCACGCGGGTTTTCATGCGGACATTTCCCGGTCCAATTTGGCCACGTCGTGGAATTTCATCCTGCCGGTCTGATACTCCTTGAGCGCCTGCGCAAAATCCGGGTTGCTCAACAATTCCATGCTTTCCACCAGCGCCTCAATCCGGTCCCGGGATAAAAATACGCCCACCACTTTGCCGTGCCGGGCAATCGCAAAACTGTCCCGCCGGATCAGTTTGGGCAGATTCGCCTGGGCCTCCGTCACGTTCACTGTAGATTCAAATATCATGCTCTGTATTTTCGTCCATCCGGCGGACAGAGTCAATTGTGTTTTTCGCCGCCGCTGAATGACGCCA
>CAZKTW010000437.1:0-2602 GCA_964555775.1 uncultured Bifidobacteriaceae bacterium | reverse complement strand
GCGCCTTCCGCAAGGACGTGACGGCCAAATGTTACGGGGGCGACATCTCGCGCAAACGCAAACTTCTGGAAAAGCAAAAGGAAGGCAAAAAGCGCATGAAGGCGTTCGGCTCCGTGAATATTCCGCAGGAAGCGTTCATTGAGGTGTTAAAAGCATGAACAAAAGTCGGGGCACGAAGGTCGAAGGACGAGAGCAGCGGATTGGCCTGCGGGCCAATTTGCTTGATTTTGGCCCCAGTCACCCATCACTTGTCCCCGGTCACATCCTATGATTTTACGCTGGCTTACCTCCAAAACGGTTCGCGAGGCGTGTGCGATGCGGAAGCACGTGCAACGTCTGCTGGACGCCCAACGCGACATTCTCCCGGCGCCCGCGATTGGCGGCGTGACCCTGGTGATGAACCAGCTGCAGGCGCTCATGGCCGAAGGAGCGAACATCGGCAAGATCCGGCTCAAGATGGACGAATTGGATTTCGCCGCGAACAAATGGCTCAAACCGTACCCGAACGCCATGTGGCGTGAAAACGTCGAAGTCCTGCTCGTGGCGGTGTCCGTTGCCATGGCCATCCGCACGTTTTTCGTGCAACCGTTCAAAATTCCCACCGGCTCAATGCAACCGACGCTGTATGGCGTGACCTCCACACCTGACTTCAGCCGGATTGCTTTCAATTCGGAGGACCGGGCCAGAGTCCAGGCCCAGTTGAATGAACAATTCAAGTTGCGGAAGAGCATGACCTTCCCAACGGGGTGGGAACGGATCAAGGAATGGTTTGAGGGGATTTCCTGCATTCACATCGTTGCACAGAACGACGGGGAACTGCAAGCGGTTGAGCCGCCGGTAAAGTTCTTGATCTTCAACCTCAAGCAGACGCTTTGGATCGGCGGGGTCGGTCAGACCATCTGGTTTCCGCCGGATTATGGAGAAGTTCCGTTGGAATATCGCGCCGGACTGCGAAAACACACCGATTTTGAAAGCGGGCAGGTTTATCACAAAGGCGAGGACGTGGTGAAGCTCAAGGTCAGTGCCGGCGATCATTTGTTTGTGGACCGGTTCACTTATAATTTTCGCAAGCCTGAACGCGGCGAGATTGTTGTATTTGACACCCACGGCATTGAGCGTTTGTCGCCCGATCAACAAAACACGTTTTACATCAAGCGCCTCGTGGGCCTGGGGGGAGAGACGCTCGCGCTGGCCCAGGATTATGAAGTGACGGGAGTGCCGCAATTTGGTGGTGACGCCGTGCCGGTCGGACATCTGGTGGTGAATGGCCAGCCGTTGTCTGCGTCCATACCGCATTTCCAAAATCTTTACGCGTTTTCCGGCGTGCCGCGCGGAACGAACACCCTGCATTATCAGGAAAACCAGTATTACGGGCATGCCCTGATCCGGGCCTTGGAACCGGGCCATGAATTCCAAGTGGAGACAAATCATTATTTTGTGATGGGCGACAATACCATGAACAGCTCGGATTCGCGCTTCTGGGGGGATTTTCCCAGCGGCCAGGTCATCGGCAAATCCTTCTTTGTTTACTGGCCCATCACCAAGCGCTTCGGGTGGGGAAATCAGTGATTAATAGGCAGGAGACGACGTGAGAAGTCTCCAACCAAATCAGCGAAAACCCAATAAATTTGAGCCTCGTCACCCCGGCTCCGACTGATAATGAAAGAAACGGTATTGATTACCGGCGCCTCGTCGGGCATCGGGCTCGAGTTGGCGCGCTGCTTTGCCGCGGATGGCTGCCGGTTAATATTGCTCGCCCGAAACACCGCAGCGCTGGAGGCGCTGGCCGGTGAATTACGCCAGGCACACAAAATTGATGCACACGTCCTGACAGCCGATCTTTCCCGGCCCGAAACACCAGCGCGAGTGTTAAAAGAACTGCAGGGCAGGGGATTAGCCGTGGACATTCTCGTTAATAACGCCGGTTTTGGTGCGCAGGGCGCTTTTGCCGGATTGCCGCTCCAACGGCAGCTTGAAATGATCCAGGTCAACATCCTGGCCCTAACCGACCTAACCGGGCTGTTTCTTCCAGGTATGATTGAGCGCCGGAGTGGTGGCGTGCTTAACGTTGGGTCAGTGGCCGGCTTCCTGCCCGGTCCCGGCATGGCGGTGTATTATGCAACCAAGGCCCATGTGCTCTCCTTTACCGAAGCACTCGCTGAAGAACTCACCGGCACCGGATTGACCGTAACGGCACTTTGTCCCGGGCCGACGGAAACGAACTTCGGCAAGGTGGCTCGAGGGCAGAAATCACGACGATTAAACACGCCCAAAATGACGGCGCAAGCTGTCGCCCGCCACGGGCATCATGCATTTCGTCAGGGAAAACTGCTGGCAATTCCGGGCTGGCGGAATCGTCTCCTGACCTTTTTGGTGCGAATTACACCCCGCCGGCTGGTGCGCGAAATGACCAAATTTTACAATCGCGTGGATGGGGAAAAATGAATCCTCAAACTTGGGACAATTCAAAGGCCCGAAACGACGAGCTTCGGGGGGTTTTGTGTAAAATGGTCATTTTTGCTCTGTTTTCAGGGGTGATGTACACCAGTTTATGGCACCGATGCTGCTTTTATGGGGCATAAGAAGTTGTGGTTCCAACAGG
>CAZKTW010000436.1:0-2610 GCA_964555775.1 uncultured Bifidobacteriaceae bacterium | reverse complement strand
GCCAGCGGCTGCTTGAACACCAGCCAGTGCCACCAGGCGCCGGTCTGGTAAATGATCACGTCATTGAGGTTCAGGCTGCCGACGAGCAAAAACACCGGGATGACCGACATGCCCATCGAGATTTCATAGGAAATCAACTGGGCGCTGGAGCGGATGCCGCCGAGGAAGGGATATTTCGAATTTGCCGCGTAGCCCGCCAGCACGATGCTATAGACCCCGAGCGAAACCATGCCGAACGTGTAGAGGATGCCGACGTTCAGGTTGGCCATCACCATCGGCTGGTTGCCGAGCTTGGAGCCAAAGGGAATCACGGCGAGATTGAGGATGGCCGGCATCAGGGCGATGGCCGGGGCCAGGATGAAATAAATTTTGCGCACGTGTGCCGGCGTGAATTCCTCCTTGAAAAAGGCCTTGATGCCGTCCGCCGCCGGCTGCAGCAGGCCCAGCGGCCCGACGCGGTTCGGCCCGATGCGGTCCTGCATAAAAGCGCACACGCGCCGTTCCGCCAGCACGATGTACGCGACCATGGTCATCATGACGTTGAACGCAACAAAGACCTTCACCGCGGTGAACAGGGTAAACTGTCCCATCGGCGATCTGGCCCAATCTAAAATTGCCTGGATCATCTCTAAATTTTCACGGTCACACCGGTGTCGCCAATGCCCGCCCACGTCAATGCGTTGAACGCCGGCACGTCCTTGGCCATTTCGTTGAACAAACCTTCGATGGTCAGGAATCCGTCCTGGCCGGTGACGTTGTAAACCAAATCATGCAAAAATTCCCATTCGGGCCGCGCGTCGCCGGGGGCTTCGACCGCCTTCATGAATTTCTGGACGCGGCCTTTTGTGTTGGTGAACGTGCCGCGCTTCTCCGCGTGCGCGCAGCCGGGCAATAGGTAATGCGCCAGCTTCGTGGTCGCGTTGGGCAAAATGTCGCTCACGACGAGCGTCTCCAGCTTGCCGAGCAAATCCGCGCCGAGGCCATGCTTCGTCACGTCCTCGCCGAAAACAATCAGCGTCTTGATTTTGCCGCGCTGAATTCCTTGCGCCATCTGCGGCAGGGTCGAGCCGGTTTCGGTGAAGCAAATGCCCGTGAGCCGCGCGCCGTTGGTGTTTGGATTCTTGTCCGCGCTGACCAGCAGCTTGTCGCCTTCGCCGGAACGCGCCACGGCATCGCTGAGCGCGCCGAGCTTCGCCTTCAATTTGGCCAGCAACCAGAGTTCCTCGTTTGTCTGCCGGGCGGAAGCGACGATGGCCACCGAACCCGGGGCGGCCTTTTTGAGCCGCTCGCCGATTTCATTGAGCGCCGCCGTCCAGGTGGTCTTCTGTCCGCGGGCCAGCACGTCCTTCAGGCGGTCTTCCCGGCCGATCCATTTGTAATTCAAACGGCCCGCATCGCACATCCACGGGCCATTGACGGCATCATTCTCGCGCGGCACCTGGCGATAAACCTTCTCCTCGCGCGAACCGATGAGGGTGTTGCAGCCGGTGGCGCAACTGGTGCATACGCTCCTGGTTTCCTTCAGAAACCAGACGCGCATCTGAAAGCGGAAATCCTTCGAGGTCAGCGCGCCGACCGGGCAGATATCCACCGTGTTCAGCGTGTAATTGTTGTCGAAAATTTTGCCCGGATAGGCGGTGAGCGTATTGTAACTGCCACGGTTGACAATGCCGAGCGCGTCATCGCCGGCAATGTCCTTCGTAAAGCGAATGCAGCGGGTGCAAAGGATGCAGCGCTCGTCGTCGAGCACGATGCGCGGGCCAAGATCAACGGTTTTTGGCTTGTGCACTTTGGGTTCAACAAAGCGGCTGGCCGACTGGCCATAGTCCACCGAATATTCCTGGAGCTTGCATTCGCCGGCCTGGTCGCAGATCGGGCAGTCGAGCGGGTGGTTGATCAGCAGGAATTCGAGCACGCCTTCGCGCATCTGCTTCACGCCGGGGGTGTTGGTGTAAATTTCCATGCCGGGCGAAATCGGCGTGGCGCAGGCAATGGCCGGACGCGGCGACTTCGCGATCTTTGGCGTGCCGTCGGGATTCAAAATCGGCTTCCGGTCCGGGCCCAGCGCGGGCGTGCCGAACTCGACCAGGCACATGCGGCAGTTGCCGGCGATGGGCAGTTTCGGATGATAGCAATAATGCGGCACCTCCACCTTCACCAGTTCACAGGCTTGGATCATGGTGGTGGGCGTCAGCTTGCCGGACCAGTCGGCCATGAGGCGCGGCACCTCGATTTCGCGCCCGTCCACCTTCACCTTGATCTTTTCGACCGGTGGCGGCGCGGGCTTCGTTTCAGTTGTGGCGGCGGTGGACATGGCAATCAATGATGCACGTCGGCCAGTTGCTTGGGCTCCGCCGGGGCGGCATGTTCCCCGGCCCGGCGCGCTTCATTGGCAGCGCCTTTGGCGACAAATTCATCCTTGAACTTCGCCACGAAACTTTGCACCGGCCAGGAACAGGCCTCGCCAAAGGCGCAAATCGTTCGGCCGCCGGGGATGTTGTCGGCAATCTTGACCAGGTAATCGGCATCGCCCGCGCGGCCTTCCCCGTGCGTGAGGCGATGCAGCGCCTTGCTCATCCAGAGCGAGCCTTCGCGGCAGGGCGTGCATTG
>CAZKTW010000435.1:0-2615 GCA_964555775.1 uncultured Bifidobacteriaceae bacterium | reverse complement strand
AATGCCACCGTTTACAGCTACGGCATTCCGCAGGACACGGCTGCCCGGACGGGTGTGGGTTCGCCCGACATTGCCCAAGCCATCCTCAGCGGAGTTCAAAACAGCTTTTCCGCCACCTTCGCTCCGTTCTCCGTTTCGGTGATGGTTTTGAGCGCCGCCAACCAGCCGCCGTTGACGCCGGCCAACCTGGCGGCCACGGCCTCCAACGCAGCCGTTGCTCTGACGTGGAATGCGGCCGCCGGCGCGGACAGCTACATCATCAGACGCAGCACCACCAGCGGCGGAAGTTACACCGATGTCGCGGCCGGCGTGACGGCGGCGAATTACCTCGACCCGGGCCTGGTCAACGGTACGACTTACTATTACGTCGTCGCCGCGACCAACGCTTACGGCGTCAGTTCCAACTCCATTGAGGTGAGCGTCACGCCGATAATCAAATTTGTCGGAACGGTCATTGGCTCATCGGGTTCTTGGGGCAACTCCGGCAGCACCATCACCAATATGTATGATGGAAACATGAATACATATTACGACGCCGTGAATGGCACCGGGGACTGGGCAGGACTGGATGTGGGCAGCAGCGCGGCCGCGATTGTGATGCAAATAAAATATTGCCCGCGCGCGGGCTTCGCCGGCCGGATGGTGGGCGGCCAATTTCAGGGAGCGAACGCGGCCAATTTCAGCAGCGGCGTGGTGACATTGTTCACTGTCGCCGGCACGCCGCCGGAAGGCGTGATGACCGTGCAAGCCGTGACCAACGCGGCGAGTTTCCGCTATCTGCGCTATATCGGCCCGGCGAGTGGTTACTGCAACGCGGCTGAAGTGGAATTCTGGGGACTCAACACCGGGGTTCCTCCATCCGCGCCAACCGGCCTGGCGGCTGTCGCGGGCGATGGCAACGTCACGTTGAGTTGGTCCGCCTCCGCCACGGCTGCGAACTACTACGTCAAACGCTCGCTCACCAGCGGCAGCGCTTACACGCCCGTTGCGACCAACGCGACCCTGGCCTTTACCAACACCGGCTTGAACAACGGCACGCTCTACGACTTCGTCGTGAGCGCGGCGAATGCGTCGGGCGAGAGCGCCAATTCAACCGAAGCCGGCGCGCGGCCCACATCGTTTGCGCCAACGCAACTCGGCTTCGTCACGGCTGGCAATCAGCTTCAGCTCAACTGGCCGGCTGACCACACGGGCTGGCAGTTGCAATCGCAGACCAACAGCCTCGCCACCGGTCTTGGCACGAACTGGGTCAACGTTTCCAGTTCGGCACAGACAAATCAGATGCCGGTGCCGTTGAATGCAGCCAACGGCGCGGTGTTCTTCCGATTGGTGCGGCCGTAGTCATTCAAGACCATTTCAAGTGCGTCAGAAAAGTCATAAATATCATTGTTCGCGGTATCGTTTAACGACAAAATAAAATGCACAACCAGAAACCCGCGAGGCACGCGGATTTTGATTTTTTACTGCCAACCAACCATGAAATCAATTTTCTCCAACTGTTTTATCCTGGCGCTCGCGGTCTTGGCGGCGGCAACCACAGCCACGATGGCTGCCGGCGATCCGGTTGCGTTGGCAGTCCAGTTGCAGTCACAACCATTTCCGCTGGCGGACGTGCGGCTGCTCGACGGCCCTTTTCACGACGCGATGCTGCGTGACCAGGAATACCTGTTGAGCCTCGACCCCGACCGGTTGCTGCACATGTTCCGCCTGAACGCCGGCTTGCCGTCCAACGCAAAGCCACTCGGTGGCTGGGAAGCGCCCGACTGCGAGTTGCGCGGTCATAGCATGGGCCATTATCTCTCCGCGTTGTCGCTGATGCATGGCAGCACCGGCGACGCACGGTTCAAGCAACGAGTGGATTATATTGTTGGTGAATTGGCGAAGTGCCAGAGCAATTCCCCGGCGGCGGGTTTTCACGAAGGTTACTTGTCCGCGTACCCGGAATCATTCATTGATCGCGTCGAGCAGCGCCAGCCGGTCTGGGCGCCGTGGTACACGCTGCACAAGATCATGGCCGGGCTGCTGGACGCGAATCGCCTTTGCGGAAATGAACAGGCGCTCACCGTGCTGACGAACATGGCCCATTGGGTGAAATACCGCGTGGACCGCCTTTCACACGAGCAGATGCAGAGATCCCTCGAAACCGAACACGGCGGCATGAACGATGTTTTAGCCGGCCTTTACGCGGCGACGGGCAACACGAATTACTTGGAGCTTTCCGCCGCGTTCAACCAGGCCAAAGTTCTCGACCCGCTCGCGCGCGGCGAAGACCGGCTCAATGGCCTGCACGCGAACACGCAGATTCCCAAGGTCATCGGCGCATTGCACGAATATGAACTCACCGGCCAGCGGCAGTTTTTTGCCATGGCGGACACATTCTGGGATTCCGTGGCCCTGCGCCGTTCCTACGTCATCGGCGGTGACAGCGATTACGAGCATTTCTTTCCGACAAACCGTTTTGCCGACCACCTTGGCGCCGACACGGCCGAGACCTGCAACACCTACAACATGCTCAAGCTCACGCACGATCTGTTCGCGCTGGAGCCGGACGCGGCGAAGATGGATTTTTACGAGCGCGCGCTCTACAACGACATCCTGGCCTCGCAGGATCCGGA
>CAZKTW010000434.1:0-2628 GCA_964555775.1 uncultured Bifidobacteriaceae bacterium | reverse complement strand
TCGAATCCACGGTGCTGGCGTCGTGGGCGTTTGTTTTTTTGATTGCGCCGTTGCTGGCGGCGTTTGGTTTGTTGCGCGGAGTGGCGTGGCATTTTTATCCGGTGACGCTGGGGTTGATCGGGCTGTTCGTCGTGCTGCCGGGCGTGTTGGGGGCGATGCTGGCCATTTGGATGGGCCGGTTTCTGGACCGGCGCAGTTTTCAACTGGCCGTGGTCGGAACGGCCCTCGTTTTGCTGATGGTGGCGGCATTTTGGTGGAAGGCCCAGCCGGTCAACGACGAACTGCTTGACCGCCGCACGCTGGAGGCGCTCGATCAATTGCTCGCCAAGACGCGGTTCACCTTGTTTCCCTTTCTGCCCAGCTATTGGCTGTCCGCATGCGTGCTGCAATGGGCCGAAGGCATCTTGCGCGGCGCGATATTTTTTGCCGCGGTGTTGCTGAGCCACACGTTGTTTTTCGGCGGGATTGCGTTCACCCGCTTTGGCCGGTTGTTTTACAGCACGGCCTCGGCGGTGCAAAGTCGCGCCGGCAGCGGACGGAACTGGTTTCACTTCCATTCGAGTCGCCGGTTTTCCGCCGGGCTGCTCGAACGAATCGTGGGGCAATTGTTCTGGCTCGACCGCGACACGCGCGCCCTGGCGGTCAAGGACCTGCGGATGTTCTGGCGGGACACAACCCAGTGGGGGCAATCCGTGATGTTGTTCGGCCTGCTCGGCGTCTATATCATCAACCTGCGCAACTTCACCCATCAGCTGGCCAGTCCGTTCTGGATCAACCTGGTGGCCTTCCTGAACCTCGGCATTTGCTCGTTGAACCTGGCCTCGGTGACGACCCGGTTTGTTTTCCCGCAATATTCTCTGGAAGGCTGGCGGCTGTGGATCGTCGGCATGGCGCCCATGGGCATGGCCCGGGTGGTCAAGACCAAGTTCTGGCTCGCCAGTGTCCTGTCGCTGTTTGTTACTTGCGGTCTCATCACGTTGTCCTGCTATCTGCTCAAGATGAGCTGGGACCGTGTGCTGTTCTTTGCCGCGGTGGTCACCGTGATGAGCTTCGCGCTCAACGGCCTCGCCATCGGCCTGGGCGTCCTGTATCCGAACCTGAAGGAGACCAACCCGAATAAGATCGTCAGCGGTTTTGGCGGCACCCTTTGTTTCGTGGTGAGTTCACTCTACATCCTGGCCTCCGTGTTGTTGCTGGTGTTTGGCGCGGCCGGCCTGCATTCGCACGAAGACTGGGCGATGGAAGGCATCGTTGGCTTTATGCTGCTGTCCTTTTGCGTCGGCTGGCTGCCATTGAAACTGGGGTTGCGGCAATTGAAGAATTTCGAGGCGTGAACCATCTGTAGTCGCCGAGGTAACAAGACTCTGTCTGAATTTGCGATATGAAATCCCGGCAAAACTGGCGTAGCGGCTCCTCGGCAGAGAGCCGCATCTGTTATTTCATAAGGAAATGCGGCGGTCTGCCGACCCGCCGCTACGCACAAATTTATCCAGCGCTTCAAATAATAGCGGTCCGCTCGCCAGATGCAGCGGCTTGCCTTCGCGGGCCACCAGGCCAAAGCCCTCGCCGTAGGCCGGACCGTTCGCCACGCACAAATCGGTTGAACATTCGGCAATCTGCCGTTTCGCGGCGTTAAGGGCATCGGCGCGCCCGCCATCCGCTTCAAATTTCCATCCCACAATTCGCGCCCGGGGAAACCAGCCGCGCAATCCGACGATGATCTTCGGTGTCGGCACCAGCTCGACCAGCAATTTGGCCTGCCGGGTGGAGATTTTTTTGACCGCCTTGATTTCGACGAGTTTGGCGGATTCGTTGGGCGTGAGAATTCTTCCGAAGGCAAAATCACTGACCGCCGCCGCGTGAAAAACCGCTTCCACGCGTTTGGCGGCCAATGACTGGAGGCGTTTGTGCAAATCCGCCGTGGTGGAGAAAACCGAGACGTGTTGCGCGCGCCGGTGGCCGGCATACGTGGCCATTTCGCCCAACAGCAGCGCCACGTTATGGCCGCGCGCCGCCAGAAAATTGGCCAGCTCCGTGCCCAGACGGCCCGTCGAAAAATTCGTGAGCCGCCGCACGTCGTCCAGCGGTTCATAGGTCGGTCCGGCGGTGACGATGCAGTTCATGTCGCGTCCAAGCTTTAGCCGGTTCACGGCGGGCGGCAAGCCAAAGGTTGTACGTCCCTCTTTCTGAAACCCGAAAACATTCAACGCTCAACATTCAACATCGAACATTCAAGGGATGATGCACAAGTTGTAATTCGGTGTTGGGAGTTGAATGTTGAATGTTTCTTTTGGAGATTTCTCTGATCTGTGTTAACCCGTAATGATATTCTTATTTCAGCCACCAGGCCAGCAGCGGGGCAAGGGCCAGGCCCGGCAGAAAGTTCGCCAGTTCCACCCGGCGGACCTCGAAGATCATCAGGGCAATGGCGCAGGCAATGAAGCCGGCCGTGGCGTTGACCGGTGCCACCAGGCCGTGGGCTTCGAGCAACGGCCGGGCCCAAACCTGGCAGGCCAGCGTGATGCCGCTAAACAGGGCAAAAACAGGGAATGCCGCCAAAGCCGACGGCCAGCCGAACACCTTCACGAAACCGGTCATGGCCAGCCCATCCATCACGGCTTTGACGAC
>CAZKTW010000433.1:0-2629 GCA_964555775.1 uncultured Bifidobacteriaceae bacterium | reverse complement strand
CGGCGGCTGACCCGGTGCTAATGGTCAAGACGCGAAAGAAAAATCGCAGGCGTGTCTTGACCTGGTTTGCAAGCTGGTGGCGCAACCATCGGCCCAAGCAAGCTGAAAAGCCTCACTCAAAATCCAGCGGCCGCAAGGCACTGGACGGCCCTGCCACGAGGCCGAAGACTCCGCTTGCCGTGGAGAATGGCGTCGGGAAGCTGACAGCCCCCGCAAGGGTGCGCGCCTAATGTCGGCATGGGAAAGAGAGCTTGGCGCACTCCCATCCCCCATTTGTCCCTGCCTGACCGAAAGGTCGGGCAGGGACTTATGTTTTTGGGAAAGGAAGAAAACATCGAACATTCAACATTCAACATTCAACACTCAATGTCCAATTTGCAGAAATACTCCCGGATCATACCCGTTTGACGTTGAGTGTTGAATGTTGGGCGTTGAATGTTCTCCCGGGATCTGTGCCGTCAGCGTCATCTGCGGATGTGCTTTGTGTTCCGGGCCTTTCCACAATCCGCATCCGAATTCCGCAGGGGGCAACGAGTGGATGCAGCGGCGTCTCGGCGGAGCACTGCAACCCCCCGCCGGAATCCGGCGGACATCCGTTGCTCCCCATGCGTTCAGTCAGTCCCGGCCGGATCTCCCGGTTGGGGAACAGGGTGGGGATGGTCCGGGACGATGCGCTTCACGCTTCCGACGGTATCAGTAATGTCCAGCCCCGGCAACCACCGGGTGCGATCCTCGTCGGGGAAGACTGCGTCGGGGGAATTCAAGACCTGATTGACGCGTTCCATGGCCGAGGTCAATTCCTGGCGCGCGGCCTCAATCTTCCGCTTTTCCATGCGCAACGGGTCCACGGACGTCGCGGGCGGCAGGCCGAGAATTTCCCGTGACCGGGCCAGGGCGGCGTCAATATGTTCGCAGACATTTTCCGTTCCGATGCGGTCCAGAAAACCGGCCCGGCCCATGACCAGCAACGGTTGGGTATGCGGCCCGCTCAGGACCATATGCTTGCCTTTGCGGTGCAGCCGTTCGTAGAGGTCTTCCAGCGCATTCAGCCCCGTGGCATCCATCGCCATTACTTTTCGCATGCGCAGGATCAGCACCTCCGGGTCCCGTTTCTCCCGTTTCAGAATGCTTTCCAGCTTGTCGGCCGCGCCGAAAAAGAACGAGCCGAAGATGCGATAAATCATGACACCATTTGGGATATCCTTGCCGATGAGTGAATGATGCGGCCCCTCCGTTTCCGTGCTTTCGTCCACGGCGGTGATCTGGGTGGTTTCGGAAACGCGTTTGATGAAGAGAATGGCGGCCAGCACCATGCCAATCTCCACCGCGACGGTGAGGTCCACAACCACCGTCAAACCAAACGCCGTCAGAAACACCACCGCGTCGCTGCGCGGCCATTTGGGCAGGCGGCTGAAATTGTGCCACTCGCCCATGTGGAGCGCCACGTTCACGAGGACCGCGCTCAAGGTGGCCAGGGGAATGAATCTGGCCAGCGGCGCCACGGCAAGGATGATGATCAAAAGTGTGGCGGCGTGAATGATGCCGGCGACCGGCGTTCGGGCGCCGCATTTGATATTGGTGGCGGTGCGCGCAATGGCGCCCGTCGCCGCAATGCCGCCGAACAGCGGACTGGCGATGTTGGCAAGGCCCTGCGCCATGAGTTCCTGGTTCGAGTCGTGGCGATCGTCCACCATGCCGTCGGCCACCACGGCGCAGAGCAGCGATTCAATGGCGGCGAGCAACGCGATGGTGGTGGCGGGCTGGAACAAGTGGCGGATGTTTTCCCAGGACAATGCGGGAATTTGTGGATGCGGCAGCGCCTGCGGAATGCCGCCGAACTTGCTGCCGATGGTTTCGACCGGCAACAGCTGCGGGAACGCCGCCACGGCCACCGTGCCCAGCACCAGAGCCACGATCGAGCCAGGCACGCGCCGCTGCCAGGACTTGGGCCAGAAAACAATGATCGCCAGCGATGCGGCCGCCAGCCCCACGGTCGTCCATTGAACCGTTCCGGCCCGCTCGAACAATACCTGCATCTTCTCGATGAACTCGGAGGGAACCTTCGCGACGTTCAATCCCAGGAAATCTTTTATCTGCGTGCTGAAAATGAGCACGGCGATGCCGGAGGTGAACCCCATCGTTACCGGGTAAGGAATGAACTTGATCATCGTTCCCAGCCGCGCCGCGCCCATGATGAACAGAATCACGCCCGCCATGATGGTGCAGATCGCGAGGTTCTGCGGACCATATTGGGCGTTGATGCCGTAGAGGATGACAATGAACGCGCCGGTCGGCCCGCCGATGCTCACCTTGGTGCCGCCCAATGCCGAGATGATGAAGCCGGCGATGACGGCGGTGAAAATGCCGGCCTCGGGCTTGACGCCTGAGGCGATGGCGAAGGCCATCGCCAGGGGCAACGCCACGATGCCCACCGTGATGCCGGCTACCGTGTCCGCCTGAAAATCCCGGAGTGAATAATTCTTTAATGCGTCCACCAGCCTCGGGCGGAACGAAATTGAAATGTTCATAAGTACAACACCGACAACAGCCGAAATTTCAAAAACCACAGAGAAAATACTCTCAGTATGAACAGAGGTTGAATCAACCGGCGCAAAATTCAATTCTTTTC
>CAZKTW010000432.1:0-2663 GCA_964555775.1 uncultured Bifidobacteriaceae bacterium | reverse complement strand
CTTCAAGGATTTGCCGGACGGCGTGAGCTACATCATCGGCCTTTGGGGCTGTGCGCTGGCTACCATGGGCCTGGGTTATGTCGTCGCGGCAACCAACCCAATTCGCCATGTGGTGTGGGTGCAGGTGGGTATTGCGCGCGGAGCGTTCGAGTTGGTTTTGGGTTTGGTTTGCCTGGCACGCGGAACGGCAACTTTCCAACAAGCAGGTTTCGGCATTATTGTCGCCGGATTGATATCACTCGGCTACCTCCTTCTTTATCCGCGCCAACCGCGACTGATCCGCAAAGCTGAGGCCGGCAATCCAACGCCCATTCAACCCAAGTCCGTATGAGCGAGATCAAATTCGCATGTCCACATTGCTCTCAGCACATTGCCTGCGATGACCTTTACTGCGGTGAACGGATTGATTGTCCTGGTTGTGGAAGGGTTTTGTTTATTCCGTTACAGGCAGCTTTCAATCCCCCGCCAGCAGCCAGTCTGATGCCACGAACACCAGTCGGCTTCAAACAACGACAATATCCGCAATCCTCTCGACTCGATGTTTGGACTGAAGAAAGTTGGGAAAAGCATGCTGCCGAAGTGGAACCTGATCAATCGCCTCGTATGTTGCCCGTGTGGGTCCTTCTGTTCCTGCCATTTGTGGTGGGGCTAATACTCATGACGCACCGTGCGGGAGTGGTTTCAATAGCATATCTCTTCATTCTGTGCGCCATTGTTTCTGGATTGTACCTGGCGAAGATTAAAAGCAATTCAGGTGTCGGAATGATTCTGGCGAGCCTGCTGTATTCATTCGGAATGCTCTGCGTTTATGCGGTCATGTCCTTTGGGCTCCTGTTTGTTGGCTGCCTTGTTACCGTGATATAATTTCCCATGAACTGCCCGCATTGCCAAAAAGAATTGCCTGTCAATTATGCGGCTGCCTGGTGTCCGTTCTGTGGGCGCGATCTCCCTGCATCCGGGGTTGATTCAGTCCAACATCTATCGCCGCCAGTAAAGACAAATTGGGTGCTCTTTTTTTCCGTGCTGCTCGCGCCAGTTTTGTTGACCATTCTTGTTGTTCTGTTGGGTGCGAAGAAAGGCAACGCTTCACCAGGCATCGCTTTCTTTGGCGGTGGCGTGGCTGGAATCGTCTGTGGCGTGATGTTGGGACGGCAACTGGGAAAAACGAAGCCATTGAGAATAATCTTAGGCATATTGTTTGCCTTTATCATGATTGTGGTTTGCATCGGCATGAGTTGCTTCGGCTGTCTGGCGAGTGGTTTCCAGCTGCACTTCAATTGAAAAATGTCGACCCAAACTTTACTTCCAGTTTTAAAGCTTACCGACGAATTGCTTAAACGCACCAAGTCGCGGTGCCCGGTTTGCCATGTGCCGTGTCCGGCGGAGGTTTGGCGCACGGGAGGAATCCCGGCGAAGGTCTTGCTCAAACGCACCTGTGTGGAACACGGTGAAGTGAGCGTTTGCATCGCATCCGACGCCCGTTTTTATTGGCTCGCGAAGGGCCGTACCGAAAATGAATCCTGCGGTTGCAGCCCTGGCTTGTGCTGTTCGGCTGATGGTTCCAACACCGGCACACTCGGCCGCAATGCCGATCCCGGAGAGGCACTCGGTATTCAGGAAAAACTGTCCACCTGCCTTGCGCTTATTGAAATCGTCAACTCCTGCAACCTAAGTTGCCCGACGTGCTACGCGGATTCACCGATGGGCGTCGGCCAGAAAGTGGATGCCGTGCCGCTGGAAGATTTGCAGCGCCGAATCCAAGGCGTGGTGGATCGCAAAGGCAAAATCGAGATCCTTCAGCTTTCCGGCGGCGAACCGACATTGCATCCGCATTTCTTCGAACTGCTCCGCTGGTTGCAGTCGCATCCCAGCATCGATTACGTGCTTCTGAACACTAATGGGGTCCGCATTGCGCAAGATGAAGGGTTTGCCCGCGAACTGGCGGCGACGTTTCGCTACGGCAAATTCCAGCTTTACCTCCAATTCGACGGGGTTCAGGAAGCCGGGCAACAATTCCTGCGGGGTGCTGATTTGCGGGAGTTGCGTGAACGGTGCCTGGGACGTTGCCGGGAAATGAAGTTGCCGGTCACGCTCGCCATGACCGTGACGCCGGACAATCTGCCATTTGTCTGGGGGGCGATTGATTTCGGCCTGCACTGGTCGAATGTGCGTGGAATTTCGTTTCAACCCATGTTCACTAGCGGGCGGATTCCAAATCAATCCGCCCCCACCTCTAAACCCTCAGCCCGCCTAAACACCGCTGACATCATCCTTGCCGCCGTCGGACAGTCGGATGGCAAATTGCGCTTCGAGGATTTCACACCATTACCATGCGGCGACCCGAATTGTGCGACGATTGGTTACCTGCTCAAGGTTGCCGGACAGGTGCGATCGGTCAGCGACTTCATCGATTTTAAGAACGTGCAGGGGTTTTTGGGCACCAAGGTGCGCTACAAACTCGAAGATTTGATGAAGTGCGGATGTGAATCCGAGCCGCTGGGTGAACTGCTTAAAAAATTCGAGCTGGACGAATCGCACACGTTCCGGTTGTTCATCAAGCCGTTCATGGATGCGCAGACTTGGGATGAAGACCGCATCGACCGCTGTTGCACGCACGTCATCCGTCCGGACGGAAAACTGGATTCGTTCTGCCGCTACTACTC
>CAZKTW010000431.1:0-2688 GCA_964555775.1 uncultured Bifidobacteriaceae bacterium | reverse complement strand
GCCCTGTCCCGGCTTGCCTCGGCGCTCGAAGCCCTCATCAGCGCCGGGGTCAACATCTTTGAAGCCTGGGACCTAGCCGCCACAGCCAGCGGCTCGGCCGCCTTGCGCCGGGAGGTCACGGCCTGGAAACCGCAACTGGCCGCCGGACAAATGCCCTCCGAAGCCGTCCAGCAGTGCCCGTTCTTCCCGGAAACCTTCGCCAACCTTTACGCCAGCGGCGAGATCAGCGGCAAACTGGATGAATCCCTCCTCAACCTGAACCGGCTTTACCATGAGGATGGCACGCGCAAGCTGAACACCTTCGCCGCATTGATGCCGCGGCTGATTTATTTCCTGGTGGCATTGGTCATCGCTTATGAAGTCATCCAGTTTTATACCGGCCGGCTTCAGGAAATCAATGACGCGAGCCAGCAGTTATTCCGGTAACGACCCGAGGCTGATCCAGAATTTCGAAGTCGAACAAAGCCTAACGAGGCAGGGACAGTGCGCTGGGCGAGCCCCGACCGCATTGAGCAGTCGGAAAGAATGGTGCAACAACGCATGTTCACCGGTATTCGTTCCGCGCCTATTATGGCGCAGGGACGGCGCAGCGGGCGTCCCTGCCAACTTCGGTTTTCAGGTTAATTCCGCTTTGCGTACCAGCCCCGCGCAAATTAACTTCGCTGCATGACTTTGACCGAACTGCTCGCCCCGGAGGAACTTCGCCGGAACGAATTTCCCGTTGCCCGCGACAAAATCTTTCTCGCGCACGCCGGGGTCTGCCCGCTGCCGCAACGCGTGGCCGACGCCATTTCCGAATGCGCGCGCGGCAGCACGCTGGGCGACCAGGAGGCTTTTGTCATCCACCGCTTGAATGACGCAAGGAAGCTGGGGGCGCAATTGCTGCAATGCCAGCCGGAGGAAGTTGCGCTCGTCGGACCAACGTCACTCGGGCTGAGTTTCGTCGCCGCCGGTTTGAATTTTCGCAGGGGCGACAACGTCCTCATTTACCACGACGATTATCCATCGAACGTTTATCCCTGGATGGCCCTGGCCGAACGCGGCGTCGAGGTACGCCTGCTCAACACCCGCGGCCTCGGGGTCATCCGCCCGCAGGACGTGATGGGACAGGTGGACGAAAACACCCGGCTGGTTGCGCTCGCGTCCTGCCATTTTATCAGCGGTTACCGGCTGGATCATCAGGCCATCGGCAAATTTCTTCACGAGCGCGGCATTTTATTTTGCCTCGATGCGATTCAAACCCTGGGGGCATTTCCCACGACCGTGGAGCACGTGGATTTTCTCGCGGCCGACGCGCACAAATGGCTGCTCGGTCCCTGTGGCGCGGGCCTGCTGTACGTCCGCCGCGAATTGCAGGAAAAGTTGAATCCGCCGGTTTATGGCTGGCACAACGTGCGCAATCCGAATTTCGTCGCCCAGGAACAAATCGTTTTCCGCAGCGGTGCGGCCAAATACGAGGCCGGCACACAAAATCTGCTCGGCTTGGTCGGGTTGGTTGCCGCGCTGGAACTGGTCCTGGAAATTGGCGTGGAAAATATTGCCGCGGAATTGTTGCGCAAACGGACGGGGCTGGTGCCGGCGTTGCAGGCAAAAGGTTTCACCGTTCTCAATGCGGATGTGAAACCGGTAAACGCCAGCGGCATCGTTTCCTGCCACTCACCCGGCAAATACCTTGCGGAGCTGCACAAAAAGTTGACGGAGGCCGGGATCGTTACGTCCTTGCGCACCGATCGCCAGGCACAAAATTACCTGCGCCTCTCGCCGCATTTTTACAACACGGACGCGGAATTGCAGCGCTTGCTGGAGTTGTTGTAACCGCTCCGGCGGTTGCGTTTACGGCGCATCCTGCCGGCTGTATTCGCGGATGGAAGCCCGCCACCAGGGCGCCAGCGACTCGCCGCTGCGCAGCCAGGCTTCATGATGCAGCCAGACCATGGTGTGCGAGTCAGTCATGATCAATGACCTTTCGGCCGGGGTCAACTGGTCCGGCCCTCCGGCCAGCAGTTTTTCACCCAACGTGCGGACCTGGGGACCGCCCACACCCAAGGCGGCAAACTGCTCGGCGTAAACCGGATTGAACAGTTTCTCGCGCAACAAGGTGACGTGGATGGCGTTGACGTAAGGATCGAGCACCGCCTCCGCCAGCCCGGCGTGCGGACGGCGGGGGGACGTGTCGTCAGTGAGTTCATGGACTTTCATGTTTGCCCGAAGCGCCACCAATTCCGCCGGCGGAGCGATTTCTTCCGGTGTCAGAAACACGCCAAGCCGGCGCGCGCGCGCCCCGAGGCTGCGCCGGCTGGTGAAAACACTCAACGGTATGGACAGGACCATCCCGGCAAGCACCGGCGTGAACCACCAGAACAACGAACGCCCCAGCCACCACATGAACGCCCCCCAAATGATCCCAATCAAGGTGTGCCCCCAATGTCGTCGGATGGCAAACGTCCACGCCGTGCCGTCGGCGGCGCGTTTTTGCGTGCTCCATCCCACGCTGACGCCCAGCAGGTTGGTGACGACAAAACGTGTGTGCCAGAGCATCAGCAACGGCGCATGCAGTGTCGAAAAAACGGTTTCGGCCACCACGCTCACGGCGGCGCGTTGCAACCCGCCAAACGCGTGCCGGCGTTGCGTATCATACGCCAGTTCAATCAACGCCAGCGCCTTCGGCATCATGATGACGACCATGCA
>CAZKTW010000430.1:0-2688 GCA_964555775.1 uncultured Bifidobacteriaceae bacterium | reverse complement strand
ATTTCGCGGGCGGCCTTGTTGGTGAAGGTGACGGCGAGGATGTTTCCCGGTGCGACGCCCTTCGCAATGAGATGGGCGATGCGAAACGTGATGACGCGGGTCTTGCCGGTGCCGGCGCCGGCCAGGATCAGCACCGGACCGTTCAACGTTTCGACGGCCTGGCGTTGCTGGGGGTTGAGTGAATTCAGATTCAGCACGCGCGCGGAGTTTAAGTTCCGCTCCGCCCAAAGCAATGTTGGAGATATTCTTTTTGACGTCTTCAACAGAAATTTCACCCTTGAAAACCGCGGCCGTTGCGCCCATTTTTTCTCATGCGATTGATGGCGTTGATTCTCTCCCTTCTGGTGGCGTCCATTTCCCACGTTGCGGCCCAAGGCAAGAGCGTGATTCCCGAGATTCGAGTGGGCACAAACATCTATCGGAACGTCACGATTCAGCAGCGTGTTGGAAACAAACTCGTGATTTCGCACAGCGCCGGCTTGAGCGCGATTGATATCGCCGGCATGAATGAAGAAACGCGCGCCCGCTTTGGGGTTACCGGTCCGTTGGTGCCAACCCAGCCCATCACTGGATTGATCCTGACCAATCAAGGCGGAACCCGCATTGCGAAGGGACACAGTTTGTTTCTCACCTCTTCAAACAGCGTCTGCCACCTTAACTTTCAAGGCCATGCCGTCATTCTGCGGTTTGAACATGCCGACGGCGACGTGGTGCTTTGGTTCAATGGCCCGGACAATGCATATCTTCATCCCGGGAGTTATGAAAACACCCGCAGTCGCGGCAGCGGCCCAATCCCAACGCTGGGGATCACATCCGATGGTTTGAGCCAGGAGGGAACGGGCAATTTTAATGTCAAGGAAGCGACGTTCATCGGCGATAAAGTGGCGGTTTTTCATGCCACATTCGACTTCACGCCGGAAAATGCGGTTGGACAGGTCAAAGGCGAAGTTTATTTCAACGCCAAGGCATTTTATCCGACCGGAGCCTTGGGGCGTGTCCCGGCGGCCGTGCTAACCGGGCCGCGCTACACCGCCCTGGTGATCAACGGGGGCGCAAATGGCGCCAAGGGAGGCGAAACCATTTTCTGCGTTGCTCCGGAGTCGATGGTGAAATCCAGGAAGGAACAAGGTGGAGGATACCGGTTCAGCTTTGCCTCCGCCCAAGGCACGCAGGAGGTATCCTTCTCTCCGCCCGGCAATGGCAGTTTGCATCTGGGGAAATTCTCAGGGGCCAGGTTTTCCGCCGCCAGCGGATTGAGCCCCCAATTCAGGCTGTCAGGAGACCCGGACTTTTCCACCGACGGCACCTATAGTTTTGTAATCAAACACCTGGAGCAGGACGAACTGGGCAATGCCACCGCTTTTTATGCCACTTTTTCCCGGGACGACCAGAGCGGCTGCGAGGGCGAGGTTTGCTTCAACTCGCCGATCATGTATTCCACGAACCGGTATCTGGTGGCTGCCAAAAATTTTTCCGATATGCTTAAAAGCCATGCGCCGGGGGCGCCATCCCATCCCCGAAAAAGCGGTACCGGGTTCTTTATCAGTGACGACGGCTTCCTGGTAACCAACGAGCATGTGGTCAATAACGCCGGGGGCATTCGCCTGGTCACGAGTGAGGGAACGATTGACGCCAAAGTGGTGCAAGTAGATGCGGACAATGATCTGGCTTTGTTGAAAGCAACCGGGAAATTTTCCCCCTTGCCGATTGCGGCGAGCCGCGCGGTGCGTTTGGGCGGCACGGTGGCCACCATTGGTTTTCCCGACCCAACCTTGCAGGGGTTTGCGCCCAAGCTGGCCAAAGGGGAAATTGCGTCGTTGTCCGGCGCGGGTGACAGTCCGCGTTATTTCCAGATCAGTGTGCCGGTGCAGCCGGGCAATTCGGGCGGGGCGCTGGTGGATGAGCGTGGCAATGTGGTGGGCGTGGTGTCGGCCAAACTGGATGCGTCCGTGGCGCTGGCGATAAGCGGAGCGTTGCCGGAAAATGTGAATTACGCGGTCAAGAGCAGTTTTCTGTTGAGCTTCCTCGAATCCGTGCCGGCAGTCTCGGCCAAACTCAAAGCGCCGCTGACATCTGACCGGAGGTTTGAAGATGTGGTCAAATCCGCGCAGGACGCCGCAGTGCTCGTTCTCGTTTATTAAGACGCAAGGACGGCTCGCCAGTAGTCTCGCCCCACCAAACGGTACCACTAAAAAATCCCCTCGCCGTGGAAACAGGCGGGGGGATGTTCGGAATAAAAACGGTTTACTGGCCGACTTTGCCGGTGAGTCCTGCCTTTTGCAACGCGTCAAACACCTGTTTGTCGTTGAAATTGCCGGTGACGGTGAACGATTTGACGCCTTTGGCGGCGGTGTTGGTCGTCACGCCCGAAACTGTGCCGAGCGCTTCATTCACCGACTTGACGCATTTGCCGCAGCAAAGATGCACGCCCTCAACCTGAAGGGACTGCACCTTCTGGTCCTTGGCGCCGGTGTCGGCATTGACCTTGATGCTGGCATCGCTGCTCTTGCCGAAGTAGCCGGCCGACGTCAGCGCATCCACTGCCTTTTGCACCGTGGCCGTATCCGGCCCGGTCAGGGTGACGGTCCCTTCGTCCATGTCGGCGGCGGCGGTCACACCCGCGACCTGGCTGGCGGCCTTCTGCACGCCTTTGACACAGCTCTGGCAGCACAGGTGAACGTCGGTGAG
>CAZKTW010000429.1:0-2696 GCA_964555775.1 uncultured Bifidobacteriaceae bacterium | reverse complement strand
TTTACGGTTACCGGCGCGAGACGCTGCTGCGGCTGGTGAAATTTCCGGTGTCGCCATTGGAAAACGCGGAGAAGCTGGAACAGTTGCGCGCGCTGGAAAACGGCATCCCCATCGCGGTCGTGAAAGTGGATTACGACAGCGTGGGCGTGGATGTGCCGGGGGACGTGAAGCGGGTGGAAAAGCTTTTAACCACGGATAAACACAGATGAACACCGATTTTTGAGTCTTAAATCAACCAAAAGAAAAAATGAAATTCTTTGCTTGGTTTAATGATCAACAACAAGGTCCTTTTGAGGAAGAAGCGATCAAAGAAATGCTGTCAAAAAAACAGATTGCACTCGACACTCTTGTTTGTACTGAAGGTGGCGATTTAGATTGGACCCCAGCTAAAGAATTATTTTTTCAAGATTCGCTGCCAGAATCTTTCATTGCGCCTCCATCCGTTGATGAAACGTTGGTTGCACAATCCGACGATGGCTCTCGTTTGGAAATTAGGCTCAACTCTGGTGCGGAATTAAAAATTAAGGCTGTGCGGCTTTATGACGAAATCGCACTGGCAAAAGTAAATTCAAAAAGAGCCGAGGCCATGAAAATGTTCAAAGGTGTTTCAACCGGCATTGGTCCATGGGGATCCATTGAATGGGTGCTTGCGGCTTCTGCTGTTATTGGAGCAGTGGAGTCGGTTTTATCAGCGGGAGCATCTTCAGCAGGCGCCAACTTGCTGGAAGAGGCGATTCAGGCAGAACGGAAACTTCGCAAAGAGGGCATCTTTTTCCCTGTTAGCAAAATCCAATACATTGAAAATCCAACGCCCGGTTTTTGGCGGGCATTCGCAATAAAAAACGTTCAATACAAAGTCCCGGTTTATCAAATTATCCAGATTAAACAAAAAACGGAAACCCGAACAACAACAGCGACATCGGCGTTTGTTCACAACGGCGACGAATTCATTTCTGTGACGACTGACGATAATTCAGCCTGTTCGATACGTTGGAGCGCAGTGGAACGCCATTTTTATTCCAAATCAATACTGCAAAAATTTTATCCGTGTTAATCCGTGTCCATCCGTGGTTGAAAGAAATTTAAGATGAAATTCATTTTTGTCACAGGCGGCGTGGTGAGTTCGTTGGGCAAGGGTCTGACGGCGGCCTCGCTGGGCACGCTGCTCGAAAATCGCGGTCTGAAGGTGGTGCTGCAAAAGTTTGACCCCTACCTGAACGTGGACCCGGGGACGATGAACCCCTACCAGCACGGCGAGGTTTATGTGCTCGACGACGGTGCGGAAACCGACCTCGACCTTGGCCATTACGAGCGATTTACGAACGTCAAGCTGACACGGCTTAACAACCTGACGAGCGGCCAGGTCTATCAGAATGTGCTCAACAACGAGCGTGAGGGAAAATACCTCGGCAAAACCGTCCAGGTGATTCCGCACGTCACCGACGAAATCAAAAACCGCATCCATCTCCTCGCCGAAAAATCCAAGGCCGACGTCGTCATCACTGAAATCGGCGGCACGACCGGCGACATCGAGGGGCTGCCGTTCCTGGAAGCCATTCGCGAGTTTGCCCTGGAGGTCGGGTACAACAACGCAATTTTCCTCCACGTCACCTACGTGCCGTTCATCAAGGCGGCCGGCGAATTGAAGACCAAGCCCACGCAGCAGTCCGTGGCCAAACTGCGTGAAATCGGCATCACGCCGCACGCCCTGATCTGCCGTTGCGAGAAGCCGCTCGACAAGGAACTGCGCCAGAAAATTTCGCTGTTCTGCAACGTCCCGGTCGAGGCGGTCATCGAGGAAAAGGACGTGGACCATTCCATTTACGAGGTGCCGTTGATGCTGCAACGCGAGCGGCTCGACGACCTGGTTTGCCGCCTGCTCGATCTGCACACGCCCACCGCGAACATGGCGCATTGGCAGGAAATCATCCGCAAGCTCATCGCCCCGCAGCATCGCGTTCGCGTCGGCGTAGTTGGCAAATACATCGGGTTGCAGGACGCCTACAAATCGGTTTATGAGGCGATCATTCATGGCGGCATCGGCAATGATTGCGGCGTGGAAATCGTGCAGGTGGATGCGGAGGAAATTGAAAAGGAAGGCCCGGATAAAATCTTGAAGGGTCTCGGTGGCATCCTGGTGCCCGGCGGATTCGGGGAGCGGGGGATCGAGGGCAAAATCAAGGCGGCGCAGTACGCGCGCGAGAACAAGATTCCCTATCTCGGCCTGTGCCTGGGCATGCAAATCGCCACCATCGAATTTGCCCGAAACATCTTGAAGCTGGAAAAAGCGCATTCCACCGAATTCGAACCTGGCACGCCGCATCCGGTCATCGCCATGCTGGACGAACAAAGGCGGGTGACGAAGAAGGGCGGCACGATGCGGCTGGGCGCGCAGCCCTGCCAGCTGGCACTGGGCACCAAGGCGGCGGAACTGTATGGCTCGTTTGTCATCAACGAACGCCACCGCCACCGCTACGAGTTCAACAACGCCTACCGCGAAAAATTTGAAAAGGCCGGTTTTGTCTTCAGCGGCCTGTCGCCCGACGGCAAGTTGGTGGAGGTGATCGAGCTCAAGGACCATCCATTTTTTGTGGCGAGCCAGTTTCATCCGGAATTTTTGAGCAAGCCGCACCAGCCGCATCCGCTGTTCAAGGGTTTCATCGCGGCGGCGCACGCGCGGCTGCATCAGAAGCCAC
>CAZKTW010000428.1:0-2704 GCA_964555775.1 uncultured Bifidobacteriaceae bacterium | reverse complement strand
CTCACTGGGTCCCGATGGCTCCGCCCGGGCCACGACCATGAATGTCGCCAGTTGGTACGCGTCCGCTTTAAACGGTTTTGACTCGAATGGCAACCCGGTCTGGAAGCCTGAGACCTTGATCGCCTCCGCGCCCAACGGCAGCAACGACCCGGTTCCACGTTGTTGCAGCTTTGGCAACATCCGGGCCACCATCAGCACCAACAACATTTTAATCTCATTTGACCAGTCAAAAAATAATGGCTGGCATCTGGGCGGAGTGAGAGCCGGCGCTAGCAACTGGCTGTGGAAGGCGTCGCCAGCCGGCGACTTGAATGGGTTGGGCAATTACGAAATTGACAACGGCGTCAACTATGGCGGCAACACGGTGCAGGCTGTTGACCGGCACATCATCTACGGTTATCACGGCGAATACTTCCGCGGCCAGGGCCAGGCTTCCCAGCACATGCACTATTACGATGATGGTTTGTTTGTGGGAGAATTTGGCGAAGCGAGTCCGGGGCATTCCGCCTACGAGGGACCATTCCAGGGCTTCACTGGTAACGGACACTGCGAGAGCCTCGTCAAAACCGCCAGTGGCGACTACTATGTCTGGGTAAACGACGAAAACGCGCACGGCCCGCAACGCTGGCACCTGGTCAACGCCAGAAATGTTTGCGAACAGACCGGCAGCGGAGCGTTGGGCGGTCACATAACCCTCACCAACCAGGCTGTCTCCTTTCCAAGCGGCGTTGCCGGCCTTCCGGGAAACCAATCCGCAGCCATTTCCTGGCTGCGCGTTGCGAATGCGACCTCATATAACATTCGTTACTCACAGATGAACGGCGGTTCTTACCAGACGCTCGCCGCCCAGACCACCAGCACGAATTTTGTCATTGGTGGACTGACCAACGGTCAAACTTATTATTTCGCCATCACCGCGGTCTCCGCCGGAACGGAAGGAATGCCCTCCGAGCAAATCGCCATCCGCCCTTTCGATACCAGCCTGACGGTTCTCCGCGCAGGCCAGATGGATGAAGGTTCCCAATGGATCGGCGGGCCCGACGTCAATTCCACTGCCCCGGACTCGGGCCAGCCGGCTTACGTGGGCGAGGAGCATCTTTCGGGCGTGCTCAGTCTTCGTGAACTGGACGATTACGGTTATGGAAACCTGATGAATGAAAGTATCGGCACGAAAGGTTACACGCTTTACAGTTGGGGTGGCACCGGCACGGATCGCACACATATACTGCCGCCTTTCACCGTAACGGTTGGTTCCGGCTGGGCGCCGGCGGATAATCTGGAAAGAGCCTGTCGCGTGGATAATGTCTTTGGCGCCAATAAAGGCGGAATCGCCAACCCGGTTGGAACCATCAATATTGGCGTGAGCGATACCAACTTTCATTACCTTACAGTCGTCAGCCCCGCTCAATTCAACAATCCAAGGCAATTCACTCTGACACTGACCTCCACCAATAACGCCTCGGCCAGTTACAAGGTGAATGACAATCCGGGTTATTCGCACTACTTTCAATTTCTATTCAAGGGCAATGTCACCCTGACGGCCGACGCCACAGGTGGGGCAGGTGCAATTGTTCAAGATCTGTTCCTGGACAACGCCCTGGTGACATTCCCGCCTCCTTCAAGTCCATCCACCAACCTCAGCCTAACGACCCTCAGCTCTTCGCCAAACCCGGCGCCGTCCGGCAGTGTGGTGACGTTGACCGCCACCGTGAGCGGGAGTGGTGGCATGCCGACTGGAATGGTGACTTTCCAGGACGGCAGCACCAGCTTGGGCACCGGAACCGTGAACAGTTCAGGCGTGGCGACCCTGAGCACGTCCGGACTATCGGTCGGCGGTTCGCCCCACGCCATCACGGCGGTTTATGGCGGGGACACCGCCTTTGGCGGCAGTACTTCCAGTGCGCTCGCCCAGATCATCACCAACACCGTCACGTCATCCAATTCCAATCCAGGCTATACCGAAAGCACTAATTGGCTGGTCGCCTGGTATCCCCTGGCCGGCGATGCGAACGATCATTGGGGTGTAAATAACGGCACCCTGCACGGCGGGTCGTCGTATGGGAACGGACTTGACGATTCACCGAACGGTTCCCTGGCCTTCGATGGCATCAGCCAGTTTGTGTCCGCCAACGACGCCACCCTGCCGCTCGGAACCAATGCGCGAACCATTTCCGCATGGGTGCTGTTGTCAAAAAATCCCGATCCAACGAAAGCTTATCAGATGGTTTCTTACGGAGCCACCGCCACTTGCCAGGCAAATGGAATCGGCATTCAAGTAACGGGCGGCGGGCAACAGCAAATAACTTTCTTTGGTTGGGGCAATGATACCACCATCAATTCGGCATTGATCCCCCAGACCTGGTATAACATTGCCGGCTCCTTCGACGGCACGACTTCCATAATTTATCTGAACGGAGCGCCCCTGATCACGAACAACGTGTCGTGGAACACGGTTTCGGGCGGGAACTTCTGCATTGGCAGGCTAATTGGAAACAATAATTACCATTGCGGCTCGATGTGCGACGTGCGGATTTACAGCACCAATCTGACCGCGGCGCAGATCATGACAAACGTATTGGCGGTGAATCTTGCCACGAATGTTCCCCTGCCGGACTTGATGAATCTGACGATGCTTGACGATATCAACGCATCGCCGACCGGTTCATACACGAACTGGCCGGCACCTCTGTTTGATGCCTCTGCG
>CAZKTW010000427.1:0-2706 GCA_964555775.1 uncultured Bifidobacteriaceae bacterium | reverse complement strand
ATGTCGCGGTTGACCCGGTTCTTCCACAAATCGCGTTTCGCGCGCAGGTCGAGGTCGTTGTTCAGCTTGGCCAGCTGCAATTCAAATTCCGAACGCTGCGTCTGCAGTTCCGCCACGTGCACCTTCAATTCCTGCTCGCGCTGGGCCAGTTCCCGGCTCTTGGCGGCAATTTCCACGGTCGCAAGGTCGTTCGTCAGCCTCATCTTCTCCAGCTTTCCGCGCCCCGCCGCCAGTTCTTCATCGAGTTGCGCCTTGCGCTCCGCTTCCTTGAGCGAGGCGCGTTTGGCCAGCAGGTCGGTCTGCTTGGTCAGTTTGTCCAGCTCGGCCTGGAGCGCGGCGACGTCGGCTTGAAGTTTTTGCTGCGCCAGACCGTTTTCGAGTTCGAGCCGCTGTTTCTCGGCGGCGAGCTTGGCCAGGTCCTGGCGCAATTGCTGTTCGGCAATGCCGTTTTCAAGTTCCAGCCGCTGCTTCTCCGCCGTGAGCTTGGCCAGGTCCTTGTGCAACTTCTCCTCGGCGACGCTGTTTTCAAGCGTCAATTGTTCCTGTTGCTTCTTCAACTCCGGAAAGGCGCTGTTCGTGTCCGTCTGCGCGCCGGTCCGCGCCGACAATCCAACGCTCAGGAAGGCGACACCCATCCAGGCGATCAGTCTGCGATGATTTGATTTCATTTGGACTCCAGTCTTTCTGAAGGGTTGCTCAATGCTCATGACGAATTGTTGAACGGGTTTCAATGTGCGGCTCCTTGCGTTCTTGAATCAAGTTTTAAGTGGAGCGTTTTTGTTTTCACCGATGGATGTTTGGCCGGGTGGGCATCCGTTTGTTCGCAAAAACAGGAGGCCGGAAACATTTTCATGTTTCCGGCCCCGGTCAATTCACAACCAGGTCGCTGCCTCATCAGAATCCGCCGTCCACCTGCCACCGGCCTGCCGGATTGTCTTTTCTGACGGCCATGCTTCCCCCTCGGATTTGCGATACCTGGCACTTCACAAACCAGGCGGATTGCTCCGGTGACCAGAAGGCTTCGCCTATTTCCACGCCCGGCATCAGCTTATGCATATCCATGCCGGCTTTCTGTTCCTCCTCAAGCTGACGCTTGATTTTTTCGACGTAGTCGTCCGGGCTGAATTTTTTCAGTTCGGGCCAGTCCATGTTTGTGAGTGCTCCGAAACAGGCCTTTACAACCTCGACAGGCGACATCCGGGCATATACGTCGTTGTCGGGCAGAATCGCGGGCGTATTTGTCCATTTTAGATCGTCATCGCCCGTCGGCTGGAGTTTGCTGTCGTATATTCCCATCAACACATACCGTTTCGCCGGATTCTCATTGGACAGCCGCATGTTGATTTCCTCCGGTGGCAGCTTGATGGTGTAAGGAACAAATCGTCCGGCATACACCTTGGAGCCATACGATTTCCCCACGCTGATGACTTCCAGGCCGCCACTGTACTGTTTCAGCTGTGCCGTGATCGATGAGATGAATTTTCCGACTTCGTTCCAATCTTCGCGACCGCAAGCTTCCAGGAAGGCACGGGTGGCCTGTTCGGCGGTCATGGAGGCGTACTTCCCATTGTCGGGCAGTATTTGTGCTTCCTGAATCCAATTCACATTGGCCGGCAACTCAAGCTGCCAAAGGGCCGGTTTCACCGGCTGGTTGTAATCAATCTGGCTGAGGTCGAAGATCAACACCTCGCCGGACGGACGGCGGAGAAAGATTTGCACCGCTTCCAGCAGCTTGGTCCGGGCATCGAAACAATAAACTCGGCGGGCATCTGCAATGTCAAAGAAGAGATTTTTCATCGGGTCATCTTCCGGCAAGCCGAACTCGGCATGGACCGTGACGATGGACTTCGCCCGGCCGTCAGCGCCTGTTTTTTCCGCCAGATCAAGCTTCCAGCCTTGCGACCGTGCGTTGTCCAGTTCATTGCTGATCGTCGTGCTCAGGTTGGCCATTTTCTGCAGCCATTCCGTGTCAAAGTCCCAGGTCGAGCCGGGTGAATGTTTGAATGCCTCGTTTGCGGTTTTGATGAACATGACCTTTGACTGGCCGTCCATGACCGCAACGCGTCCGGGTTTCTCGACGCGCCATTTCAGTTCCGGTTCAAACTGTTTCCACAGTTCAATGGTGCAAAACGGATGGTCGGGATTGATGGCCCCGAAGTTTTCCCCCGGGTAAGTGCGCATCTGGCCGCGCAGATGAATGCTGGTGAGTTTGGCCACGGCCCTCGCCCCCTTGGCCAGCACCTCGGCGGCGGTGGCCTGGGTTCTGGGTGACACCAAAAGAATCAGCAGGATGATGGCGGCCGCGGCCGCAGCCGTGCCCAGCCCGAATCCCCAGCGGTATTTGAAAAGTTTGCTCACCATGGTTTCTCTTTCCGGTTGGAACTGTTCCCGACGAATCCGCCGCATGACCGGTTCGGCAATTCCCACGCCGGCGGCAGCCTGACCACGGGCGATCAGGCGTTGTTGCAGACTTGCGATTGCCTCGTATTCAGCCCGGCAAGCCGCACACGTTTCCAGGTGGGCCCGGCATTGGAGCGTTTCGTCGCGGGCCAGCAACCCTTCCCCGCAGGCCACCAGATTGTCCCGACATTCGGCGCAGTTCATGGTTGTTCTGTTTGGTTGACGGTTTGTTCCGCGTGTTCACGGGTTTCGAGTTCCTGCCGAAGCAGGGCGTAGGCTCGCGACAGCGTTTTGGTGACGGTGCCG
>CAZKTW010000426.1:0-2708 GCA_964555775.1 uncultured Bifidobacteriaceae bacterium | reverse complement strand
GGTTGACCAAAATTTCCTTGGCGCGTTCCAACACCTCTTTCGGCACACCGGCCAGGCGCGCCACGTGGATGCCATAGCTCTTGTCCGTGCCGCCTTCAACAATTTTGCGCAGGAAGACGATCTGGTCGCGCCATTCGCGCACGGCCACGTTGAAATTTTTCAATCGCGGCTGACGCAGGGCGAGTTCGGTCAGTTCATGATAATGCGTCGCAAACAGCGTTTTGGCGCCGACCTGATTGTGCAGATGTTCGACAATGCTCCACGCCAGGCTCAGGCCGTCGAACGTGCTCGTGCCGCGCCCGATTTCATCGAGCACAATGAGGCTGCGCGGCGTGGCATTGTTCAGGATGTTCGCCGTTTCGGTCATTTCCACCATGAACGTGGATTGTCCCCGCGAGAGGTCGTCACTGGCGCCAATGCGGGTGAAAATCCGGTCCACCAGGTCAATGTGGGCCTCTGTCGCCGGAACGAACGACCCGGTGTGCGCGAGCAGGGTGATGAGCGCCACCTGCCGGATGTACGTGCTTTTGCCTGCCATGTTCGGTCCGGTGATGAGCGCGATCTGGGGCGGAGCGCCGAGCACCGTCTCGGCGTGTTTCGGGTCGCTGCCAATCCGAGCCGAGGCGGTGCTCGGCGCTCCGCCCGTGCTGCTCGCCAGCCCCGTATCGTTCGGAACGAACCGCTCGTCCTGCAAACACTGTTCCAAAACTGGATGCCGCCCGTCGCGGATTTGCAACCCTCCTTCGTCCGCGACCAATGGACGGCAATAATTGTGCAACCGCGCCGTTTCGGCAAAGGCAGCGAGCACGTCCAACTGCGCCAAAGCAACGGCGGTCTGCTGGATTTTCGGCATTTGCCCCAACACTTCCTCCCGCACATGCTGGAACAGTTCGTATTCCAGTTTCACGCTGCGTTCCTCCGCGCCCAGGATTTTACCTTCCATCTCTTTTAACTCGGGTGTGATATAGCGCTCCCCGTTGGCAACGGTCTGTTTGCGGATGTAATGCTGCGGCACCTTGTCCAGATTCGACTTCGTGACCTCGATGTAGTAGCCGAACACGGAATTAAACCGGACCTTGAGCGACGAGATGCCGGTGCGCGTTATTTCATCCGCCTGCAACTTCGCAATCCAATCCTTGCCCCCGCGAGTCGCCGCATGAAGTTCGTCGAGCGCCGCATCAAAACCGTCACGGATCATGCCGCCCTCTTTCAACGCCAGCGGCGGATCATCAACGATGGCGCGCAAAACCAACTCCACCAGGTCGGGCATCTCGGTGAGCTGGGACTCAAGATTGTTCAGCAAGGCAGGGACGCGCTGCAGCGCGTCCTTAAGTTCATCCGCAGCAGCCGACGTAAGGAGGCTCTGACTGTTTTCGGGAGAAGTGAGCCTCCTTGCGTCGGCTGCTACGAGCGTTGAGAGAATTCCTTTTACGGTCGGGATTTGTTCCAGGGCCATCCGCAAAGCAACGAGGTCCCGCGCGTTGCCGCTGCCAGCGCTCAGACGGCCAATCGTCCGTTCCAAATCGCGTACCTGGGCCAGTTGCGCCCGGAAGCTGTCCAGGCCGGAGGTATTTTCGATGAACGTCTGCACGGCCTCCTGCCGGCGGCGGATCGGCTCGACGGCCGCCAGCGGTTGCGAAAGCCAGTTGCGCAACATCCGCGCGCCCATCGGCGTGGCGGTGCGATTGACCGCGCCATAAAGCGATGCATTGCGCAGCGCGTCATGGTGGAGCGGTTCCAGGATTTCGAGGTGCCGAAGCGTCGTGTAATCGAGCGCGAGATAATCATTCCGGCGATAAAACGACAGCCGGGTGAGATGTTTCACGTCGCGCCGCAAATGTTGCGTAAGGTAATGCAGCACCGCGCCGGCGGCGCCGATGGCGGCGGCACGGTCCTTCAATCCGAAGCCGTCGAGCGAGGCGACCTTGAAATGTTCGCGCACGGTGAACAACGCGGTTTCCGGCGCGAAGGTCCAATCGTCGTAACCGTTCAATATTTTGAACGAGTCCCGCAGCAAATCCCGCAAGGCCGCCGCTTCGCCCGGATAAATGATTTCCGCCGGACGCAGCCGCTCCAATTCGGTTGACAACGCTGAATCGTTTTCAAGTTCCGTCGTCGTGAAATCGCCGGTAGTCAGGTCCACCAGCGCCAGGCCGAAGGTTTTTCCGCTCGGATAAATCGCGGCAAGGAAGTTGTTCCGCTCGGCCACGAGCATCCGCTCGTCGAAATGAGTACCGGGGGAGAGAATTTGCGTGACCTCGCGCTTCACAAGCTTGCCGGGCCGGGCATCTTCGAGCTGGTCGCAGATGGCGACCTTGCGGCCGGCCTTGAGCAACCGGCTGATGTAGGCATTGGCCGCATGGTGCGGCAATCCGCACATGGGCACGCCGTTGCGCGCGGTCAGCGCCAGATTGAGAATCTGCGCCCCGGACTGGGCGTCCTCGAAAAACATCTCGTAAAAATCACCGAGCCGGAACAACAACAGCGCATCCTTGGGCAGTTCGCCCTTGATGCGGCGATATTGCGTCATCATCGGCGTGAGTTGGGTTTCGGCGGCCATCGGGAAGGAAGTTAGGCGGAATATTTCATCAGGTCGAAACGAAATTTTCGCAATTTTGCTCTGAAAACTTATCTCTGACGGTCCTGGCCTGTTCTTATCGATCCATCCCTCACAATGGACTGTTCCGGCCCCGGTAGGGCGCGTCACT
>CAZKTW010000425.1:0-2717 GCA_964555775.1 uncultured Bifidobacteriaceae bacterium | reverse complement strand
ATCCATTTTTTACCTGCGCGCGCGCGGCATCGGCGTGGACAATGCGCGGCGGATGTTGATCCATGCCTTCGCCGGCGAAATCATTGCGCGGGTGAAGCATGATTCCGTGCGCGAGGAGCTGGACAAACTGGTGTGGGACCGGCTGGAAGCCAACCACCACCTGGCGCAGAAAAACTGATTTTGTAGCTGCGTTTGTGAAAACGCGGGACAATCCGCCGATTCACATCGGCGGCCACGACTAAAAATGTTTGAAGACTTAAACGATCTCTACCAGCAGGTCATTCTCGACCACTGCAGGCAGCCGCGGAATTTTCATGAGATGCCGCAGGCCAGTCGTTCTGCACAGGGCCGGAACCCCCTTTGCGGCGATCAACTGCAGCTTTTTCTGGCGCTGGACGGCGAGACCATCAAGGACATCAGCTTCGTCGGGTCGGGCTGCTGCATTTCCAAGGCCTCGGCGTCGCTGCTGACAGAATTTGCCAAGGGCAAGACCAAGGCGGACGTGGAAAAAATGTTCGGGCAGGTCCATGAAATGGTCATGACCGGCAACGTCCAGGGCGACGTTGGCAAGCTGGCGGTGTTCGCCGGGGTGCACAAATTCCCGGCCCGGGTGAAATGCGCCATTTTGTCCTGGCACGCCGTGATGGCCGCGCTCAAGGGCGAGGCCAAACCGGTAACGACGGAGTCGGAACAAAATTAATTTCGTTTCAATTGTGCGGATGAATATAGACAGCCTTTGACTCGTTCAGTAGTTTTGGCGCGGCGCGATGATGAAAATTGATATTACAGAACAATTTGAACTTTTGCCACGAGCCCCAATTGTTGAAGCTGTAATTCAGGTTCATGCCCGCCCTGAATCTTCATGGGAAGAAAAAGATATATCGGAATGTCTGAAGCCAAAACTTCCAGATTATCAAAAACATTTTTCCCGTAATAGAGTAACGCAAGAAGTAAAATTGGTTCCGGCTCATTCACCACAGGCGTCTGAGCAAAGTTTGAGTTGGCACGGTTTGTTGTGTCAGTCGAAAGATGAAACTCAAAGCGTACAATTTAACCGTGACGGGTTTGTTTTCAGCCGACTTCAGCCGTATCAAAGTTGGGATCAGTTTTTTGGCGAAGCAATGCGCCTTTGGAAGATTTATCTGGAAACAGCCCGGCCAACGGAAATGCAGCGAATTGGTTTGCGGTTTATCAACAAAATTCAATTACCTCCGAAAGAAGCTGATTTTGAAAAATACATTCAGCCTTATCCAGAGCCGCCTTTTAATTTGGAACTCCCGTTCTTGAGCTTTTTTCATCACGACACACTTGCCGTGCCGGGTTATCCTTACGCGATAAACATAATCCGCACGATTCAGCCGGCGACAAACCCTCAAGCCGAGGGAATCGGTTTGATTGTTGACATTGACGCATTCACAACCCAACCTTTTGAAATCAAAGATGGTGTTTTGGAGGAGCGGCTGGCCGAATTACGATGGTTGAAGGACAAGACGTTTTTTGGTAGTATAACGTCAAGAGCTATGGAATTATTCCGATGATTGCAGAAATGACAACAGCAGCTTTGATCAGTTACAGCCCAATGACCACTCGCGGAGCAAGCGAGCTGGCTAATTTTGTTGCCGAGCAAGGTGCAATTGGGCGGCAAAGCTTGCAAAACTCCTTTTATTTCGGCTTCAACGTCCGGGAAGTTTTCAACGAACTGTTTGCGGTTGCTGAAGAATGCAAATCTGCGAACTGGGACGGACAGGGAGCGTCGCCCGTGTCGGACGAATCATACCGCGCAGCCTTTAAGTTTTTAGAGGCATTGCCACTTGGGGCGGTCCCCCCGTCTGTTGGGGTTGAGCCTGACGGTGAGATGACATTGGAATGGTATCATTCTCCCCGCAGAACGCTTTCAATCAGTTTCAGCAAAAATGGCGAACTGCATTACGCCGCGTTGCTTGGCGCAAGTAAAACTTACGGAACGGAACCTTTCTTTGGCGATGTTCCAAAAATCATTATTGATTTGGTTTCACGGGTAATGGTTGCGTGAGCGATGAAGGAACAGCACATTTTGTCAAGAACAGCGAATTGCTCGCTCGTTTTATTACGTCAAGGAAGTGGTTTCGTCCAAGCAATCAAACCGTCAAACAGGATGCTTTTATTCCTCATCCATATCCCGACCTGTCAGTCACCCGCCACAAATCGCTTTCTGAACCAGAAATATGGAAGGTAGGACAAGAGATTTCAGATGCCCGACCAGCAACTTTGTATGGAAGAGCTGATGTTTCTGCCGAGGAGGTAAGAAAACAGAAATTGACAGTCGAACCAAGGCCCGTTCCTGAAAATTTAAACCACGCGTGCATTTTGGGGTGGCCTATAGACAAACCAGCCCAGAAGATTTTGGCGTTGGAACTTGCCGCAGTTGCACGTTTTGTTCCGAAGCCAATGGATGCCGGCGCTTAAGAACATGTCGTAGTCGCTTCTTGGCTGTTTCGGAGGGATTTCTGTTTTTAATCCTTTAATTGATTTCATCCGTGATTGCGGCGAAGATACTGGCAGTGATGGATTTAAGAGGTGTTTATGAATTCCAATGAAGCAAAAATTTTGACCCGCGACGTGGAGGCCTCTGTGGTGCCCGTCGGAACCAAGGTCACGCTCAAGCAGGGCGAGTCGGCCTACATCACGCAATCGCTCGGCGGCAGTTATACCATCGTCGTTAATGGCAACATGTTCCG
>CAZKTW010000424.1:0-2719 GCA_964555775.1 uncultured Bifidobacteriaceae bacterium | reverse complement strand
AATGTTGAATGTTGAATGTTGAATGTTGAATGTTGAATGTTGAATGTTGAATGTTTCCTTTTCATTCAGCCTTTAGCTTTATCCTTTCAACTGGTCCAGTTTGCCGGTGTCCATGGAGGCGAAGGTTTCGCGGATGCGATAGACCAGGATGCCCAGCACCATCACCGCCACCATCACGTCGAAGAAAATGCCCAGCTCGACCACCAGCGGCATGCCGTACGTGGTGAGCGCCACGGCGGCGAGCATGACGCCGTTTTCGATCGTCAGCAGCGCGAGCACCTGGGAGATGGCCTTGCGGCGGTTGATCATGAGGAAAAAGCCGGTGAGCAGCAGCGTGATGGCGATGGCCAGCGTGTTGTTGCCTAGCTTGTGCAAGGTCGTGAACGGTCGCGCCACCAAATAACCCAGCAACGTCAAGGCGCCGCAGATCAGCATCGAGGTGGGCGCGTTGAACAACGGCTCGATTTCCTGGACGATGTTGATGCGGCGCACAAGCCGATTGAGCAGCCAGGGCAGGAAGATGACTTTGCCGACGAAGGTCAACACAGCGACGATATAGATGTGCGTGGCGCTGTAGTAGTAGGCGACCACCGTGGCGATGGCGGAGAGCATGAGCGATTGCAGTGCGAAGAGCCGGATGTTGGTGAGCAACATCCGCTGCACCACCAAGAGCAGTTGTAGCACCAGCATCAACGCCGCCAGCAGCATGATGACCTGCGAGCCGATTTCGGTTGTCAGCGGGGTGTTCATAAATCAATGAAAGAGAAACGTGGACAACAGCGCCATGGCGGCGAGCACGAAGGCCGCGCTCAACAGGTCCGGCACACGGAAGAGGCGCAACTTGGCGTTGACGGTCTCGACCAACACCACCGCGGCGGACAACAGCAGGATCTTGACGAGGAAAAACGCCAGCCCCAGGCCGAGGGCAACCACCGAACCATCGCCGGCCAGGCCCACCGGCAGAAAGACATTCACCAGGATGGCCATCAGCACCAGCTGCTTGATGGACGCGCCCCATTCCATCAGCGCGAGATAACGCCCCGAATATTCCAGCAGCATGGCCTCGTGGATCATGGTCAGTTCGAGATGCGTGGCCGGATTGTCAATGGGCACCCGGCCGGTTTCCGCCAGCAGCACAATGAACAGTGCCGCAAAAGCCATGAGATGGGTCGGATTCAACATTTCCCAGCCCGAGGACTGTGAGGCGGCGACGATGTGGCTGAAGTCAGTGGAACCGACGGTGATGGCCACGGTGAAAATCGCCAGCATCAAAGCCGGCTCGGCAATTGCAGCAATGGTCATTTCGCGGCTGCTGCCCATGCCGCCGAAGGCGCTGCCCGGGTCAAGCCCGCCCAACGCCAGAAAGAACCGTCCGAGCGCCAGCAAACCGACGACGGCCAGCACGCCACCATACAAGCTCAATGGCGCCTGGACGGCCACCGTTGGGACCATCAATCCCACCAGCAATGCGGTGACGAAGACGACGTACGGCGCGGCCGAAAACACCCACGACGCGTGTTCGGAGATGACCATGTCCTTGCGCAAAAATTTCAACAGGTCGAAGTAAGGCTGCCAGACGCGCGGGCCGCGGCGGTTTTGCAGCCGGGCTTTCCAGTTGCGGATGCAACCGGTGATCAGCGGCGCCAGTGCCAGCAACAGCACCGTTTGCAACCCGATGGCGAAGGTGTCCGGTTTCATAACGCAAACAACAGGAGCAACAACAAGGTGATGAAGATATAAATCAGATACGCCTGCAGACTGCCGGCCTGCAACGCGCGCATCCGCCGCGAAAGGCGCAGCACGAGCCGTTGCAACGGGCGATAAATCCGCGTCTCAAAAACTTCCTCGACGTGGGCCTCAAAACGGATGCTTGTGGCGAAGTAAGGCGAAAAATCGTATTCCCGCTGCACTTCGCGGCGTGGGCGGAAGAGCGCCTTGAAAATCATCCGGATCGGTTTGGAGAAACCGGTGGCGGTGTATTCCATGCGCGGTGTCAGTCCCTTGAGGCCGCAATCCCATGTCGGCCCGATGCGAGTTTTCGTCTTTTGCCCCAGGACCAGCCGTAACGCCAAAGGAATGAACAACAGCGCCACTCCCAGCACCGCCATGCCAAGGGTCGAGACCGTGCCGCCGGCCTGGTTGACGCCGGACAACACCAGTCCATTGGCGAGGATCAGCAGCGGGCTGATTTGCTGGCCGGTGAGCAGCTGCGTCAGGGGATCGAGGACCCGGAGGAAGACGGTGGGGAAAAGTCCAAGGAACACGCACGCGGCCACGAGCACACCCTGGCCCAACAGCATGGTGAATGGGACTTCGTGCGCCTGCGCCGCGGCGTCACTCCGCGGTTGAGCCAGGAAGGTGATGCCAAAAGCCTTCACGAAACACGCCGCCGCCAGCGCGCTCGTCAACGCCAGCAACGCGCCGCCGATGGGGAACATCAGCCGCAGCAGACTGTCCGTGGAGCCGAATCCCTGGAGCAACGACTGATACGTGAGCCATTCGCTGACAAACCCGTTGAGCGGCGGCAGCGCGGAAATGGCCACGGCGCCAACCAGGAAACAGAACGCCGTCTGCGGCATCCGCTTCGCCAGCCCGCCCATCTGTTCCATATCGCGCGTGTGGGTGGCGTGCAGCACCGCGCCTGCGCCGAGGAACAGCAAACCTTTGAACACGGCGTGGTTGATGGTGTGATACAAGCCCGCGATGAGCGCCAGCGTGG
>CAZKTW010000423.1:0-2726 GCA_964555775.1 uncultured Bifidobacteriaceae bacterium | reverse complement strand
GTTGCTTCGTGTAAAGCAGTTGCTGGAGTTGCGGCTGGATTTTCGCGTACAGGTCCTTGAACCCCTGGCCGCGATGACCGATCATCGGCGAGCAAAATGCCTTGAAGGTTTTTTCGCTGACTTCGACCGGCCCCGGGATGTGCAGTTTGACATGTGCCATAAGTTGTTCGTGAAATTTTTCACAAGGTTAAGTGCTTGGCAAGCCATGTTTTGCCAAACCTGCTGCTTTATTTGCTTCCGCTGTTGGAATGCCCGGTTTATTTGACATAACCGTTCGCCCGGAACCATTCCACTGCATCGACAAATGCCTGTTTGGGCGGTGTCTGCGGCAATTGCAGCATGCGGATGGCCTTGGCTGGATTGAACCACATTTTGTATCGAGCCATGCGCACACCCGCCAGTGGAGCCCGGGGCGGTTTGCCGGTGAAAAAGGAAATCATCTCATCCACATGTGCCGCCGCCAGCGCAACCCGGTAGGGAATCCGCATTTTGGGCGCGGGAATTCCGGTGATTTCCGCCAGGGTGGCCAGCGCCTCCCGCATGGTCCAGTTACCTTCCTTGTTGCCCAGGATGTAGCGCTCGCCGATCTCCCCCTTTTCCGCCGCAAGAATGTGCCCGGCGGCCACGTCACGGACGTGCACCCAGTTCAATCCGGTGTCGAGATACGCCGGCAGTTTGCGATTCAAAAAATCCACGATCACCTGGCCGGTCGGCGTCGGTTTGACATCGCACGGACCAATGGGCGCGGTGGGATTGACGATGATGATGGGCAGTCCGCTGTGGACCAGCTTGGTGGCCAGACATTCCGCCTGCCATTTTGAGCATTTGTAATGATTCGTCAGTTGCTCGTTGGAAATTGCATCCAATTCCGTGGTCGGCGTGTACCGGCCATTCACCTTTTTGGGCAGACCGACGCAGCCGACCGTGCTGGTGTGGATGATGCGCCGGCAACCGACCTTGCCGGCAACTTCGAGGACCTTGCGCGTGCCTTCCACGTTGACCTCATACATCGACGCGTAGTTGCGCATCCACAAATGATAGCTCGCCGCGACGTGAAAACACCAATCGCAGCCTTCGACCTCGCGTTCCAGCAATTTCCCGTCAAGCACGTCGCCGGTCACCCGTGCAAATTCGACGCCGGTCAGCCCGCGCTCATCGCTGCCCGGCCGCAACAACGCTTTCACCCGATGCCCCTGTGCGACGAGTTCGCGGACTAGGTTCGATCCGATGAAACCAGAGGCCCCGGTGACAAAACATTTCATAATGCCAAAGCAGATTCAGACACAGTCTTGTAACAATCCGCCGGAAGATTCCACAAAAATTTTACACCCCGCTGCTTGACTTGGTACGGCGGGTTGGAAAGACTGCCCGCGTCGTATGCCGGTCAAAAGCAGTACCAGAAAAAAATCAAGCCGCACCAGCCAGCGCGACCTCGACACCAAAATCGAGTTCCTGGAAGGGCTTGTCCAGCGCGACCCCGGATACGTGGACGCATTACAGTTGTTGGGTGACCACTACACGCAACGCGGCCGCTACCTCGACGGCCTCAAGGTGGACGAACGCCTCGCGCACCTCGAACCGCACAATTCGCTGGTCTATTACAATCTCGCGTGCAGTTACTCGCTGACCGATCAATTCGACCGCGCCGTGCTCGCCCTGGAAAAGGCGTTGCAACTGGGCTATCGTGACTTTGCCTGGCTGGCCCGCGATCCTGACCTCCGCAAACTCCGCCAACAGCCCGTGTATCGCAGTCTTGAGGCCAAAATCCGCCGGATGAAAGTCAAGGTCGGCTGAACGCCATCCCATGAACGTCACCGTCCGCGGCCGCACGCAACCTTGCCGCACCGTCACCTTCGACCACACCCACAATGCCGTGCTGCTCATCGAACAGCGGCTGCTTCCCCACGAATTCAAAATTGTCCCCGCCAAAAGCTTCCGTGAAACCGCCACCGCCATTCACGATATGGTGGTGCGCGGAGCCGGGGCGATTGGCGCAACGGCGGCTTACGGACTGGCCCAGGGCGCGCTGGCGTTTTCCGGGCACGATCTGCCGAAATTCCGCCGCCACGTTGAAAACGTTTATCAAACGCTCAAAGCCGCGCGGCCCACGGCCGTTGACCCCGTCAATGCCATGAACGACGTCCGCACGGCGATGCGCGCCGGCCGGACGGTGGCCGAACAACAATCCCTCGCCCTCGCCGCCGCCGAGGAATTTGCCAGTGAAAACGTCCGGCATTGCGAAGCTATCGGGCGGCACGGCGCAAAACTCATCCGCAATGGGATGACGGTTTTGACCCATTGCAACGCCGGCTGGCTCGCGTTTGTGGATGTCGGTTCCGCCACCGCGCCGATGTATGCCGCGCAGGCGCAGGGCAAAAGATTCCATGTGTTTTGCGATGAAACCCGGCCGCGTTCGCAAGGCGCCACACTCACTGCCTGGGAACTCGCACAGCAAAAAATCTCCCACCAGATCATTGCCGACAACGCCGCCGGTCATCTGATGCAACGTGGTGAAATCGACCTGGTCATTGTCGGCAGCGACCGCACGCTGGGCCGCACCGGCGAAGTGGCCAACAAAATCGGCACCTACACCAAGGCGGTGCTGGCCAAACGGCATGGCCTTCCATTTTACGTGGCCATTCCGCTTTCAACCATTGACTGGAACCTGAAGCGCGGCCTGGACATACCGATTGAAGAACGGGATGCTAGTGAGGTGTTGGGCGCTT
>CAZKTW010000422.1:0-2731 GCA_964555775.1 uncultured Bifidobacteriaceae bacterium | reverse complement strand
TTTGTACAATTTTTTCGTTCATTGATATGTGTGATCACAGAAACAAATGGCTGCCTTGATGCGATTCCGTGTATCGCAACCATCATAATGCGGCTTCTGTGGCTGTCAAATGCGAGGTGCCTATGAGATGTCCTGTGGCTTTATCCTCTCCGCCTCGAACGGAAACCCGAAATGCACGGACGACACGAAACAAAACCCGGAAAAATTCGCAGGCGACGGTGTGACCCGTTTATGTCCTCCTCGATAACGGAGTTGGAGGTGTAACAGCCCATTAAAGAATTGGCAGCCGACGTGAGGAGGCTCAAAACGAATGATTGTTTCCAAGGAAATTTGAGCCTCGTTACCCGCCGTCACTGCGGTATGGCGCGGCAAGCCTCGGCTGCTACGAAGAAAGGCGATTGTAAACAGGCTGGTAACCGGCGTTGGCTCCAGTGATGTGTCAGACCACATCCTCGATAAGTCTGAAATGTTCGTAGAAGTATCCTGTCATCACCGAGAGCGTGTATTTCTTGTAGCGTGGTGTGTCGCGAATGTCGGGGGGGGACGAGATTATCATGCAACTCATCATAGCGAACCGGCAGAAAACTCACAACGATTGGCTGCGGGTCGTTGGTCTCGGTCATAATACAAACCCGCTCGCCAGCGGTGAGTCTGCAAGAGCCGCTGAAGGTGATGGGTGCGGTGAAAAGATACTGAATCTGCGCATCGCAGCCGTCAGTGACTTCCCAAATCTGGCCTCCACGAGGAAAAGATGCTGGTTTGCTCATGATACAAATTGCAGCCTGACGATTCAAAACTGAGCCACGACGCGTAAAACGGCAAGCGCCAAATCGGGCGAATCGTTTCACCACGGATGAACACGGATTTCTTGAATGAACCCTCAACTCCTCGTCCACCTGATCGGAGATGTTTCCAGACTTTAGCGCGGCCCGGCCGGCAAAGGCCAACCCCGCGGCCCGATCAGGTCGTAAACTTCACGTAAATCACTTTCAGGTATTCCGCTTCCTTGAAACCGGCCGGATGATCCGGTGGATGCCGCAACGTTTTCAGTTCCGTGAATTTTCTTCCCGATTTCGCCGCCGCCCACCGCATCACGTCGAAAAAATCCTCCGCGGCAACGTGGGCGGAGCAGGAACCCGCCACCAGAATGCCGCCGGGTGCCAGCCGGGCGATGCCCAGCGTGGCCAGACGTTCATAAGCGCGCAAGGCGCCCTCGCGTTCCACAGCCCGCTTGGCCAACGAGGGAGGATCCAGCACCACCAGATCAAAGCTGGCTGCACTCGCTGCCAGCCATTCGAAGGCATCGCCTTGCGCGCTGTCATGTTGGCACACGGCCACGCCGGGTTGGTTTTTGTTCAATGCGAAGTTGCGTTGGGCGGCGGCCAGCGCATGGGCGCTGATGTCGAGGTCTGTCACCGCCGCGGCCCCGCCGCGCGCCGCATAAACCGAGAAACCGCCGGAAAAACTGAATGCATTCAGCACGCGGCGGCCCCGCGCCAGCGTTTCCACTTCGCGTCGATTCTCACGCTGGTCCAGAAAAAATCCGGTCTTCTGCCCGCGCAATACAGCAGCTTCAAAGCGCAAACCACTTTCCAGGAAAATAATTGGAGCGCCGAGCACCGACTCGGCCTGTTTTGAAAAAATTATTTCCCCATCATGCCGAGGCGGTGCTCGGCGTTCCGCAACCGCCTGGATATTTCGGCTCAACCGGAGAACGATGCGTTCGCCGGGCACATTTTCCTTGAGCAGCGCGAGCGTGTCGTCGAGCCGGGCCAGCCACGCCGCCGTGTAGAGTTTCAGCACCAGCGTCGTGTCGTAGCGGTCCAGCACGAGTCCGGGCCAGCCGTCGCTTTCGCCATGGACGAGGCGGTAACCGGTGGTTTGCGCATCAAACAAACCGCGCCGGCGGGCCAGGGCCTGTTCCAGCCGCTGCTGCCACCACGCGCGATCAATCGTCTGCGGTTTGCCCGCGTGCAGGATCCGCACGCGAATCGGTGAATCGGGATCAAACAGCCCCACGGCAAGGAATCGGTCCTTCCGATCGAAAATGACGGCGAGTTCGCCCAACTGCCCGGCGCGATTCAGTTCGTGAATGCTGTCGGAAAAAACCCACGGATGGCCGGAGCGCACCGCCGTTTCCGCCGCCGACGTGATGCGCAACCGCAAACGTTGTGCCGCAGGCCGATTAGCGACCCTGTCGGGAGCACGTAATGGATTTTTCATCCTTGGTCTAAATTAAAAAGCGAAACCTTTGGCGTGTCACCTGAACAAGCTGAAGCTTGAACCCCAACTACTCCAACCCGCTGGCCTTCCGGGCGCGCTTCAAGACGGTCTGAGCCAGCGTGTGCGCCTTCGCCGCACCGTCAGCCAGAACCCGGTTCACGAAATCCAGGTTTGCCGCCAGTTCTGTCCGCTGCTGGCGCGCGTCGGCAAAATAATTCCAATAGTTTTCAAACAGCGCCTTTTTCAAATCACCATAACCCAGCCCGCCGGCGCGCAGGCGGTTTTCCAGATCCTTGGCGGCGTCGGCCGGCGCGACGAGCTTGAGCAACTGGATCGCGAGGTTTTTGTCCGCGTCGGGCTTCGGTTCGGCCGGGGTGCGGCTGTCCATGGTGATGCCCATGATTTTTTTGCGGGTCGCCTTTTCCTCGCCGAAAATTTCAATCGTGTTGCCGTAGCTCTTGCTCATCTTCTGGCCGTCCGTGCCGGGCACCACGGCGACCTCCTCGCG
>CAZKTW010000421.1:0-2735 GCA_964555775.1 uncultured Bifidobacteriaceae bacterium | reverse complement strand
TCTCCCGCACCCGCTCGTCAAAGCCCTCGTAATGGCCGGTGACGAGCAGCAAATCTTCGGCTTGCGCCAGCTCGCGCGCAATGGCTTGATTGAATGGCCGTCCCGCGGGCGACAATAAAATCACGCGCGTCTTTTCGCGCTTCAAACTTTCCACCGCTTCAAAGATCGGCTCCGGCTTCAACAGCATCCCCGGCCCGCCGCCGAACGGCCGGTCGTCCACGGTCTTGTGCCGGTCGTGCGTCCAGTCGCGCAGGTTGTGGATTTTCAGGTCCACCAGGCCCGTGTCGCGCGCCCGCTTGACGATGCTTTCGTCGAGCGGTCCGGCAAACATCGCCGGAAACAGGGTCAATACGTCAATTTTCACTCCATCGTCCTCGCCCTCGTCCTCGTCCTCGAATCGCGCCGACGAGAACGAGGACGAGGACGACCTATTTATTATCTTCCACGATTTCCACCGAACAGCGCAGCCCGCGCTTGGCACTGCCGGCCAAAAGCAGGGAACGGATCGCGTTGATCGTCACCCCCTGCCGCCCGATGATCTTGCCCACATCCGACGGGTCGAGCCGCAGTTCATAAACCGTCACACCCGAGCGTTCCACCGGCGTGATGCTCACCGCTTCGGGATGTTGCACGAGGCCTTTGACGACGTATTCCAAAAACGCCTGCATCGCGTCGCAAAAATTAAAAATTTATCAAGCCGCCGCGGGAACCGCTTTGGCCGCCTTTTTCATGAGGCTGGCGACGGTTTCGCTCGGCTGGGCGCCCTGGCTGACCCAGTATTTGGCGCGGTCGAGTTTGAGCGTAAAATTGTCGCCCGGCTTCAACGGCTGATAGGTGCCGAGTTCCTCGATGAACTTGCCGTCGCGCGGACTGCGACCGTCAGCCACCACAATGCGATACACCGGGGCATTCTTGGCCCCGACGCGTTTCATCCGAATTTTTACAGCCATAAATTTATCAAAAGAGCGCAAACTCTACCGGTTGGTGGGGCTGGTGGCAAGTTCTGTTTTAAACAAAAAACGCCGCTTGCCCACCGCGCCAATCGCTGCTTTGCTGATGCCCATGGATCGGCCGTATGAGGAAATTGTGGATGGCGCGTCGCTGCCGCGATCAGCGCCGGGCGCCCGGCACGAGGCGATTTGCGAACGTTTGCACGGCCTGATGACCGGCAGCGTGGCCAATATGGTCACCACGCGGCTACTCGCGCCCCGCGAGCGGGTGCACGTTTCCCGGGCGACCACGCTGTGTCCCGACCTGGCGCTCGTGATGGCAGCCACGGGCAAACTGTGGCTGGCGGTGGAAATTGTCAGCACGGACGACCATCGCGCCGACACTGTCATCAAAAAACAGATATACGAAGACATCCGCGTGCCGCGATTGTGGATGGTGGACCCGCGCTACGACAACGTGGAGATTTATCACAGCACGCAATGGGGGCTGGCGCTGAAGGGCATTCTGGCCGGCAGCGAGGTCCTGGCGGAGGCGTTGATTCCGGAATTTCAAATTGTCATCGCTGAACTGTTTGCCGCGCAGCCGCAGGTGCGTTAAACGGCGCATTAATTTAATTGAACAAAATCATTAACTGTGGTGTCTTATTCCTGAAAACCGAACAAGGAGAAAATCTATGAAAAAATCCATGCTGATTCTGGCCGCTGCCGCTCTTTTGGCCGCGGTTTCAACCTCACGCCTGCTTGCGGTGGACGATGGGAGCAAGGAGGTCACCATCACCGGCTCCATGGTTTGCGGCAAATGCACCCTGCACGAAACGAAGGAGTGCCAGAACGTCGTCCAGGTCGAAAAGGACGGCAAAACCGTCAATTATTATCTTAAGCAAAATGACGTGAGCAAAGCCGCGCACGAACCCATTTGCGGCGGCACTGCCGAGAAGGTGACCGTCACCGGCACCGTCAAGGAAAAGGACGGCAAGGAAATGATGACGGCGACCAAGATTGAAGTCGTCAAATCCTGATCGGGTTGGTTAGTTCCTCATAAACCGCCGCCTGAGTGTTCTCTCTGGCGACGGTTGAACTTTACCACGTCTGCGTATTTCACGCCGGTGCCGCCAAAGATGTCCAGCGCCGAGCCGATGGTCAGGTTCACTTTTCCCCGGCCCAGCCGGGTGACTGCCTCCAGATCAGCCAGCGAATTCGCGCCGCCGGCGTAAGTCAGTGGAATGGGCGTCCACTGGCCGAGCTTTTCCACCAGTTCGCTGTCAATGCCGCGGCATAGACCTTCCACGTCCACGGCATGCACCAGAAATTCCACGCAACTGCCGGCCAGTTTCTTGAGCGTTTCGGCCGTGATCGCCACTTCGGTGAATTTCTGCCAGCGGTCGGTGACGACGAAATAACACTCCCCCCGCTTGCGGCAGCTCAAGTCCAGCACCAGCCGGTCTTTGCCGACAGTCTTGACTATTTCCCCAAGCCGTTCCCAATCCGTGCGGCCTTCGCGAAAGACCCAGCTGGTGACGATGACGTGCGAGGCCCCGGCATCGAGCCAGCCGCGGGCATTTTGCGCGTTGACGCCGCCGCCGAGGTGCAGTCCGCCCGGAAACGCCGCGAGGGCAGCGCGCGCTTCGGCCTCGTTGCCGGGCCCGAGTTGGATGACGTGCCCGCCGATGAGGCCGTCGCGCCGGTAAAGTTCGGCGAACCAGGCAGCGGAGCGATCGGAGACAAAATTTGTGCGCGGGCCGGCCTCGCCGAGCGTGCCGCCGACGATTTGCTTCACTTTGCCTT
>CAZKTW010000420.1:0-2743 GCA_964555775.1 uncultured Bifidobacteriaceae bacterium | reverse complement strand
CCATGTATCCATTGACGATCTTGGTCGGTGGCAACAAATTGGATACCGCCACACCAATGGCATCGTCCCAAGTCGCGCCCAGCCGGATTTCGTCAATACCCATTTCCGGCCCACCAAACGCATCAACGGTGATGCCGAAGAACGACATATCCGTTGCGTTTAAAACGGTCACGGTGGGAACCGCCGGCTCCGTGTTTGAAGTCGGATTCCGATAGATACGCACAGTGTCACCGTTGGTGCTATAGTCAATACGCACCACGTAGAGGTCAACAATGTTTGCGTCACCCACGCCCAGATCTCCCCAACTGGAGCCGCCACCGGCGGGATATTCCGTCCGCCACCAGACATGACCGCCACCGTTGTCGCTGGTAACGCCGCCAATCCGGCCTGGATCACTCAAATTCCCCCGTTTCAGCCCTAATTCGTAATAGCTGTTGACGGTGTTCGGTTCCTGCAAGAAGCTAAGATAAATCGTCTTGCCCTTGGCTCCAATGTTGCCGTTGGTATTGACGAATCCCTGCTTGAACAGTTCGGAACCGCTGGAGGTATCAAAGGTGCGACCGACGCGGCAGCCGCCAAAGTTATGAATGGAATTGCTGATCGAACGGGAATCATAGCCATTCGGAACATTTGCTCCGCCGGCCAAACTACCCAGCGTGATCTGGGCATTGCCAGCGGGTCCGTCCACTCCGATCCATGGCGTGGCCCAACCCCAACCACCATTCTGACTGGTGCCATCAATCGGTGTGCTGCCATCCGTTGAGCCGAGGTAGGCGAAACCTTCATACGCGAAAACATTGTTGTTCACGCCGTAAATGGTGAGCGCAACCACACTGCTGGTAATTGAACCTGAACCGCTGGTGGCAACTACATACAAGTTCCCGCCACCCGCAATTTGCAGATTGTTCAAGGTCAAGCTGCTGCTGGTTGCACCGGATACGGGATTGCCATTCAGATACCACTGGTAAGTAGCGGCTGCGCCGGCCGTGCCACTCGTGAAGGTCGCTGATTGATGGTAGTTGCCATTCAAATAAACCACCTGGCTCTGCGGCTGGTTGGTGAAGGCGACATCCGCCACCTGCAAAGCACCGCTGCCAGTGATGAACGCGGCCAGATTGCCAGCATTGTATGTCCCGTTGGTCAGGGCAACTCCGTTGGTGTAGAAATGGCCAAGCACAGAAGAGCCGCTATAGTTCAAGTTCAGCGTCGCGCCATTGGTAATACGATAGGTCGAACTCAAACTGCTGAAAGCTGCATCCAGCTTCAAGATGCCGGCGTTGACCGTCGTGTTGCCGGTGTAACTGTTTCCGGCCGAGGCCAGTTCCAGCGTGCCAGATCCGACCTTGGTCAGGCCGCCGGTGCCAGAAAGTGCGCCCGAGAGCGTGATGGTGTTGCCTGCCGTATCAAATGTGACGGCCCCATTGAGGCCGGTCAGGTTCATGTTCAGCGGCGACACCCAGCTTGCGTAAGCCCCGACTGTCCCGCCACCCAGGTTAATCGCATACAGGCCGCTGACGGTGGCGATGCCGCCCGAGCCAATATAGATGCTCCCGCCGCTGAGCGAATAAGCACCGTAGCCGTATGGTAGGAACCCGCCGAGCCAGAGTTTGTTAACATTGGTAATGACACCACTGACCTGATTCACTACTCCGGTCGTCGATACACCATTGCCAAGGGCGACCCCCAAAACTTTATCGCTCATATCCAACAGGCCGCCGTTCATGTCATACTCCGACCGCGTGCCGGCAAAGCTCGTCGCGCCGACCCACATATTCGCTCGATTATTGTTGTAGGTGAACGTGCCGCCATTCTGGATGACCGTCCCGCTCCCGCCATCGCGGCCAATCACACCATCGTCACCAAAGCTGCCGGTAACCGAGAGGGTTGCTCCGGGCTGGATGACTAATGTGCCAAAGTCTACGGTGTTCGCATTGGCCAGATAGAAGACGTCACTACCACCCCCGTTGACGGTGACATTGCCCGTGATGACGTTGGTGCCGCCGTTAATAATCAGACCCGTGATTGCATCGGTGCCGCCCAGGGTCAATGTGCCGTTGTCAACCTTGATCAAACTGTTCCCGGAAGTGATCGCACCGCCCAAGGAGAGATTGGCATTGGCCGGAACATCAAGGGTTTCGCCAGCACTCCAAGCCATATTGAGATTGATCGTCTGGGTGACAGGTGCGGCCGGAATCCCACTGAAACCAATGGTGCCGGCGTTCGTGATGCCATTGCCGCTCAGCGTAAAGGCTCCGGCAGCGGCATCGAATGTGATGCTGCTCACGGTGATGCTTGAAAGGTCGTTGTTGTTCACCAACCGCGTAGAGCCTGCGAAGGTCAAGCCAATGGGGAAGATGGGCTCTACGTTATGATCCCAGTTCCCAGCCGTGCTCCAATTGTTATTCGCACCGCCACCGGTCCAGAGGCCGCTGCTGATGTTGGCCGATACCACCAAGTTACCCGTGCCGGAAATATATGAGGGAAGATTACCGATATTGTATGTTCCGTTGGGCAAGGCAACTCCATTCGTATAGAAGTGGGCAACCGTATAGCTGCCGGCAAAGTTCAAATTCAACGTTGTGCCGTTGGCCAGTCGCAGCGCACCAATGCTGCTGCCGGTCACATCCAACTCCAAGGTGCCCTGGTTGACGGTCGTGTCGCCCGTGTAGCCGTTTGCACCGGAGAGCGCCAGCGTGCCGGCACCATTCTTGGTCAAGCCGCCGTCAATGGCGTTGTCACCGCC
>CAZKTW010000419.1:0-2779 GCA_964555775.1 uncultured Bifidobacteriaceae bacterium | reverse complement strand
ACGGCGCAGGTTCAAACAAAAAACCCACAGCCGTTTTGCAGCCGTGGGTTCTTGTCAAATCAGACCATTCAACAAGCGCCAACGGCGTCGCTAACTACGACGACGACCAGTTTGACGACTTGTAGGGCGTTTTTCAACATTACGAATTCAGTTTAAACCCCTGGGGCAGAGCGGTCAAGACTGGTTTTTGCCGGTTTTACACTGTTTCTTGCTCAAAATCGTCAATGTATTTGCGGGTGGCAGCAGGCAAGTCATGCCAGATCTTGATGGCGATGAACGTTCCGATGATGGCAAAGGGAATCACAAAAACCGGCAACCAGTGCCAGCTCGAGCCCTTATTCACCAACAAGAAACCAAGGCCGAAGGATTGGATGCCGCTGCCGATATAGGCAAAGCCGTTCACAATGCCCATGCTCGTCGCGGTTGCCTTGCGCCCACCGAAATCCGTCGCCGCCGTCCCAGACATCAGCGACGTGATGCCGATGGAAGCCATGACGATGAACACCGCCGCCCAACCCACCACAAAGGGTTGGGAAAACAGGAACAGGGACATGACCACCGCCATGACCAGAACGAAACCGCACAGCAATGCCGCCGGCGGCCCGCGGCGTGACTGGAACTGTTTGTCCGAAATCAACCCACCGGCAAATCCTCCGATGATTCCAAAAACGCACAACAGCCAGCCCCAATGTTGCGAGAAAAATTCGGCGCCCGGCTGTTTCACTTCACCGGCAAAAATGGTGTACCACTGCGTCATGCTGTAGCGAAAAACCCCGCCGGTCAGTTCGACACAGGCAATCAACAGCATCAGCCGGCTGGTGAAAACCCGCTTGAGCAGGTCGAGCGTCGAAAATTCGATGTGCATCTGGCCGGATGAAGCGTCGTGCGTGTCGAAGTGCGGAAAATCCGCCTCTTCCGGCGAATCCTTGATGAGCCACACATCGAGCAGCGCCCAGATGATCAGAATGGCCGCCGGAATGTAAAACACCGCCCAGGTCGCATCCAAAGGCGTCCCGGCGGGCGCAAAAACCGTGTGGAAGAGACCGGAAGCACCGGCCTTGGTCTTTGCAATGATCGCGCCGCCCCAATCGAACGCCAGATACACACCGATTGAAATCAGCGTTCCAAAGATGGCGCCGAAGACGCCGCGTTCGCGCACGTGGAACCAATAGGCCTTGACCTTGATAATGGACATGGAGCCGAAGCTCTGGAAATACATGTTGATCGCATACAGCAGAGAGAAACTGAGAACGAGATTCACCTTGAGATTTTTAGCGACGATGAGCCAGGTCAGGACGCCGAGGGCAACATTGGCCAGCGAAGCGCCGACGGCGGAAATTATCATTCCACGTTTCCCGCCCAGTTTTTTGTCAATGAGCGGGCCGTTGATCAGGAAAGACAACGCATAGACCCATGTACCCACTCCGAAAATGATCCCGAGGTCGGTCTTGGACATCAAGGTTCCCAAGGCGCCCTTGGCGACAATCAGGTTGTAGCGACCCATGCAGAGAAACGCGTAAGTCATCCCCAGCGGGAACCAATTGATGAAACGGCGCATCATGAACCAGCGCCCGTGCTTCAGGGGGTTGTTGTAGAAATAGGCAACCACAACCGCCACCAGACAAAGCGCAATCGTGGCTGGGTACAAAAAATCTGGAATCATTCAGCTTTACGAAGCAAAACAGACCCGCCGCCGCCGGTCAAAGAATTTGTTGTAACAAATGGCTTCGGATGTTTTGGGCCCTGCCAGATACAAGCAGATTTGTCAGGTTTCGAATCCCGACGTGGCCAGCCGCCGCTGTTTGACCATCACCAGCATCATGGCGCATCCGCCGATGATGCCGAAGCCGGCCATCGTGGGATACCACACGCCCCAGCCATATTTGTCTATCAGCCAGCCGATGGCCGGCAAGGCGATGGCCGCGCCGAAATACTGGAAGGAATCAATCACGCCGGAAGCGAAACCGGCCATCTTGCGTCCACCAATATCCATCGGTGCGGCGGCGCCGACGAGCGAATGCGTGGAATTGACCGTGAGCGAAATCAGGATAAGGAACAGGCAGCCGAGGAAAACCCCCATCGGCGTCGGCCCGACAAAACCCGAGTAAATAATCACCGCCGCGATGATGATGACGACCGATTGTCCGAAATAAAGACCCATCGCCACCGGCGAGCGGTGTCCCTTGAAAAATTTGTCCGAAATGATTCCGGAAGCCAGCGAGCCAAAGACTGCGACGAGTGGCATCAGGTTCATTGTCCAAAGCGCGGCGCGGCTGGTAGCGATGTCGAGCTTGAGTTGTTGCACGAAATAAAGCACGGCGAGCTGGTCGGAGCTGTTGCGCACCGCGCCGGTGCAGGCATACGCCACGGCGTAAAACCACACGAGGGGATGCGTGAAAATGGTGACGAAACATTCCTGGATGCTTACCCGCACCCGGGTGTCACCCACGCTCAATTCATCATGAATCAAGCCGGGATAACCCGCCTGCTCGGGCGTTTCCTTCGGGATCAACACCACGAGCACGGCCATGGCCGCGGTGACCAGCGGGGGAATGCGGAACAGCCAGCGCCATTCATCCTGGCCGATCGTCCAAGCACCGATGGCGAACCCGGCCAGAAGAAACGGCGCCAGGTTGTTGATTGCGAACTGGCCGGATTGAATCATGAAACCAAAAATACCGGCGAACGTCCCGCGTTCGGTGCGATTGAACCAGGCGGCATTGATTTTGATCATGCCCGGCGCGCCAAACGATTGAAAATAACCGTTCAACAACCAGAT
>CAZKTW010000418.1:0-2811 GCA_964555775.1 uncultured Bifidobacteriaceae bacterium | reverse complement strand
TGTTCCTCGGCGTTTATGAGCTTTGCACCAAACACGCCGTGCGGGACAACGCCGTCGTGCCGGTCCTTTTTTTCAGCACGTTGTCCGGTGCAGCCGTTTGGGCAGCCTTGTTGATCGTGCAGCTGTTTCACCCGGGTACGTTGCCGACGTCATTGGTCACGGATCCGCTCACGTTGGTGCAGCATCTGCAACTGGTGCTCAAGTCCGCCATCGTTGCGGCATCCTGGGTTTTCACCTATTTTGCGCTCAAACATCTGCCGCTGTCACTGGGATCGCCCATTCGTGCGACCAGCCCGCTATGGACGTTGTTTGGGGCAATTCTGATCCTGGGGGAGCGGCCAACCTGGCTGGAAACGATCGGGGTGCTGACGACGCTGGCATCGTTTGTGGGGCTTTCATTTGCCGGGCGGCTGGAAGGGGTGCATTTCCACCGGAACCGATGGGTCTGGTTCCTGGTTGCCGGGACGTTGCTCGGGGCGGTGAGTTCGCTCTACGACAAATATCTGTTGGGCCGGGCGCATTTCTCGGTGCCGACAGTTCAGGCATGGTTTTCGGTTTACCTGGTGTTGCTTTTCACGCCGTTCGCCATCGGGTGGAAGCGACGCTGGTGGCCGCGCAAGGTATTTCACTGGCGCTGGAGCATTCCGTTCATTGCTTTTTCACTGCTGGTGGCCGATTACATTTATTTCAGCGCCCTCCGTGATCCCGATTCGCTCGTCTCCATCGTAATGAGCCTGCGTCGCGGCAGTACGCTGGTGGGTTTTGCCGGCGGACTGCTCCTGTTTGGTGAGGGTCACGGACTGCAAAAGCTTCCTGCGGTGATCGGCATCCTCGTGGGCATCGTTCTGACCGTGTTGGGATAAAGAACGGGCGGCGCCACGCGCCGCCCGGCAGGATTGAGTTGATCAAAAACTCTTAGTGTGCCGATATGCGGACAAAACCTTGCTTGGAGCCGTTAAACACCGAGTTGGGGACGGGAATGGTTTTCAAGCTGCCGTCGCCAGTGACATTGGAATACGTGAGCCAGCTGCCAAGGACGAGGTTGGTGCGGTATTGCACGCTGTTGGTGACGCCGGTTTGAGAAAGGAAGGTGAATTGAAAATTAGTGCCGGCCAGCTTGGGCTGGGTTAGTTGAATTGGGTTCGGTCCCACGACGAAGCTGTCAAATGCCTCGGTACTCAAATCGGTCGAGGCGTTCCACGTTCTAACCGGGTTGGAGGATGCATCCACCGGAGTGGTGAAGGTGACTCCCGGAAAATTGTTTGTAGTATAATCGACATAGAAAATTTCAGGCCCTAAATGCAGCGCCGGAGCGGAAGTCCAGTTGGTGGTGGTGGTGGACGGAAAAAGAACCGTCCCGCTGAAAAGGCCGATCTGAAGACTTGTGTAATTCGACGGGCCGGCCCAGAAGTAAACGGGATTGGTGGCGACGTTCTGCGCTCCGTTGGTGGGTGAGAAAATCCTCACCGCTTTCAGCAGGTTGGTGTTCAAACCGCTGATGGAAACCTGGAACGAATAGACCTGCTGGGTCGGGCTGTCTTGGTTGATGTAAATCTTCCAGAGTCCATTGGTGAATTCGTTGATCACCTGGTCGAGGGAGGAGAGGATGGCGCCGGATCCCCAGCCGCCGCCGGGATAGGTTTCTGTGACAAAGTAATCGTGAGGCGAATGCACACTGTTCGTGGTGGTGGGATCAGGACTGACGGAGTTGAATGAAACTCCGCCGCCATAAATTTCACCCAAATTCGGATCCTGTGACCGGACAAAATTAAATTGGAGGCTTATGTCAACCGGATAAGGAGTGTTGGTGGTGCTGGTGAGCGTCGCGCCGGGATTGTTGTAAAGGAAATCCACCTCATTGGAACTTAACACCCGGTTGTAGATTTGAATATCATCCAGAAGTCCATCGTAGCCATTGGACCCGTTGAAATCGGGACTCGATGGGTTGGGATCGGAGGCGTCGGATTTGCAACCGATGGTCAACAGCACCGGGCTGTCGAGCAGTTCCGTCGTGGCGGAGTCGGAACTGTCCAGTGTCCCATCAATGAAGATCTGCCGCTCGCCAGTGGACTGATTGCGGGTGACGACGACATGATGCCAGGTGTCGTCATTGACTGTGGCACTGGAATTGAGCGTGTTATCGGAAACGCCATCGCCGACGTTAAACGCCACCTGGCCGCCGGTGAGTGCGAGCGGAATCAGGTCTTTGGCCCCCGAATTTGGGGAATCTGCGGTGATGACGCCTGCGCCTTGCCACGCCAGATCGCCCTGGCTGCCAAAATTCTGGCTGGTTTTCAGCCAGAGCGAAACTGTAAAGCTGGTCGAGAGTGTTGTGAGCAGGTTGGAAGACGCGGTCAGGTAACTGCTACCGTCAAAACTGACCGATCCCGATCCGGCGGCTGTATCCGGGCTGATGGAAGGCCCGCTGCCGCCAAAATTGCCGGCGTTAATAATATTGTTGTTGTTGCCGGAAACGTCGGCGGCTAGTTCCGTGCCTTCATCAAAGTCATAATGCACCACCAGCCCGGCCGTGCCGCTGCCCGCGACATCAGGAATTGTCGTTCCCGGATTGGCATAAAGTGCGGCGACGTCGGTATCGGACAAGGCCCCGGAATAAACTTGCACGTCGTCCAGCAGCCCTTTGTAACTCGAATAATTGGTGACCGTGCTGGTGACTTCAAGAATGTAAGCCCAACCGCCGATGGTGAGGTTGTAGTTGTTTCCGTTGAGCGGATTGGTGGTGCCGATCTCGGAAGTTTCAAAGTTGCCATCCACATAGATTTTCTTTTCCCCGGTGCTTTGGTCGCGGGT
>CAZKTW010000417.1:0-2824 GCA_964555775.1 uncultured Bifidobacteriaceae bacterium | reverse complement strand
AAGGCATCTGGACGCCGATCCTCAACATGAAGATCGGTTACTGCGAGGTGAACTGTACGCTCTGCGGCCAGGTTTGTCCCACCGGCGCCATCCAGCGCGTTTCGATCGAAGAAAAGACCGGCACCGGACCTTTTGAGAAGGAAGGTCCCATCCGGCTGGGCACGGCCTTTTTTGACCGCGGCCGTTGCTTGCCGTGGGCCATGGAAACCCCCTGCGTGGTCTGCGAGGAGGTTTGTCCGGTGTCACCGAAGGCGATTTATTCGCGCGAAGTCACCTTTACCAAGCGCGACGGCAATCCCATCACGTTGCGTCAGCCTTACATGGATCCGGCGTTGTGCATCGGTTGCGGCATTTGTGAACATGAATGCCCGGTCACCGACGAGGCCGCCATCCGCGTCACGGCCGTGGGCGAAACCCGCTCGCGCGATCGCCGGCTGCTGATGGACGGCGGCGTGACCAGCGCCCCCCGGAGCCTCGAAGGCAGACAGCGGTAAAAAATCCTGACCCCTTGTTGCGTCCATCAAAGCGCCACAAAGTCTGATGGAGACGCAACTCACCTACTCACCCTGTTGAGGGGAGGGCATGGGCAGCCGCCTTGAGATTTACGCCACATCAAACGCAAAACGCGGCGGCCGCGGTCAGCCGACGCGGAACGAAATGCGCTGGATCAAATTCGGACCAAAGCTGTGTTTCAGCCGGTCGAGAATTTCCCGGCGGCGGTAACGGACAATTTCCGAAAGCCACACGCTGCTGTCCACGTTCACAAACAACGTGCCGTTCCGAACCCCCGCCGGTTGCGCATGCGCCACGATGTTTGGGTCGATCAGGGAATTCCAGACTTTGACGACCTCCGCCTCGGCCCGGCGCTGGTCCATGCGCAAATCCTTCGTCACGCGCGGCAACACATCGCCGATGCGGCGCGCCCGCGCGGCAGACGCCGCTTCGAGCGGGGAGAGGTCCACGCCCCGCCATTGTGCCAGCACCCGCTGGCGGGAAGAAATTCTTTTGGGCGGCGGCATGACATGGAAATTTTCCGCGGATTGCGAGGGGAAAGCAAGGCGGTAAAAATTAGCCCCGGTTCCGTCCGGCGCCGGGTGGGAACGCTGCGACCGCCACCCCATGAGGAGGCAGCCTGGAAATCGCACTTGCCAAGTGTGCTTTGTGATGCAAAGTTATCGGCATGGAATCTAATTGGGCCCTTGAGCATTTGCAAACCATCCGCACCTTGATGGAACGTTCCGCCTTGTATCGCCGGGCGCTCGCCCCGATCATGCTTTTTGCCGGTTTTATGGGCGTGCTCGCCGCGGCGGTGGGTTTGGTTCTTCATCTGGATTCACCGCGGGAGTTCGGTGGATTCTGGCTGGGCACCGCGTTTGCAGCCGTGACCGGCGCCCTGCTCATCACCCGGCGGCAGGCGCTCCGGGATCATGAGCCGTTCTGGTCGCCACCGACACGCCGGGTAACCCAGGCCCTGCTGCCGCCTTTGACGGCGGGAATGTGTCTGGGTTTTGTATTTGTTTTGGCGGGTCTGGCCAACGCGGTGGTTCTGACCTTCATCTGGATGTTGTTTTACGGTTGCGCCCTCCATGCGGCGGGATTTTTCATACCTCGTGGGGTGAAATTATTTGGCTGGATTTATATCGGACTGGCTTGCGGAAGCCTTTTGTTTTTGGGGATTTTCCGGCCGGAAGTCGATTTGAGCGCGTACTGGCTGATGGGCTTTTTCTTCGGCGTATTGCACCTGATTTACGGCGCGTATCTGTATCTGACCGAGAAGGGGACGAATGCGGCGTGAATCCGGAACCGTTTTTACAGCTCGACCGCGTGATCCACGAGAAGGGCCGGCTGGCGATCATGTCGATGCTCGCCGCCTCGCCGGAACTGTCCTTCACCGAACTGCGTGACGCGCTGGCCATGACCGACGGCAACCTCAACACCCATATCCGCGCCTTGCAGCAGGAAGGCTACGTGGCCGTGGCCAAGTCGTATCAAAACAACCGCCCGCTCACCACCTGCTCGCTCACGGCCGGAGGCCGCAAGGCCTTTGCGGATTATATCAATCTGCTGGAGCAAATCGTCCGGCAAAACAAGGCAAAATAAAAAATGTTTGAACAGATTGAAACGATCGCGGTCTTTTACTTTGTGATACAAAGCTAAATTTTATGAAAATCATCCAGGCAGACCATTTGGGCATGTGTTTCGGGGTGAAGGACGCCATCGCGCTGGCGCTGGGAGCCGCGAAACACAGCCCGCTCACCATCTTGGGCGACCTCGTCCATAACGAAACCGTGCTGGCGGAATTGCGCGCCCAGGGCATTCGCATTGAGCAACGACCGGCGGAGGTAGGCACCCGGACGGTGATGGTCTCAGCTCACGGCGCGTCGGAACGCGCAATCAACGAATCCCGCGCCCGCGGACTGAACGTGATCGAAGCCACTTGTCCGCTGGTGCACGTCGCCCATCGCAGCCTGGCCAAGCTGGTGCGCCAAGGCTATCACCCCGTCATCATCGGCCGGCATGATCACGTTGAAGTGCGCGGCCTGACCGGAGATCTGGATGAATTCGACGTGGTGTTGAGCGCGGAGGACGTGGCCGGCCTTCGAGCTCAGCGACGGTTCGGCGTGTTGGCCCAAACCACCCAGCCGGTGGAAAAGGTCCGGCATCTGGTCCGGTTGATCCGGGAACGATTTCCGCGGTCGGAGGTGTGTTTGATTGACACCGTCTGCCAGCCGACGAAGCAGCGGCAGAATGCGGCGGTTGAACTCGCCCAAAAATGTGACGCGGTCATTGTCATTGGTGGCGCCCACAGCAACAACACGCAGGA
>CAZKTW010000416.1:0-2833 GCA_964555775.1 uncultured Bifidobacteriaceae bacterium | reverse complement strand
CCTACCCCGGAAACTTGTTCGACGCCAAATACAATGCTTTCATCGCCAACGGCCTTAATGTTGAAAATCCCGACACGAACATAAAACCCTGGCTTTCGCAGGCGCAAAGCAGCATTGCCTCGCAACTGGCTGGCGTGAATGCAACCAGCTTCACGGTGAATCCCGGCGTGACCGTCACCAATAACCTGGCCTATGTGACCGGTAGCGCTCCCGTCAACGTGACGGCCGTGTGGATTAACGGCGTAGCCTATCCGCTGACTTGGACCACTTTGACCGGTTGGACCGTTACTTACCCGTTGGTCAACGGAACCAACAGCTTAAGTGTGATTGGAGTGGACCGGAACGGCCAGCCCGTCCCGGGCGACAGCGGCAGTGTTGGCGTCGTCTATAATGGAACCAATCCTTCTCCGGCAGGGCGGATCGTGCTCAACGAGATCATGTATGACCCGGCAATTCCCGGCGGGCAATTCGTGGAACTCTACAACACTTCCGCCAACATTACTTTTGATTTATCCGGTTGGCAACTTCAGGGCTTGGCCTACACCTTTCCAAACGGCTCGATCATTGGTCCGACGAATTTCCTGGTGCTGGCGGCAAACGCTGCCGCCTTTGCGGGAGCATATGGGGCGACCACGCCGGTGTTTGACACGTTCGACGGAACGTTGCAACCAGGCCAGCCACTTTCAATAATACGACCCGGGGGTGGCGGGACAAATAACCTGGTTGTGACAGAAGTAAAGTATGACAACACGCTGCCTTGGCCGACGAATGCCTACGGCACCGGGTCGGCCTTGCAGTTGGTTGACGCCAGCCAGGACAACTGGCGGGTTGGCAACTGGATTGCCGTTCAAACCAACGTTGAGCCCACGCCGCAATGGGTCTATGTGACCGCAACCGGTACGGCGTCCAGTTCCACGCTTTACCTCTATCTGCAATCCGCCGGCGATGTTTACGTTGACGACGTCAAGCTGGTGGCCGGCAGCGTCCCTGAAGCGGGGGTAAATGTTTTGCCGGACGGCGATCTGGAGTCGGGTTTTCCGGGGCCCTGGACGGTTTCTGCGAATTTGAGCGCGTCGGCACTGAGCACCACGATCAAGCATTCGGGCAACGCCAGTCTGCATGTCGTTGCTTCCAGTGGTGGCACCACGCAAAGCAGCGCGATCTGGCAGACGATTTCACCCGGGCTTACGGGCAACGCGACTTACACCTTGAGTTTCTGGTATCTGCAGAGCACCAACGGCGGCCCGCTCACGTTGCGCTTGTCCGGCTCCGGCATCCTTACCAATGTGATTCCGGCACCGGCAACCAATGTTAGCGCCCTGACGCCGGGACGGGCGAATAGTGTCGCCGCGGTGCTGCCGCCGTTTCAGCCATTGTGGATCAATGAATTGGAAGCTGACAATCTGACGGGCCTCACCAATCGTGCCGGTCTGCGCACCAGCTGGCTGGAGCTTTACAATCCCAGCGCCACCAACGTTTCGCTCAACGGCCTTTACCTGGCGAACAATTACACCAACCTGACGCAGTGGGCGTTCCCGACGAATACCATCATCCTGGCCGGCCAGTTTGAAGTCATCTTTGCCGACGGCCTGACCAATCTTTCCACGACGAATGAATGGCACGCCGGTTTCGCTTTGCCCGGCGGAAGTGGTTCGTTGGCCTTGACCCGGGTCGCCAATGGTAATCAACTGCAGGTTCTGGATTATGTGAATTACAACAACCTGACGGCGGATCGCTCGTATGGTTCCTTCCCCAATGGGCAAAGCTTTCAACGTCAGGTCTTCTATTATCCAACGCCCGGCGGGGCCAACAACGGCAGCGCGGTACAACCGCCATCGTCCATCATTTACGGCACGCCTGGCATGATTTACTCGCAAAACTTTGATGCGTTGCCCAATCCGGGTGCGATCTCGGTCAATTCGGGTAATCCGTTCATCAACAACGGCGTGGTTTATTCACTGGCCAATCCATTTGACTTCGCGTTTCCGCAAATGACCTCCGGCAATGGTGGTTTGGGGCTTCCGACGATGAATGGGTGGTATGGGAAGGCAGCGCTCGGGTCGAAGTTCGGCGCGACCGACGGTGACCAGACCACCGGCGGCCAGATCAGTTTTGGCTTGCCGAACAGCTCCAATCGGGCGCTGGGGTTACTGGCGACGAGTTCCACCGGGGGCACGGCCTTCGGGGTCAAACTCATCAATGGCACGGGCATGAATCTGAACTTCATCAGCCTGCAATTTACCGGTGAAGTCTGGCGCCAATCCGATACGGCCAAGACCTTGCAGTTTTATTACTCGATTGATCCGACGGCGAGCAACAATTGGCCCACCGTAACAACGGCATTTTTGCCGGCATTGAATGTAAATTTCCCGACCGTCAAGGCCGATAAAGACGGATTGGCGGTGGACGGCACGGCGCCAATCAACCAAACCAATTTGAGCGTGTTGAATCAGGTCATCACCAACTGGCCTGCGGGAACGGCACTCTGGCTGGTCTGGCAGATGACCGATGCGACCGGCAAAGCGCAAGGATTGGGGATGGACAATTTGAGTTTTTCGGCCGAGGTTTTGCAACCCCCCGTGCCGTTGGTGATCCAAAGATCGGGGACGAATATCATCCTGAACTGGCCGTCGGCGTCGGGGCAGGCTTATCAACTCGAATATAAAGACGATCTGGCCGCGCCGAGTTGGATGCCGTTGGGCGTCCCGGTGGGCGGTATGGGTGGAACGCTGACGCTCACGAATGACTTTGGCGCTTCAACCCAGCGCTTCTTCCACCTGCGGTTGGTCAACTAACGGGTGGCGATGAATCGGGCTTTCTGAAACAACCCTGA
>CAZKTW010000415.1:0-2861 GCA_964555775.1 uncultured Bifidobacteriaceae bacterium | reverse complement strand
CGGCTACAGCGGCTTGAGCGGAATCCGGTCAACTGTGGCGCTGCTGGTTCGTTTAGCGGTGCTGGGACTTTTCATCCTCGCGCTGGCCGAGCCGCGAGTGGTCTGGCGAACCGACGGACTGGCTCTCGTTTATGCCTTGGACGTGTCCGACTCGATCGGTGAAAAGGTTTCAGACCGGTCGCTGAATTACATTCTGAAAACGACCGGCGGAAAACCGGAAAAAGACGAAGCGGGTCTGGTGGTCTTCGGACGCGACGCGGCGGTGGAACTTCCGCCAAGGTTGAGTTTCCCGTTTGAGGTGATTAACGCGCGCGTCGCCAAGGACGGCACCGACATCGCCAAGGCACTCTCGCTGGCCGCGGCGGTGGTGCCGGAAGACAAACAGGGCCGCGTCGTGCTGATCAGCGACGGGGTGGGGACGGAAGGCAACGTCGCCGGAATCCTGGATGATCTCAAATCGCGCCACGTGGCCGTGGACGTGTTACCCGTCCAATATGATTACCAGCACGAAGTCTGGCTCGAACGGCTCGATCTTCCGCGCCAGGTCAGGATCGGTGAAACCTATGAGGCGAGCGTCCTGTTGAATTCGTTGCAGCCGGGCGACGGGAAACTGGTTCTGCGCGAAAACGACAAAGTCATCGCCGAACAAAACGTTCATTACGACGCAGGCAAGAACCGTTACTCCCTGCCGCTCTACTTCCGCGAACCCGGCTATTACGAATACATCGCTACGATTGAGCCGCCGCCCGGTCAGGACGGCTGGCAGGAAAACAACACGGCGATCAACTTTCTCTATCTGAAGGGCGAAGGCAAGGTGCTGCTGGTGACCGATCCGCAAGGCGATCCGCGCGATTATGAAACTTTAGTGAAAGCGCTCAAGGACGCCAAGCGCCTGGTCGATGCGCGGTCGTCCTTCGAATTTCCGCGCGATGCGATGTCGCTCATGCCTTACGACTGCGTGGTGTTCGTGAACGTTGCGGCGGACAGCTTCGACCCGGTGCAAATGCACTCCTTGCACGACGCCGTTTACAACCAGGGCATCGGTTTTCTGATGGTCGGCGGCAAGAACAGTTTCGGGCCGGGCGGCTATCATCGCACGCCGGTCGAGGAGGCGTTGCCGGTGGACATGGACATTCAGCAGAAAAAAGTCATGCCGAAGGGCGCGCTGGCCATCGTGCTGCACACCTGCGAATTTCCCGAAGGCAACGTCTGGGCCAAACGCATCGCGAAGGAAGCCATCCGCGTGCTCGGCGCGCAGGATGAGGCGGGGCTGCTGATTTTCGGCAGCAGCGGCGGAAATCAGTGGGGCGACCAGTGGGTTTTTCCGCTGACGCCGGCGAGCGATTACGAGCACATGGTCGCTTTGATCAATCAATGCGAGCCGAGCGACATGCCGAGTTTCCAGAGCATCATGCAAATGGGGTTGACCGGCCTCAAAGCCAGCGACGCCGCAACCAAGCACATGATCATCATCAGCGACGGCGACCCGTCGCCGCCCACGCCGGAACTCGTCCAGCAATTCGTCGCCGAAAAAGTCAGCGTCTCGACCGTGGTCATCAATCCGCATGGTGGCGTGGACATTCCCGGAATGCAGGCGCTGGCCAGCGTCACCGGCGGACGCCATTATTTCGTGATGGATCCGAACGAGCTGCCGTCAATTTTCATCAAGGAGGCAAAGACGCTCAAGCGAAGCATGATTCAAAACACCACGTTCGTGCCGACGGTGGAATTTTCTTCGCCGGTGCTCAAAGGAATTGGTTCGATGCCGCCGTTGCACGCATACGTTTTGACCACGCCCAAGGCCCGCTCCATCACCATTCTCAAGGCACCGTCGAAGGATGAAATCAACCCGGTGCTGTCCACGTGGCGATTCGGGCTGGGCACGGCGGCGGCGTTCACCTCGGACCTGTCGCCCAACTGGGGCTCGGACTGGGTTCAATGGAGCCAATACGAAGCGTTCGTCAAGCAGCTCATGATCGAAATCTCGCGCGTGGAGCAGCATTCCGATTTGAATCTGCAGACATTTGCCGCCGGCGATGAAGGCGTGATCCAGGTCGAAGATTATAATCCCCAGGAATCCATGCTGGAAATCCAGGGGCAGATCAGCGGACCGGACGAACGCGAGACCAGTCTGTCGCTGAAACAGACCGGCCCGCGACGTTACGAAGGCCGGTTCCCGCTCTGGGGCAAGGGCCGATACCAGGTTGCAGTCGCGGGCGTCGGCGGCGGACGCAACGAGCAGACGCTGGGCGGATTTGTGATCGCCTATTCATCCGAATATCTCCGGTTCCGGTCCGATCCCATCACCTTGCGTCAAATCGCGGACCGCACCGGAGGAAGAATTCTTTCCGGCCAGGAAACCGGCAAGGACTTGTTCACTGTCCCGCGCGAGCCGAAGGAAACATCCCGGCCCATCATGGATTGGCTGTTGATTCTGCTGGCGTGCCTGATTCCGCTGGATGTCGGCGTGCGTCGCGTACAACTGGATTGGAGCGTGGTGCGGGGCTGGTTCGGCGCGGGTAAAAAGACGGAATCAACCGAAACGCTCGGCGCGTTGCTGCGGCTCAAGGAAAAAGTGCGCGAGACAACCGATGCGGGCCGCAAGCCGGCGCCGGTCATTTCATCGCCGGCCTCGACGCGACCGGCGCCGCAAACCGGCCCGGCGCGAAAGACTTCTGTTGCCGAAGCTGCCCCGGAGCAAGAATCCCCGGCGTCCACCACCGAGCGACTGCTGGCGATGAAACGGAAACGGCAACAAGGCGAAAAATCTGATGACACAAAACCATAACCAAACTGTCGAAAGGAGAATATAATGAGCGACTTGGAAACATTGCAGGCCGAGGCCAACCAATTCAAAGACG
>CAZKTW010000414.1:0-2888 GCA_964555775.1 uncultured Bifidobacteriaceae bacterium | reverse complement strand
AAAAGCCGATTTGATAACTATTGGCCTGACGCTGGTTCAGATCATTCCAATTTCCAGAAGCGAGGTTGGCAAGGTGATAAGTGTGTCCTGCCGCCTGAAGGTTGGCCATCCCCAGGCACAACAGACTCGCTGCCGCCACTCCAGTTGATAGGTGCTGTTTTATTTTCATTTGTTTTGTGCATTCTTTTTTACGTTGACTCCTTGCGCGCGCGTTTCCAGATGATGATTTCAAATGAGTGGCCGGACGATTCGTCCGGCCACTCAATGAATGGGAATTGAGAATTGTTTCAGCAACTCTCGCATCCATGACAACTGTTCAGTTCGAGGTCGTGATGATGCAGGTGTTTGAGGCCAGGAAACCGGTGCTGCCCCAGATGTAGTTCACCGCGAGAGTGTTGCCGTTGATATCCTTGTCATAACGCTCGCTGCACCAGATGACTTCAAGACCGCCTGCATTCACAGCAGCTTGGATCCGCTTGGGAGCCGTGCCGTTGATTTCATAATTCAAGCAGTCAAAGACTAAACCCTTATGAAGGCCGTCGCCAACCCAGTCGTATCCGCCGTCCGTGTTTTGATTGGCATCGCACTGGTAGTGCCAGAGATTGGCGATGTTATTGCCGGTCGTGATTTGGGCCACGGTAGCTTTGGCGACGTTCATGCCAGCATTCCCCACTTTGAATTGTATGTGTGAGGGGTTCCCGTTGTCAGGCTTGCCCCAATAACTATTGATGCTGTAGTCGGTGCTGCCAGCAATGAGCACGCCGCAACTGGTGACGGTTTTGCCCTTGGCGGGGGTGAAATCGTATTCAAAGTAGGCACTCGATATGACGGGGTGCTGGGCATTGTGGCCGATCAGATAGCTGTTGGCGGTCCGGACGTTTGCGGTAGTCCAGTTTCCGGAAGCGATGTTGTTAAGGGTATAGGTGTGGCCCGCCGCTTGGACGCTGGCGACACCGAGGCAAAGCGTGGCAACCACGCTTGATAGTTTTTGTATGCTAATCATTTGATTTATGTTGTTTGTTTGAGGTTTAATTTGCCTTCACGCGAACATTCGCGCCGCCCTGCAAGGGCGCCAAATATGACGGTCTGACATATAAGGTGAAAACATGCCCATCATAAGTTACATTTTGAATAATGCCATCGGGAGTTCTACCGATGCCAAATCCGGCGACGGCCATTGCGCCGGCACGCTTTAATCCACATAATGCAAAGAATTACCGGTGGCGCTCTGAATCCCGAAATGCGCCGCGCCTGGACAAAATGCAAAAATGATGAAATTGCTTTCTTTCGCCACCTTGGTCATCGCCCTGATTATGTTGCCGCGCGCCAATGCCGGAACCAGCACCAGCGCCACAAATTCAGATCTCACCGCAAACGCCAAAGATTCGGTCGTGGCCCGGGGCAAAGATTTTGCAATCACCTGGCGTGACATGGACCAGGTGTTGAGCACCGCCAGGGCCAATCCCCAGGACGAACTGCCGCCGGATGCGGAAATTCATGTCATCGAACAATTGATTGAAATCCAGCTCGTGCTGCAAAAAGCCACCGCTGCGGAAAAGGCGGCGGGAAAACAGGCCGCCGAAAAGAGATTCGCCGACATTTTGAAAACTTTGAGCCCGGCAGAGTTTGAGCGCCGGTTGCAGGCGACCCACATGACTCCGGACGATTTGCGCCGCATGTTTTTCGAGGAGGATACGGCCCAGGCATCGCTGACGCGGCAACTGGGGATCAAGGTGACGGACGCCGATGCAAAAAATCTTTTCGACAGCAATCCTCCGGGGTCGTATGACCATCCCGCCAGGGCGCGGGTGCGCGAACTGGTGCTCTTGACGACCTCCGATTTTGCCCACTCAAGCGCGCCGCCGTTGCCCGAGGCCGTGATCCAGGCCAAGCACAAGCAGATTTTCGATTTGCACCAACGGGCGCTGGCCGGCGAAGATTTTGCCGCGCTGGCCAAACAATACAACGAAGACCCCATCTCGAAGGATGACGGTGACGTGCTCTCCTTCCGAAGAGAGGAAATGGAATTTGGTGATCTGGCGTTTTCCAAGCAAACCAATCAAATCAGCGAAGTGATGACCAACGAGGAAGGCTACCGTTTTTTCCAGTTGCTCGAAATCATTCCGCTTAAAAAGGTCGCCTTTGCCGACATCGCAGACACGCTCAAAAAGGCACTGATCGCAGACCAGCAACGAAGCTTGGCGCCAGATTACATCAGAAAATTGTGGAAGGAAGCGGACGTGGAAATCCTTGACCCAAAACTAAAGGCGGACGTGGCAGCCAACGAAGCTGAAGCCGTGGAAGCCGAGCGTGCCCAGGCCGCATTCAAGGCCAAACAAGAAGCCGAGGCCACAAATGCGCCTCCGGAGAAACCATAGCAACGCGGTGTTCGATTGATTTGCCACGCAGTTGGAATTGCTGGCAAAAAAGATTTCAGTTTTGCCTGCGATGTTTGGCAACCGCCTGCGTCCGCAGGTGCGTTACGATGACTCTTCGCGCGCGCGCTTCCAGATGATGATTTCAAATGAGTGGCCGGACGGAGTGTCCGGCCACTCATAAAAGGGATTAGTCCGAGGTCGTGATGTTCAGGATGTTCCCGGCATTAAAGACCGTGCTGCCCCAGATGTAATTCTGGCCGTCATTGGCGTTATCATTCTCGGAGCGCGCCCATAAAATGTATTTCCCTCCCGCGTTCACAGCGGTCTGGATTGAAGGCGGCGTTTTTGGCCGGTTGATTCAAAATGGAATGCATCGAAAGTAACGCCTTGATGAAGGCCATCCGCTAAATTGCGGTATCCCAGATTTGGATTATAGAAGGAAGTGCCGCAATCGCGGTAGAGGTTCGGAATGTTGTTGCCCGTCGTGATCTGGCTCACGGAAAACGGGGT
>CAZKTW010000413.1:0-2897 GCA_964555775.1 uncultured Bifidobacteriaceae bacterium | reverse complement strand
GCAACAAGGTGGGGGAAGTGCTCGTGGCGGACCTGCCGGATATGCTCCGGGAATCACCGCTGTTTCTGGGCGGGCCGGTGCAGCCGACCGCGTTGAGCTTTTTACATGCGGACAATTTTATTCCCGACGCGAATGTTTTCCCCAATTTGAGCCTCGGCCATTCGCTCGATGAGCTGGTGGAAATCGGCGAATCATTTTCGCTGGAAAAAAAGGTCAAAATGTTCGCCGGTTATGCCGGCTGGTCGCCCGGCCAGCTCGAGAGCGAAATGAAACGCAAGGCGTGGCTCACCTTTCCGGCGTCACTCGATCTCGTCTTCGAAACCCCGCCCGAGCAACTCTGGCAAAAAATCCTGAAGAGCAAGGGCGGCTGGAAAAACAAGCTGCTCTCGCAACTGCCGGAGGATCTATCGTTGAATTGAAATGTATGTTCCGCAAGCAATAAGGCTGTTATGCACGCTGACTACCTGAGTGTAATCTTCGTTCTCAGCTTCCCGGTAATGGTTATTGCAGGATTCGTTTTAAGCGTTCGGTTCATTGCAAATCGAATTCTTCGCCGCACAGTTTGCTCTATTTTAACACTAATTTTTTTGTTGCTGGCGGTATTTAGTTTTGCTGTAACGCCATATTTCTATGCGTGCCATTTGGAAAATAAGTGGTCAAAGGCTCAACCCACCACCCGTGCCGAGCTCGAAAAATACCTCCACTTGTATTCAATACGGCAAATTTCACCGAGCGAATCAAATTGGGGAAAGGATTACAAGTTGGGCGAGGGTGAAAAAATGGTTCAATATTTGATCCTTTGGAATGCGCCTTTGGACGTTGTTTACAACAGGGGTAATCACATTATGGCGATCTATACTTCCTACGAATAGCGAGAAACCAAGGGCCTCTTTCGAGCAACAGAGATTTGTCGTGGATCTAAGTTTTGACACGCAACCAGGCAGAGTCTGATTTCGCAGAAACCTTTGTCTGCTCCAAACTCGCCGGGATCAGGCAGAATTGTCCGGCGGATAAATTCACGGAAACCGGACCATCTTGCATTTCAAGCCGGCCACGCACGGCAGCGATGATTTGCATTTGGCGCGACATCAAATTCATACTCGCACCGGATTTCATTTCCAGCGCTTCGACGTTAAACAACGGATCATTCACCAGCGGCCGGACTTTGACTGTGTTGCCGGTGAACCGACCTGGAGCCAGGGCTGGCTCGAAGTCGTTGAAATCAATGCTGGCCAGCGACTGGGGGACGTGCAGTTCACGTGGTTTGCCATCAAGGCCCACGCGGTTCCAGTCAAACACCCGGTAGGTCGTGTCCGAATTTTGCTGGATCTCAAAAATCACCAAGCCGGCGCCGATGGCGTGGACGCGACCGCTGGGCAGAAACATGGCATCGCCCGCCCGCACCGGGATCTGGTGAAAACATTCCTCCACTTCGCCGGTCCGGACTTTTTTCTCGAATTCCGTGCGCGTGATGCCGCGTTTGAGTCCGGCATACAGTTCCGCACCCGGCTCGGCGTCGGCAATGAACCACATCTCGGTTTTTGGCTCGCCGCCGAGTTCGGCAGCCTTGTTCGCTGGTGGATGAACCTGGAGGGAAAGTCTTTCGCGCGCATCGAGAATTTTGCAGAGCAGGGGAAAACGATTCCCTGTTGCCGGTTTGGCGTTGCCGAGAATTTCAGTTGCGTGATTTTCCATCAGCCACCGCAAATCTTTTCCGGCCAGCGGACCGTTGGCGATGATGCTGGTGTCGCCGGGCCGGTCGCTGATTTCCCACGATTCGCCAATTGGCCGGTCCGCGGGCAGTTGCTTTTGGTAGAGCCGTTCCATTTCGCGTCCGCCCCAGACGCGCTCCTTGAAAATCGGATAAAAGGTGATCGGATAGAGCACTGGGAATTACGCGGCCGATGCCTGGGGAACCTCTCCGTTGACGGAGGGTTCGGTGTTTTCGACATAGTGCCCGTGGGCGCGGAATTTATCGTAACGCTTTTTCAGTCGTTCGGGGACTGACATTGCCGCCACTTCGTTCAGGTTTTTGAGCAGATGCGTCTTCAACAATGCGGCGGCGGCCGCGCTGTCATTGTGCGCACCGCCCAGCGGTTCGGAAACAATTTCATCCACGAGGCCTAGTTCGAGCAGATGCCTGGCGGTGATCTTGAGGGCCTCGGCGGCCTTCGGCGCCGCGGCGCGATCTTCCCAAAGAATGGCCGCGCAACCCTCGGGGCTGATGACGGAGTAATAGGCGTTTTCCATGATCAACACGCGGTCAGCCACGCCAATGCCCAGTGCGCCACCCGAACCGCCTTCGCCGATGACCGCGGCGATGATGGGCACTTCAAACAGGGTCATCTCGCGGAGATTGACGGCGATGGCTTCGGCGATGTGGCGTTCTTCCGCGCCAACACCGGGATAGGCGCCAGCCGTATCGATAAGCGTAATGATTGGCAGGCCAAATTTATTGGCCAATCGCATCAGGCGCAGCGCTTTGCGATAACCTTCCGGATGGGCGGAACCGAAATTGCGCAGGATGTTTTCCTTCGTGTCCCGGCCTTTCTGGGTGCCGATGACGACGACGCGATATTCGCCCAGTTTGGCAAAGCCGCCAACCATGGCGCGATCTTCGGCAAAGAGCCGGTCGCCGTGCAGCTCGTTAAAATCGGTGAAGGATTTCTTCAGGTAATCCAGCGTGTACGGGCGTTTGGGATGGCGCGCCAGTTGCACGCGCTGCCAGGCATTGAGATTCGAGAAAATCTGCCGCCGGGTTTCCTCCAGCTTTTTTTCGATGAGTTGGATTTCCTCCTCAAAGCTGACGTCCAGCGAATGCTTTCCCTGGTGCTCGCGCAGATCGTCCAGTTTGTTTTGCAGTTCGATGATCGGCTTCTCGAAATCGAGCTGATGTC
>CAZKTW010000412.1:0-2898 GCA_964555775.1 uncultured Bifidobacteriaceae bacterium | reverse complement strand
CTGGCACGGTTATGTGTCCGGCTGGACGCCGGTGATTGCCGTGGTGGCGGCACTTTCGATGGTGCTGGGCAATCTCACGGCCATCGTGCAAACGAGTGTGAAACGGCTCCTGGCGTATTCGGCCATCGCCCACGCGGGCTACATGCTGCTTGGCGTGCTCGCCAATACTCCGTCCAGCTTGAGCGCGCTGTTGTTTTATGTCATCACCTATGCCCTGACCGTGCTGGGCGCATTCGGCGTCGTGGCCGTGGTGGAAGAAGCGACCGGCAGCGACGCGCTCGCGAATTTTGCCGGGCTCGGCCGCCGAGCCCCGGGATTGTCACTGTGCCTGCTGATATTTCTGCTTTCGCTGGGGGGCATTCCGCCGCTGGCGGGATTCATTGGAAAATTTCTGGTGTTCAGTGCCACGGTAGGAGTGGATGCCGATCATCTCGGACTGCTCTGGCTGGTGATCCTGGCCATCGTGATGAGTGCCGTTTCCTTCTATTACTATCTGCAGGTGTTGAAGCAGGCTTACGTGCGGGATGCCGCGGAAGGTGCGCCCGCCATCAAGGTGCCACCGGTCATGCTGCTGACGCTGATGCTGCTGGCGGCGCTGGTGATTTTGCTGGGTTGCGCTCCGGGATTGTTGTTGCGTTACCTGTAAAGTGCTGCCGGGACCGCCGGTTCCAGGGTTGGACTTCAAAATTTGGGTAGCGGTGCGTTTTTCAATTTTCGGTGGGGCGCGAGCCCTCTCGAGCCTTCGTCGTTACGTTTAGCGCACCCAGGTCGGCTTGTCAGTAGCCTCGCCCCACCCAAACGAACCACTACTAAAATTTGGTTGAACCGGGCGTCTGATTTTCTGACAACCCACGCTTCGGGATTTATTACTGCCTAATAAATTATTTCTGCCGCCCAAAAGCATTACACCCGGCAAATTAAATTCAGGTTTTGAAGCAAACCGCCGATGGCATTGAATTTGCACTGGATGCATTGGCAAACGACTGAGGTCGAATGAAATTGACCGGACTCAGGAAACAAATGCAGCGATTTTGACAGAGCGAGATCAACCGAATTTTATGAAGAGGATTTACATATTGGCCTTTGCGGCAATGCCCTTCCTGTTGACCTCCTGCGCCACCCCGCCGCCGCCCCAGGCGTTTCATAATACGGACAACACGGCGTTGGTGATCAAATCCCTCGACGACAACATCTGCCAGATTGTCCGACCGTCACCTTCCAAACAGGAAGGATACGACAATGCCCTGGCCCAGGCCAAGGCGCTTGGCCAGCATCAGACGGCTGTGGTGATGATGGAAAATTACACCGAGGCGCAAATCGGCAGCCAATTCCGGGTTCGCGGCACACCTTTGTTCGTTGGCTTGCGGAATCTCGGATATCAACACATTGTTTTTGTTCAAGGCACGGGCAGCGCCAGTCCGGAAGGGCTGATGACGCTCGCCAGTTACGATTAACGCGGAGAGGTTACAATGCCCGCCCGCAGGACAAGGCGCATCGTCCTGCGGTCGGGATTTTTTTAGAGCCCAGTCTTCACCGCTTTCCTGTTTATTCTTCCACCCCGGCCTGGTTGATGTCGACGGCGGAATGTTGTTTCAATCCGACTGCCAGCACGGGAGCATTGGTCTCAATTTCAATCACCGCCAGGTCGCACATCCGGCTCGCGCCATAGGCGTTGAAATGAGTGTCGTCGGACAGGCCTTTCGGATCGCGATCGAATTCACCCGCCGGGATCCAGTCATACAATCTTTTTGACGAGTCCGGGCCGAGGCGGGCAAGCAGCTCCGCGCTGTCGCGATTAAGGTCGAGCAACGGCGTCGTTTGTTCCTTCGCCACCTGCCGCACCGCGGCCACGTAATCCCCGTGGGTGTCCACCGGTTTGCCATCTCCGTCGAATTTTCGCCGGGCCACGGGCGTGGCCAGGATCGGGGTGGCCTGGTGCGCCCGGGTTTCGCGCACGAACCTTTCCAGGTTGGTTTTGAAGCTGCCAAACGGCTCCGTGTAGCGATTGGTATCGTTCTTTTTTTCGTCGTTGTGGCCGAACTGGATGATGACGAAATCACCGGGCCGGATCCGGTTCGTGACCGTGGTCCACCGGCCTTCGCCAATGAAACTTTTTGAGCTCCGGCCGTTTACCGCATGATTTTCAATCCGTACGCCGGCCTGGAAATAAATCGGCAACAGTTGCCCCCAGCCGCGTTCGGGATTGGCCGGAAACAACGGCTTGTCCGCCATGGTGGAATCGCCGATCAGGAAAATGGTGAAACCGGGCCTGACCGGTTCTGCGCCGGTTGCCAGGTTGCACACGCAGGCTATGCAGATACCCCAGAGGACGATGTTGGTTGGAACCTTGAAACGCCCAAACCAGACAAAAATGGTGGAAATCATGGCCAAGGTTAGGACGAACCCGGCGCCGGTGGAACAAAAAAGGCGGTAAGGGTGCGGGTTGATTGTCGCGTCGGCGCCGTGCGCCGATTTGATCGGGTCACAGGCTCGACGTTACATAATACCAGGCGTGTCAAAAAAGCCGGCAAAACTTTGACACCGCGTTTTCAGTCCTTATTCTAAACCCGTGCGCATGGTTTCCGTCCAACTGGGTGATCGCAGCTACGCTATCAAAATTGGCGCTGGCCTGCTGGCGCGTCTGGGCGGTGAATGCGCCCGCCTGAAACTGGGTGCGCGCTGTGCCATCATCACTGATACCAACGTCGGCAAACGGTTTGCCAAGGTGGCTTTCAATTCCCTTGCGAACGCGGGTCTCTTTCCCTCATTGATTGTGGTTCCAGCGGGGGAAACCGCCAAGAGCCTGAGGACAGTGCAGACCGCCTATGACCTGCTGGCGGCGCACCGGCTCGAACGCAAATCCTTCATCGTCGCCCTCGGCGGCGGCGTGGTCGGCGA
>CAZKTW010000411.1:0-2903 GCA_964555775.1 uncultured Bifidobacteriaceae bacterium | reverse complement strand
TTTGGCTCGTTCCAGACCTCGAAATACCAGGTGCGCACTTCGGCGTCGCCGTAACGCTCTTTCAAGTGCTCGACAAAGGCGCGAATGAAATTTCCCCACTTGGTCATGTCCCGCGGCGGAGTGATGTTGCCGTGATACCAGAAAACGGTGTTGGTGCCGCTGGACAGTCCGGACGGCATGAAACTCAATTCCACAAACGGCTTCATGCCGATGCGATGGAGGAAGTCGTAAACTTCGTCAATGTATTGCCAGTTGTATTCGGATTTGCCCCAATCGCGATAGACGCCCATGTCATCGTCGAACAGGCCGTGCATACGGATGTATTGGAAGCCGCATTCGCGATGCGCAATGGTCAGTTGCCGCTGCCAGTCAGCGCGCAAGGCTTCATTTGCGCGGCCGGCGCCGACGCAGAATTTGAACATGGTGTCGAGCGGGCCGTTCGTTTGCTGGAGGTCGGCCGAGATGAGCCTCGGGGTTTCGTTGGCGGCGGCGTTGGAAAGAGCCGTGGTGGCGATGAACGCCGCCAGGCCGAGAGCGATACTGCAAATCCGTTTCATGTTAATGTTTCCTGTCATGTTTGGATAAATTTTGGCGGTGTTAGATTTTATCAGCGCACCTTTAGCTTGATGACCACGATGCTGGTGGGCGGCAGCGTGTAGGTGAAACCGGGTTTGACGCCGCGCAGCGTCGTGGTGACGGGCACGACATTTCTTGGGTGGGTGATGGAATTGGTGTCCTCCGGATTTCCCGCGAGCGTGATCACCGTGGCCTTCGATTCGAGCGAAGCGACGCCTTGGATCACGATGGGCAGCGCTTGCGGCGTCAACTCCGGGTTCACCAGTTTGACAAAGATCTCGCCGGTCTTGCTGTCGCGCGTGGCGCAGCCTTGGACGGGGGATCCCGTTGAGCTGACCGGCAGGATATCATTGCCAAGATTCCGGCTGAACATCTGAATGGCGTAGTAGCTTGGCGAACCGTAAGCCGAGAGCGCTTCGTAGCCGATCAGGTTCGGCCGCCACTGGCGTGCGCCGGGATTCACATTCACCAACAGCGGCGCGTAGCAGTGCATTTTGATGATGTCTGCATTTCGTTCCATGGCCGCCAGGAACACGCCGTCGCCAATCGCCGCCTTCATCGTGGGCGTGGGCGGCAGTTTTTTGGACGCCGCTTCCCAGGGCTTGGCCGCCGCATCTTCATGCGCCGCCCATTCGCCGACAAAAATTTCCGGCCCGTGGCGGTTCATGCCGGAGCCGTAGTCACGCGACTTTTTGATGAACTCGTCCGTGGCACTGTAATCATGCCGGTCCACCATGTCGGGCTTGCGGCCATCCAGTTGTGACGCCGGATCGCTCGAAATCAGCTTGAGTTGTGGATACTTGGTTTTGATGGCGTCGTAAAATTGCGCAAAGCGTCCGCCGTAACTGCGCGACTTGTCGAAGCCGTCCTCGTTGCCGATTTCAACGTAGTTCAGCTTGAACGGCGCGGGATGGCCGTCCCTGGCCCGGCGCGCGCCCCAGACGGTATTGGTGTCGCCGGTCACATATTCAATCTCTTCCAACGCTTCCTGCACGAACGGTTCAAGCTCGGGGCCGGCATTGATGTGATCGCCCTGGAGCGAATAACCGGCATAAACCGCCAGGACCGGTTCGGCTTTCATGTCTTCGCACCATTCCAGGAACTCCAGCAGTCCCAGGCCGTCGCTCGAACGATAGCCCCAGCAACACGCATGGCCGGGGCGATCTTCAATCGGGCCAAGCGTCTGCTGCCACGGAAAGCGGTCTTCAATTTTGTTGCCTTCAACATAATTGCCGCCCGGGAAGCGCAGGAATTTCGGATTCAAGTCCACCAGCATCTGCATGATGTCCTTGCGCAAACCATTCGGGCGGTCGTTCCAGGTTGGCGGAAACAGCGAAACCAGACCGAGCCAGACTGTTCCCGGCTGCTCCAGCGTCACCACGAAACGCGCTTGCGCGGTTGGAGCGACGTCGCCGGTTTTGAGCGTCACTTCGAACTTCTTCCACTCGGGCGCGATCCCTGGCATTTTTCCCGAGGCGTAAATTGTGCGGCCATCCTCGCTCACGATGGAAACCGTCAGCGGGCCGGAGAAACCTGATTCAGCCCGCGCCCACAGCGAAGCGCGATACTGGGTCTTGGGATGCACCGGGATTCCCCAATAGCCGCTATTCGCGACGCCCGCCGGCTGATCCTTCGTCGCCTGCGTCACCGTGAGGCGCAAGCTCGACAGGAGTTTGTCATTCACGGGATTTGTCCGGTCGAGTGCAATGGTCGCGGCCGCCGCCGCATTCGTTACCACAGACCAGTTCACCGGCGCATTGGTGTCGTCCAGGAAAGCGCGGTTGCAGATCAGCTCCGCGTAAAGGCCGCCGTCGTAAGAGTGGTTGATCTCCTCGGTCATCAATCCGTAAAGCTTCGGGCTGACTTGACCGGCAGGGTGGGACGCATCAATGGTGAACGATGGACTGGCCGCCAGACAGAACGTCGAGGCGATCAGAATCACGAAGAAGGAAATCGGGCGCATGGCTGGTTTCTCTTTTTGGTTTCTGAGGCGGCAGCTTACCGGACCTGCCTTGATCGTCAAGGAAGCGCTCGATATTTGAAATCGCGAAACCGAACCTCGCCCGTGCCCGCGGCAAAGAGGGCCGGACGCAGGCTCAGGAATCCGCCCGCGACGTTATGGTTATATCCGGAGACTTCGAATTGCATCCAATACCTCGTCCAGTGCTGCCCATCCGGGCTGTGCCAGAGGGTGACGATGTGGTGATTATTGCGCAGTCGCAGGAAAAAGTGGCTGCCGATCCCGGCGGGTTTGGGGAACGCAGCAATATCGCCTTTGCCATACTCCAGCATCTTTTCGCCGGAAAAGCCGAGACCGGCGAATAACC
>CAZKTW010000410.1:0-2916 GCA_964555775.1 uncultured Bifidobacteriaceae bacterium | reverse complement strand
GCTCCTTGCTGATCGAGTAAGCCGTCGCCCCCAGGTCCGGCAGGATCAGGTTTCGTGCCTGGTCCAACTTGCCGACGACTGTTACATTGCCCAGTTGGGTGACATTCGTTGAGCTCCCCGAAGCCAAAACATTGGTCGAGCCTGCCAAAGCCGCGGCATTCGTCGGACTTTCCGAGGACACAATTTTTGTGAGGCTTCCCGTAATCACGATATTGGTCGGGCTTGCCGCAGTCACAACATTCGTCGGACTTTCTGAAGCCACGACGTTCGTGGGGCTTGCCGCAGTCACACTGTTCGTGGGATTTTCTGAAACCACCACATTGGTCGGGTTTCCCGAAGCCGCGGCGTTTGTCATTGCCGCGTCGTTTATTTGAGCCAGCGCCATCCCACCACAGGACAGCGCTGCCGACGAAATCACCGCCAAATAAACTCTGCGATTTTCATATTTCTTTTCTGCAAATTTTTTCATAATCCTCCTCCAGTTAAATTTTCGAAAAACTTCCGCGAATCTTGAAGGTTCGCGCTCTGTGAAATGCCACGCAGCACCCACAAAGATTTGGTTTAGGATAAACGTCTTCGGACAAGGCGACTCACACTGGTCCAAAGCCGACAGGAATCAGGAAACTGCGCAGAGAGCAGGCGGAGCCCGACCCGGAGGAAGATTTTCAAGGGTCGGGTTGAAAGTGGAAAATGCCAAAGACGGAGTAACTTCAACAAAAGTCACCGGCAGGATCGCCGGGATATCGCACGTGGCGGATTCAACATGTCCGTGGGCAAACAGGGTAACGGCACAGGAATGAGTGGCGTTTTCCGCGTCCTTGTGAATCAGTTCGTGCAGGACGGGCGCCGCCGCCATCGCGTCCAGCAGCAACACCAAACCGATCAACAAAACAGCGAGCGCCGGTTTGCCAAAGCGACCCAATCTGGATTTACCTTGATGCAAAACGTTTGCAATATAGCAAAGGCCATGCCGCCGGCAAGTGTTTTTTTGGGGGGTGAGGAAATAACGGCGCATCTTGAGACTGTCCTTGGTAGGGATGGCGCGCTGCGCCGTCCGTGCCGCGTTCAGCGGCGAAATTCCCCGTTCGTTAATTGGCGTTCGTTCCGCCCGCTGCTTCGCAGGCGGGGACATCGCAGCGCGATATCCCTACCGCAGACATGGACAGTGTCCAGATGCGCCCGGGAACAACGTCGAACGGGTGGTTCAACGCCAAGATTACCGGCCGCAGCACTGCTTGTATTTCTTGCCGCTGCCGCAGGGGCAGGGGTCATTGCGGCCGACTTTGGGGCCGGTGCGGACCGGTTTGGCTTTTTCAGCCGCCGCCGCGGCTTCGCTGACGACATCGCTGGCTTTTTTGCCGGAGGCATCCGCGGCGGGCGCGCCGCCAAAAGCGCTCGCGCTCTGATGCAGCGTTTGTTGGGGAACGTTTTTCAGGAAATTTTCAAAAGCCATCATGCTCGAGGCGCTGCGGAAAATATTGTGACAGATTTCCGTCTTCACGTTGACCATCAGTTCGTCGAAAATCTTGAACGCCTCGGCCTTGTATTCGATCAGCGGGTCGCGCTGGCCGTAACCCCGCAGGCCGATGCTGTAGCGCAGGCTGTCCATTTCGTAGAGATGCTCCTGCCACAGCCGGTCAATCGCGCTGAGGATCGTGAAACGCTCGACTTCTTTCAAGGCGTCCGGATTTTCGAAGCTGATTTTGATATCGTAAGCCTTGCGGACGCTGTCGGAAATAAAATTACAGACGGCGAATTGCGCGGGGCTGAGTCCGTCAAAAAGCGAACCGGGCACGGGTGATTCCTTCCCGGAATCGGCGGCTTTGGCAATTTCCGCTTCCGGCAGGCCGATGGGGAAATTCAGGTTTACCCAGTCGGCCAGCGCCCGGGTCTTCCATTCGCTGAACTCGGAGTCCGCCGTCGTGAATTGCGCCACCTTGTCCACGACGACCTCTTCCATGATGTCCATCAGGCGGTCGCGCACGTCTTCGCCGTTGATGATTTCATTGCGGAAGCCATAAATGACTTCGCGCTGCTTGTTCATCACGTCGTCGAATTCGAGGGTGCGTTTGCGGATCTGGAAATTGTGCTGTTCGACGCGCTTTTGGGCCTGCTGGATGGAGCGGTTCAACCACGGATGGGTCAATTCTTGGCCTTCCTCCAAACCCATGCGTTCCATCATTTTTACAATCCGGTCGGATCCGAACAGCCGCATGAGATCGTCTTCGAGGGAGATGAAAAAGTGCGACGAGCCAGGGTCGCCCTGGCGGGCGCAACGTCCGCGCAACTGGCGGTCAATGCGCCGGGCCTCGTGCCGTTCCGTGCCCATGACATGCAGGCCGCCGGCAACTTTTATCTGCGGCGTGAGGTTGAAGGCGGTGGCCGCGGGACTGCCTGAATCAATCTCCCGGACTTCGCCCGTGGTCGCCTCGGTCAGTTTGTATCTCTGTCCCTTGCCTTCGGGGTGCGGATTGCACTCGACGTTCCAACGCACGCCCGCTCCCAGTTTGATGTCCGTGCCCCGGCCGGCCATGTTGGTGGCGATGGTCACTCCGCTGCGCTGCCCGGCGCGGGAAACAATTTCGGCCTCCTGTTGATGATATTTCGCATTGAGCACCGAATGGATGATGCCTTCGCGTTTGAGCATCCGGGACAGTTGTTCGCTGACTTCAACGGAAATCGTGCCAACCAGGATCGGCCGGCCCTGGGCGTGAATGAGTTTGATTTCGTCGAGGACGGCGGCGAATTTTTCGCGCCGGGTTTTATAGACCGCGTCGTTGCCGTCCTTGCGGGCGATGGGCCGGTTGGTGGGAATGACGAGGACGCCGAGTTTGTAGATGTCGAAAAATTCGGACGCCTCGGTTTCCGCCGTGCCGGTCATGCCGGCCAGTTTTTGATAAAGGCGGAAATAATTTT
>CAZKTW010000409.1:0-2925 GCA_964555775.1 uncultured Bifidobacteriaceae bacterium | reverse complement strand
GCCAAAAGTTCAATCAAAGGTTCGATGCAATCTATTTACAATTGTTCCTGGCAGCCTAACAAGTTGCCGTAACCCCTATGAGGGCTGGCATGTGAGTTGAGAAAATATTGTTCCAGCCATTGCAAAACGGATGATTGGGGTTTCACCGTGGTTTTTGGCCGGCGCGATTGCATTCGGTGCTGTCACCTGCTTTTATAGCGTGGCACCAACTCCATATTACCGGAGATTTCCCGGAACCAATAGCCGGAGCGGAGCTGGCCTTCACCCAAACAGGGCGGAAATGGGGACCAACAACAGCCAGAAGGCGGCGAGCGAACAGGCGTTGCCGATCAAGGCGGCAAACCAGCATTCCCCCACTGATGGCAACGGCAGGTGGGCCAACGACGTTGGGCGCCGGCAAATCTGGTAAACCAGCTTGCCCTCCGCCAGCACCACCAATCCGGCCGCCAGGCCAATGGTAAAATAGCGAAACAGGGGTTGCAGCAGCCAGATCACACCCACGAACGCGGGAAACGTCAGCAGATGCGTCCCCCAAACCCACAGGATGAAATAACGGGGCCGATGGAATTTGCGGAGCAGCCATGCCACACACAGTGCATCCAGAAAAAGGGCGACCCCCGCGTACACAGCCAGCACACTGTTCTGGGCCTTCCCGGGAAAAATGCCCGAACTGGCATGCAGGTCGGGGATGAAGAAAACGAGCGCGGCCAGAATTCCATATGAATGCAGACCGTGATGCAATCTTGGTGGAAATGGCGTTTTCATTTCAACGGGGGTATCCATCGATTTATGAACAACGTTTCACGCAACAAGATTTGTTATGACTGACGCTCATTGCAAGCAGTATCTGCGGAGTTTTTGCCATCCATTTCTATGGCGGTTCATATTGTATCGGTTCACAAGAATCCATCCAGAAAGTTGCAACCATGCGTCGGTTGACAAAGCGCCAGAGGGCTGGCGCACTCCAGGACGCTTCCCGCATCAGAATGTCAGTGAAAAATCCGACAGGTCTTGGACTGCGGCGGCCCTCCGCCGCTTTTCCGAAGGCCTGTCAAACTGCATCCATGTGGCCATAAAACGTTGATTGGTGATCCAGCGCCTGCTGAATCCGCGGCGTTGGCGGTTGAAACAAAAAGGGCGTCTGAATTCCTCAGACGCCCTGTGTAAAATGTTATCCGGCACTCAGGCCAGCAACGGATTCTCTGCCGGCGGGGCCGCTTCCACCGGCTGCTCCGGTTCCGGCACATCCTCGATTTCCACCAGCATCTTGAGTTGCACCCGGCGGTGCCGGTCGAAGCCCGTGCCGGCCGGGATGATATGGCCCATGATGACATTTTCCTTGAAGCCGCGCAGATAATCCACGCGTGACCGCGTGGACGCCTCGGTCAGGACGCGGGTGGTGTCCTGGAACGACGCAGCACTCAGGAAACTGTCGGTTTCCAGCGATGCCTTGGTGATGCCAAGCAATACCGGTGAAGCCTCAGCCGGCTTGCCACCCATCTTGTCCACCCGCTCGTTTTCATCCTCAAAGGCCAGCTTGTCAATCTGCTCGCCCCAAAGGAATTCAGTGTCACCCGGCTCGGTGATGCGCACCTTGCGGAGCATCTGGCGGACAATGATTTCGATGTGTTTGTCGTTGATTGTCACACCTTGCAGGCGGTAAACCTCCTGCACTTCGCTGACGAGATGTTCCTGCAATTCCTGCGGTCCGCAGACCTCCAGAATTTCGTGCGGATCCATGGGGCCTTCGGTCAACTGCTGGCCTTTCTTCACCATGTCGCCCTTGAAGACGATGACGTGCTTGCCGATGGGGATGAGGTGTTCCTCTTCCGCCTGGGTCTTTGGATCCTTGATCACGATGCAACGCTTGCCGCGCACACTCGCGCCAAAGTCCACGATGCCGTCAATCTTGGAGATTTCGGACGCGTCCTTCGGGCGACGCGCCTCAAACAGTTCAGCCACACGCGGCAGACCGCCGGTGATGTCCTTGGTTTTGGACGTCTTGCGCGGGGTCTTCGCCATCAGGGTGCCGGCGACGATCTTACTGCCTTCGGTGACGACGACGTGCGCGCCGGAGGGAATCGGATAATTTGCCACCGGTTCGCCCGAATCGTCGCTGATGATGATTTGCGGGTGCAGGTCCTCCTTGTGCTCGACGAGCACCATGGCTTCCTGGCCGGTGGTTTCGTCCATTTCCTGCTTCATCGTCACGCCTTCGATGATGTCGTGGAATTTCACCTTGCCGGCTTTTTCGGAGAGAATCGGCACGTTGTAAGGATCCCATTGGACAAAGGTTTCGCCCTTCTTGACCTTGGAACCCTCCTTGAAGGAAATGACCGCACCGATGACCACGACGTGGTTTTCCAGTTCTCGGCCATCGTCGGCCACAATGGAAACAGAGCCGTTCTTGTTCAGGACGATGTTGTTACCATCCTCGAGTTCCACCAGACGGAGTTCGTTGTAACGGATGGTGCCGTCGTGCTTGGCCTTGATCTGCGGAATTTTGAACACCTGGGCTGCCGTGCCGCCGATGTGGAATGTCCGCATCGTGAGTTGCGTGCCGGGTTCGCCGATGGATTGGGCAGCGATGATGCCGACGGCTTCGCCGAGCTTGACCAGCCCGCCGGTGGCGAGGTTGCGGCCATAGCAATGAATGCAGATGCCGTGCTTGCTTTCGCAGGTGAGCACCGAACGGATGCGCACGCGGTCAATCCCCGCGACTTCAATTCGTTTGGCCTTTTCCTCGTCAATTTCCTCGTTGGTGTGAATGAGAAATTCCTTCGGGTTCGTTGGATTGACGATGTCGTCGCAGGCAAACCGGCCGACGAGCCGGTCGGCCAGTTTCACGACTTCGTCCTCGCCTTCGAACACGGCGGAGACCCAGATGCCGTTGGTGGTGCCGCAATCCTGCTGCTGGATGATGAC
>CAZKTW010000408.1:0-2931 GCA_964555775.1 uncultured Bifidobacteriaceae bacterium | reverse complement strand
CAAATCAAGGCGCCGTTCAACAGGTAAAACCAAAGGGTCTGATAGAAATGAGGTTCCAGCACGAGAACGAGAGAATCGCCGGTCCGATTCCACACGCCATCCGCATTGGCCGCGATGACCTGGAAACGGTATCGCCCGGGCTTGAGGTTGGTGTAAAACGCCAGGCGCCGGTCACCCGCCTCCACCCAATCGCGATCGAAGCCTTCCAGACGGTAGCGGAACTGGACCTTTTGCGGGGCGATATAACTCACTGCGGTGTACGAAAACTCCACTTCACCGCGGCCGGGCCGGGCCGTGATCTGGTTGGTAAGTGACAGCTCCTGGCCATTCACACGAAGACGTTGCACATGCACGGGCGGAGGGATGGTATTCACCGGGATGTTCGTGGGATCCACCATCAACACCCCCTTCGCGGTGGGAAACCAGATGCGCCCATCCGGGGTACGGCAGGCCGAGCATTCCTGATGATCGTTGTCGGCTGGTATGACAGCCTCCGCGCCGTCATAGGCTGTGCATACGAGGCGCGTGGTTTTGTGATTGAAGAAATCCTCCACGTTTTTCTTGTTTAACCGGCAAAGGCCGATTTTGGTTTCCACCCAGAGATGGCCCAGATCATCGGGCATGATGGACCAGATATCGCCGTTGAGCAGGCCATCCTGCTTGCGCAGGTTTTGAATCTGGTTGTTTCGCAGACGGGCGATGCCGGTGGCCATGCCAATCCAAACCGAGCCGTCGCTTTCCTCCCAGATCCAGCGCACGTTGCCATCCATCAATCCATCGGCCGTGGTCCATTGTTTGAATTCACCATCCTTGATCCGGCAGATACCATTGACCGAGGCAACCCAGATGCTGCCGTCGCGGCCCGGAGACAGGTTATAAATCCAATAGAGTTCCGGCTTCCGTCCGCCCTTGAATGAATACGGCTCCAACCGTTCCCGGTTCACCCGATACAACTCGGCACCCGCAGACACAATCACTCCACCAGCATCCTCCACCATGGCCACCGGCATGTTGGTAGTGACATGTCGGGCCACGCTTTTGCCGTCATGCATGATTTCAATCAGATTGTAGCCATAAGTGACAAAGACATCGCCATTCCTCGCCTCCAACACCCGCTTGGCGTACAAATAAGCCAGACCGGCGTTGGTGGAATAGATCGTCGCCTGATCATCGTGCCAATGCACTGCGCCAAGGACGGTGCCCACCCAGAGGGTGTTCTGCGAAGCCACGCTCACAGAAAGAGCCGTGGGAATGCCGCTTTGCGATCCGTAAGTCTGGAATTTGACGGTGGCCAGTTGGTTCAATCCTTCTGTGGTACCAATCCACAGGCTGCCCTCCCGGTCTTCCGCCAGGGCCATTACCGTATCGCTTGTCAATCCGTCGGCCTTTGTCAGCCAGGTAAAAACGCCGTCCTTGCCCCGGGCCACGCCACTCCCGATTGTACCCGCCCATAATTCACCAGCATGGTCCACCAGCAGGCAATTGACCTCAATATAGAATTCTACCGGCAACCGTTTGAAATTGGCATCATAACACAACAATCCAGCTTGCGTGCCGATCCAGAGGCGACCTTGCCTGTCTTCGGCAAGAGCATGAATGATGCAGGCATCCAATGCCGGGTCAGGAAACTTGGTGAGTTTGCCGCCCTGCCAGTAATACAGGCCGTGGAATGTTGTTCCGAGCCAGATCCGTCCTTTCGAATCCTCCAGCAAGCTGTCAACATGAACCAGATTCGCATCATCTGGAAACAACCGCTTCAGATTGAGTGTATCCGGGGAACCCCAAGCGGCGCGTTCGCCCGCCACCCAGAGAGTCTTCCGGCTGGTTTCCAGGATGCTGGCCGCATCCCAATCCCATCCAGCTTGTGCGTCTTTGCCCACCCGCCACCCGCCGTCAGGGGCAAGGAAACCATACGCGCTCTTCTCCAACCCAAACCAAAGGCCGCCCGAACTGGAAGGGCACAGGGCCTGCACACTGGTACTGCGCAGTTCGGATATGGGGGGCGCCCCCATCAGGGCAAAATCCACGCCATCGAACCGCACCAATCCCTTGGGGGTGCCCAGCCAGAGATAGCCATCCTTGGTTTGCGCGATGGCATGAACACTCGTCACCGGGAGCCCGTTCTGGTACGTCCAACTGCGACAGGCGTACTCGTGGAGATCCTTGTTCTGATTCTGAGCCAGCCCCTTGGAAACCAGGAGGCAACAAAGCAACGCCATGCCCGTCAGCTGTGCCCGGCGCCGCCACCGGCGTTTGACCCAAGAATGTAGGAAGGACGGTTTCATTGGTCCTCCGAGGAATTCAAGTCCGAATCAGAAGCGGACTCCGGTTGCAAAGGCAGTTCGAGGATGAAGGTGGCCCCCTGGCCGGGGCCGTTGCTGTGTACGCTCAGGGTGCCGCCCATCTCCTTCGCCGCCAGCGCGCCGCCGTGCAATCCAAAGCCATGCCCCTTTTCGCGCGTCGTAAATCCGTGATTGAAAATCCGTGTCATGTTCTCCGCCGGTATCCCCACCCCGTTGTCCTTCACCGCGATCTGCACCCGGCCGTTGGCCCCGCGCACCTGCATCGTCAGCCGCTTGTCCTTCCGCCCGGCGTCATCACACGCGTACTTGGCATTGCGAATCAGATTCACCAACACCTGCAGGACTTTTTGTCTTTCCACATTGATCTCGATGGTCTCGGCGGGAAAATCCCGGGTGACCTGCACGTCATGCCGCGCCAGCGCACCCCCGTTCATCCGCAAGGCATCTTCCACCAGGTCCACCACCTTCACCGTTTCCACCACGCCGGAGATTTTGGCATAGTTCTGCTGCATCGCCACAATGTCCTTGATGTGTTCAACATTGTTCCGGGTCAGTTCGACCTCCTTGAGCAAGCCCGCTTGTTCCTCGGTCAGATGCTCGGCCAGTCGGGCAAAAAAATTGGGAAACT
>CAZKTW010000407.1:0-2936 GCA_964555775.1 uncultured Bifidobacteriaceae bacterium | reverse complement strand
CGGATACGGGCGATGAGCAAATTGAGCCAGGCCCTGGCCAAAATCATCGCGACCCTCATCTTGCCCGAAGATGTGGCACTGGCGGTGGACATCGACCCGGTCAATCTGGGGTGAATAAGCCAATGGGGTGTTGGATGAATGGATTGCCAGAAACTCCAGTAATCCACTTATCCATCAATCCACCAATCCGTTTTGGGCGATGCGCCGTTCATATTCCGCAGTGCTGACTTCACGGGGAATCGCGTGACAGATTTTTTCAAAGCCGGGGAAATTCCAGAGATTGGGAAATTCGCGGCATTGCTGCGGTTTGACCGGTTGGACCGCGCAGTCGTTGCCTTCCAGAAAAACGCAGGCGCCGTCCGATTGTTCCCGCAACGCCAATCCGCCATGGTCCCAGCGCAACCGCGTGAATTGCTGGATGAAATCGGATTCACTCAAGCCCTTGAACGCGGCGAGCCGCGTGATTTCCACATCCGTCAGACGCACTTGCCCCAGCCAGCGGCAACAGGCCGTGCAACGTTGGCATTCCAGGAAAATGGGCATATGGGAAAGTAATTCTCTGTGAATGCAGCAGCAACTTAAAGATTGAATTGTATGCGGTTTTAGCTTACGATTGAGACGTGAAAGTTGCCGCTGTAAAAAGCCAAAAGAGTGAAGCTGAGTTGCTGGATCAAGGAACTGGCAACCTTTTGCGTGCTGTCAAACAGAAGCTGGCCAAAAAGCAAGGCCGCGTGGATTACAGCAAACTACGCAAAGATGGTTACAGCGATCGTTTTTTAGCCAAGCTTGAAGAAGCCTGAATTCCTTCATTCGTTTTTCCTCAGACGCATAAATTCCGACACCTTGATGTCCAGCAATGGTGCGGCGCGTTTCGCGAATTTCAAAGCGTCCGAATAAGCCATTCCCCGCGTCAACTCCCGCACAATCTCGCGAGTGGTCATGCCTGCGGACTTGGCCAATTGAATGGCCGCCGCAAGGTCGGTGTAACGCAGAATTTCGTCGCTCATTATTCCTCTACTCCGGCTTCATCGGCTTGACGTTTTTTGTAAGTATCTACCAATCCTTCTGCTTTTGATGTCGCGTAATATTGGTCACCTTCTTTACCCAAATAGTCCATGGCAACAGCACGGGCATATTGTGAGTGAGCTGGAGGTTTTGATTCCTTGGCATCACGAAACGCACTTGTAATATCTCTAAGACTAAATCTGTTCATTTTTCGTTCACGTTCCAGATAGACAGCAATGACCCCAATCCTTTTCGTCATAATTTTGTAGTTATAGTTACGCAGATATTGTTGAGGCGAAGTTGGTTTGTCACCCACTTGAGGCGTTCCTGGCGACGGAAGTTGGCGAACACTCTCCTGCACCGGTACTGACGATTGAACTTGGCTGATGTCGAGTATTTTACAGACAACATCAATCACCTTGCGGCGCGCATCTGACTCCAAGGGTGTCAAATCTTTAACAATCCTGTTAAGGACATCCATTTCTTTTGTAACGTTCATACATAAATTTATAACACAAAGAATATAACACTTCAACAATTTTCTTTCGTTAATTATCAATAGGTTATGAACGTTTTGTGCTCGCGGAAATCCGGTGACGAAAGACTTTACACACCGATTTTCTTGACGCCCCGCTGCCACAAATCAAAGTGATACAGCGCCACGACGACGAGGGAGTGGCCGATTTTTTCGTCGGCAACAAGTTTCGGGATTTCCGGCACCGGCACCAACCGCGTCACAAGGTCTTCGCCGTGATCAAACTCGACGCCGTGTTTTAATCGGCAGTTTTCAATCAATACGGTGTAGGTGGTGTTGCTCAGGATGGCCGGATTCGACCAGATGCGGCCCAGCACGCGCGCGTTTTCGCCCTCGTACCCAGTCTCCTCACGCAATTCACGCACGGCGGTCGCCACCGGGTCGGTCTCGCCCGGGTCCATCATGCCGCCGGGGATTTCCAGTTCCACGGTGTTCGAGCCGTGACGGTATTGTTCCACCATCACGAGCTGTTCGTCGGGGGTGACGGCGATGACGTTGACCCAGTTGACGCTGTCGAGGACGTAAAAATCGTGTTCCTTGCCGGTGCGCGGCGAGATTTTCACGTCCGAGCGCAGCTTGAAGATGCGAAAATCACCAACGAGCGTCGAACGGAGTGTCTTCCAGGGCTTGATCATTTACGATTTACGATATTGGATTGACGCGCCGGCTTGTCCGCCGGCCATTGACTCATGACTTCAATCGTAAATCGTAAATCGTAAATTCAAAGCCCTTTTCCTGACGTGGCCCAGCCGTGTTTCATCAAGTTGAGCAGATGTTGCAGGGCCTCTTCGTAAGGACGGTTTTTTTCCGCGGCAAGCTGGCGGGCGCGTTTGTCCAGTTGCCCGGCCATTTCCACGGACTTTTCAACCGGACAGCCGAGGGCGACCAGAACTTTGGCCAGTTCGGATGTTTCCATTTGTGGTGTGGCTTTGCTGCTCAAAACACAAAAAAAGTGCCGCGCTCTCACGAGACGCGGCCACGTTGCAAGAATTACTTCACCGTGTTGCGTGGAACGATTTTGATGCTGATGACACCCATGCGTTTATTGGGCCGGTCCTGCGGATGGGTGGGCGTGGTGCCGATTTTCTCGAGCACGTCGTCACCTTTGATCAGCTTGCCGAAAGCAGTGTATTGATGGTCGAGGAAAGTCGGGTCCCCATGGCAGATGAAAAACTGGCTGCCGGCGGAATTGGGATCGTTGGAGCGAGCCATGGAAATGACGCCGCGAACGTGTGAATGGTCGTTGAATTCGGCCTTGACGGTGTAACCGGGACCGCCCGTGCCCCACATGTCCTCCTTGGCCGGATCCTTGGTCAGCGGATCACCGCCCTGGATCATGAAACCCTTGATGACGCGGTGAAAACAGGTGCCGTCGTAAAAGCCCTTGTTGGCCAGC
>CAZKTW010000406.1:0-2968 GCA_964555775.1 uncultured Bifidobacteriaceae bacterium | reverse complement strand
TTGGGGTTGTGATTTTCTCCCGGCCATTACCCAGGGTGGCTCGTTCCTCGCGACCCTGGGCTTTGAGGCGGAATCCCGTTGGGATTCTTGGGCGGCGCGTTTGGCCCTGCACAAGAAATGAGATGCTCACGTTGAGGACAACAGATTTGAGGATATCACAACCAGTTCCGCGGGAACGGCTGATATTCATTTCCACAAATATCGTTCGTCATATTCGATGCGATGCTTTTTCGACATGGAACCCATTCAGCCGTTCCTGCGGAACTTATGCAATTCCGAATTTACCCGGCGTTGAAACGCCGGGCTATTGTCGCTTGTCCCTGCGGGACTCGAAGCTTTGCCCGCGCTCCGTCCAACCGCCCGTCAGTATTCGAGCAGCCGGAAAAACTTCGCGCTGGCCGGCGACCCGGTCTGGCCGTTGTCGATAAAGGTGTAAACGCCGTTGGTCTGCGTGAGAACCGGATTGGTGACGCTGGACCAATTGCTGAAGGGCAGCGAGAGATTGGTCGTCCATTGAATCCCGTAGTGATAATTCGTCGGCGCGCTCCACTGGATCGCCAGATCATTCGTCCCGCCAACACTGGTGACACTGACGCTGGAAATGGACAGGGCCTGGGGTATCGGCGTCAAATAGGGATAGGCGATGAGCCGGTAAAATTTCGCGGGGCCGAATCCGCCCGTCAATGAGCCGTCGTCATAGAAGGTGAAAATCCCGGTGGTGGAGGTCAGGACGATGTTCGAAACCGTATTCCACGTCACCGGCGACAGGAGATTGGTCGTCCACTGCACCTGGTACTGATAACTCGTCTGGCCGTTCCACTTGAGCAACATGCCGCTGTTGGTTCCGCTGAGGCCAAAACCGGACACCGCAGGGCCGGGCACGGCAAAACCGAAAGTCACCTGAAAGGCAAAGGTGATGCTGTTGGTGCCGGGGTTTTGAATGGCGAGGTAATAGTTTGCGCCCGGCACGAGCGGCGGCGCGGAATTGGTGGTGAGCAGGAAACTGCCGCTGGTGGCGGCCGGCAGTTCCAGTAAATCGCCGGCGTTGGTGTTGTCGGTGGGCGGATAAGCCTGGTTGAAAAACACGTTCGCGGGCCCGGTGGCGGAAATCAGGGTGTTGTTCGCCGAAATGGCGTTGGCCGGCACGGAAACCAGCAGGAAGGCGGTGCCCCCGGGCGGAATTGAATTCGTTTGCGGCACCCCGTTGGTGATGCCCGGGCCCGAACCCAAAAGAATCAAGCGGTAAAACCGTTCCAAGCCCAACCCGCCGGTTTGCGAGCCGTCGTCGAAGAAGCTGAACAGCCCGTTCGTCGTGGTGACCGGACCGGTGTAAGGAATGATGTTCGTAAACGTCTGCCAGTTCACCAGCGGCGTGATGCTGCCCGTCCATTGCACCTGGAACACATCATTGGTCGGGGCAAACCAGATAAGCAGGAAGCCGTTGTTGGTGTGCGTGATGGAACTGATGTTAACGGGCAACACCGGCAACGGCGGCACCGGCGGCGGCGGATAAAAATCAACTTCCAGCCCAAACGTAACCGCCACGCCATTCGGGTTTTGCACTCCCAGATAATACGTCCCGCCCGGAACGATGTTCGTCGGCACGCTGTTGGTGCTCAAAATGGAAATGCCGCTCGCCACTCCGGCCATCAAGGTGTAGTCGCCCGTATTCGTTCCCGTCGGGAAGCCGGCCTGGCTGAAAATCAGGTTTAGCGGACCGGTGGCGGCCGACAGGATGTTCGTCGCTAGTTGCGCATTGTCCGGCACGGTGATCAGGTAATAGGCGATGCCGCCGGCCGGCACCGTATTCGTCAGCGGCACGGCGTTGGTCAGCTGCGCCGAGCTGGTGGTGATGTTCGTCAGGCTGACCATCACGCTGACCGTCACGTCAAACCCGTTGTCCAGATTCGTTCCGCCCAGGCTGGTATCGAGGTTCGTAACGGTGAAGCCGAACGAGGCGAAACCAAAATAATTGTTCGCGGGCATGAACGTGGCCGTGTGGCCGTCCGTTCCCAGGGTCACGGTGCCGTTGGTGCCATTGGCCACGCCGAAGCTCAGGTTGCCCGTCAGGCCGACGATCGCGTAAAGGTCCACCGCCACCGGCGTGTTCGAGACGGTCAAGGCATGAGGGGCGGCCAGCCAGTTGAGGTAGTGTTCCAGGTCCGTGTAGCCGTCCGGATTGCCGTTATTGTTGTTCGGCACGGCCGGATTCATGCTCGTCGCCCCGGTTGCCGCCAGCGTGATTTCCCAATAATCCGGCAGGCCGTCCCGGTCGCTGTCCAACGGTTGCGGCGCCGACCCGAGCACCGGCCAAGGGTTGACCCCCACGAACCTCGTCAATCCCTGGGACACCCAATAGGAGCCGGCTCCGGTATAATTTGAGTACGTCGTTCCCGAATTGGTGATGAAGTAAACCCCCGGGAAGTTGGTCGGGCTGATGAAGTCAATGATCTGGCCGTTCTTGTTGCGGACGCCGGCCACGATGTTGGTATCGACCGGGTCGCGCAGCAGGGACACGCCGGCGGCGGGGGTGCCCGCCGCCGTGGCGCCGGCCACCGACGCGCCCGCAAAGGCCAGCACCTGCTCGTAACTGAACGCGGGACTGTTTGTGGCAACCGGGATTTCGGGCATCGGGGTCGGGCTGCCCAGCGGCGTGTAATTGCCGCTGAACATGCCAAAACCGGTGTCGAGGCCATTGAGGAAGTTGGTCAACGGATTGTTGTCGATGAAGTTTGTGGCCGTGTAAATCTGCGTGAAGGCCGGGCTGGGCACGCCGGAGGCAAAGGCGATGTTGGGATTGGCCGTGGTGTTGCTGCCGGCGATGAAATAATTGCCGCGGTAGTTGAGATAATTGGTGTAGCCGCCCGGGTTGAGGATGGGATCCGTGTCGTCGGCGTTATAACCGGCAAAGATGCCCCAGTTGCACACCACGTTGTTGATGAAATCCAGCCGGATATTGTCGCCCACC
>CAZKTW010000405.1:0-2975 GCA_964555775.1 uncultured Bifidobacteriaceae bacterium | reverse complement strand
GCGCAGTGGCACGCTCGTCGAACAACAGGCCGCACGTGCCGTTGCCTTCGTGAATAGCCTTGGGCCAGTGCGCGGCAAAGGCGACGCCCAGACCGTCCAGTTTCACGTCGCCGTAATTTCCCCGGTTGATGCGCCACGCCCCCATGCCTTTGCAAAAGCCGTAGGTCGGCGGGGCGCTGAATTCGCACGGACAACCATAATCGCAATTACAGGCCTGTAGAAAGTCCGCCTCGATGTTCCATTTGACAGCCTTGTTCATGATACACCTCACGTTGCGTGCCAAACCAGCCGCAGTTGTTTCAGGGTTCACCGACGGCGTCAACGTAACAGGCTGCCGGGAAATTGACAAGAATTGATTAAGCCTGGCATTAGCATGGTTGCTGCTGGGTCAGGCAGTGGAGCGAACCAAAACCAAGCACCAGATCCACCGCGTGGATGCCTACCACCGGGCGGTCCGTGAACAACTCTCCCAGCACGCCCAGCGCAACCCGGTCGTTCGGATCGTTGAACGTCGGAACGATGACGGCGGCATTGCTGATGTAAAAATTCGCATAGCTCGCCGGCAGCCGCCAGTTCTTGTAGAAAATTGGCGCGGGCATGGGCAGCGGTACGACTTCCGGTTTTGAACCGTTCTCCAGCCGGAACTCCCGCACCCGCTCCCAGTTTTCAGCCAGCGGCCGGTAATTGATGTCTTTCCGGTTCGTTTCCTTGATGAGCACGAGGGTATCGGGGTTCACGAAACGGCAGATGTCGTCAATGTGTCCATGCGTATCGTCACCCACCGGCCCGTTGCGCAGCCAAAGGACGTTTTTGACGCCAAGGTATTTTTTGAACGTCTCATCGTACTGCACCCTGTTCATGCCGGGGTTCCGCACCTGGATTTTGGGATGGAGATAACATTCCTCCGTGGTGAGCAATGTCCCCCGGCCGTTGACCTCGATGCCACCGCCTTCGATCACAAAATTTCTCCCGCTGAACTGGGCATTGAAGAGCGGTTTTCCCAGCAGCTTCGCGGCGGTGTTGGGGACCTTCGTATCCTTCTGCCAATCGTCATACTTGGCCCAGGCGTTGAAATGGAAATGGACAATGGCCGTCTCAGATTTCCGGGTTTTACGGCGAACATGAATCGGCCCGCTATCGCGGGTCCAACCGCGATTCGTCGGATGCAGTATGAATTCGACCCGTCGCAAATCACAACCGGCGCGTTTGAGATAACTGGCAGCAAGTTTTCGCTCGGCCCGGTGACGGACGAGGAGGCGCACGATTTCGCCCGGTGATATCTTTCGCACCATTTCCCCATAGACCCAACGGATGGTATCAAGTTTGTCCGGCCAGTCGGTGGCATTGTGCGGCCAGCCCAGCCAGGTTGCCTCATGCTTTTCCCATTCTGCCGGCATCGAATAACCAAGGGCCGCGGGTGTGATTGCCTCGACGGATTTCAAATGCGTCATAAAACTGGACAAAGAATAATTACTTTCCAACTTTTGGAAATCCCGAAAGAAAAATCATCCGCCGAAAAAATAAAGGTCTGATCCGAAGCCGTCAAATCACCGAATAAACATCGGCTAGTTTTGCAATTAGTGCAATTTATAAATTTGTTAAAATTTGCAATTTATTGGCTGAAAATCTGCTGGAGTTGGACGAAACTAAAGTGAGTCAATAACGGAATCAGAAAAGCGGCACGCCATTTATGAAGGCAAGCTCAAATCGGATCAGAAATATAAAGGCCTTAAAAAGCATTTTATGCATAGGCCTGTTGATTTTTCCCGTAGCTTGTGTGGTTGCTCCCCAAATACCCGTCCCCAAACCGGCAGTGGCGGCCTTGCACCCGGGCGCGACCAGCGTCGAAATCCAGCGGGCGCTGGATCTTCTGCCGGAACGCGGTGGGGAAGTGGTGTTGCCACCCGGAATGATCGAAATCCGTCAACCCATCGTGTTGCGGCGCGATCATCAATCCTTGCGCGGCTCCGGAACCGCGACCGTGCTGCGTCTGGCGGATGGTGCCAATTGTCCGGTGATCATTCTGGGTGAACCGGTCAATAATCCCCATATCACCGTCAAACACCTGCGCCTCAGCAACTTCTCCATAGATGGAAACCGCAGTCATCAGCAACACGAACTCTGGCGGCTTCGAGGCGAGGGCTCGGAAATCCGCAATAACGGAATCACCGTACAAAATGTGAGCGACTCGATGGTGGAGCAGATCACCAGCGCTCATTGCCGTTCCGGCGGTTTGGTCACCACCCGGAACGTGCGGCGGTTGACGGTGCAGGAATACACCGCATTTGACAACGAGTTCGACGGCCTGGCCTGTTATCAAACCGAGGACTGCCTGTTCACGGGACTCCGCCTGCACGACAATCCCGGGGCCGGCATCTCCCTTGATCTGGCTTTTAATCACAACGTCGTCAGCAATGCCGTTTTGACCGCCAATGACCTGGGCATCTTCATGCGTGAGAGCCGCGACAACCGGTTTTACAACATTTCCATCCGCCGGAGCCACCACTACGGGGTTTTCATGGCCCATGCCGAGCGGCAGACCGGACGCGGCTGGCTGCCGGTTCCCCGAACTGAATGCGCGCACAATTCCTTCACCAACCTGTTCGCCAGCAGTTGCGGCAGCGCGGGCTTCCGGGTCAATAACACCACCTGCACCAACAACGTCATCGTCGCCGCCCAATTTCAGGATAATGTCCAGGGCGGACTTTCACTGGCCCGGCCGGATTTGGTGAAGGTGCATTAATCCTGCTCTCCCGCCGGTTATCTTGGCCACCCCGGGCCGCGGCTTGCTTCCGCAGCTTTTGATTTTAACGCAATAAATGTTTGTCAACTTCGTCAGGGTTCGTATCGTAGGCAGCACAATTTTTATACAAACCTATGGCAAGAACCGAACGCACCCACGTCCGCACCCGCGAAGACCTTTCTGAAATGCCGGAATGGCTCAAGGAAAAGCAATGCCCGCACAAAAAGAAATA
>CAZKTW010000404.1:0-2981 GCA_964555775.1 uncultured Bifidobacteriaceae bacterium | reverse complement strand
CACTCCGTGCGCGCCGTTTTCCGTGTTTGCGGCGGGCAGAGGACTGCCCGCCCTACCCGGATTTTGAAATTAAGACAGTAACCGGCAATTCCCATTTGACAGCCGGGCCGATTGGAGTAAAGAACTGGCGTCATGAATCCCCAGCGGTGAAACCTTGGCGGAGAACCATCCGTCTAACCGGAGGCCATATGACCGACACCATTTCATTCAAGCTCAACGACAAACCCGTCCGGTTGAAAGTGGACGGCGACCGCCCCCTGCTGTGGGTGCTGCGCACGGACCTCGGGCTGACCGGGACCAAATACGGCTGTGGCGAGGGCCACTGCGGTTCCTGCACCGTTTTGCTCAACCAACGGGCGACCCGCTCCTGCCTGTTAAAGATCAAGGATGTTAAAAACAAGGAGGTGGTCACCATCGAAGGCCTGGCCAAGGAAGGGAAATTGCATCCGGTACAACGAGCCTTCATGGAACACGACGGCATGCAATGCGGTTTCTGCACGCCGGGCATGATCCTTACCGCCGTCAGCCTGCTGAAATTCAGCCCGCAGCCGACCGAACCGCAGATTGTCAAAGGCCTGGAACAAAACTTCTGCCGTTGCGGTGCGCACGTCCGCATCGTCCAGGCCGTGCAGCAGGCCGCCGCCGAAATGAAGGGAGCCCAATGAACACGAACGATTTTCTGGCAGCCAATTTCCGGGACATCCACAGTTACGAGGACTTCTTTTCGAGCAACCGGCGGGATTTTCTCAAACGCGTCGGTGGTGGCATCGTTATTTTCGTCGCGTTGAACGAGGCGTTGTTCGGCCAGGAAGAGGCGGCGCGGCCCCGCGGCGGCCGGCCGGGATTGCCATCCGATTTCAACGCCTTCCTGCGCATCGGCGAGGACGGCCGGGTGACCTGCCTCACCGGCAAAATCGAAATGGGCCAGGGCCCGATCACTTCACTGCCCCAGATGCTGGCCGAGGAATTGGAAACGCCGCTCGACACCGTGGATATCATCATGGGCGACACGGATCTGTGCCCGTGGGACATGGGCACCTTCGGCTCGATGACGACCCGCATATTCGGCCCGGCGATGCGAGCCGCGGCCGCCGAGGCCAAAGTGGTTTTGCTCGAACTTGCCGCGGATGCGCTAAAGGTTCCACCGGCGCAGCTCGTCGCGAAGGATGGGGCCGTCTTTGACTCGCAAAACCAGAAAAGCCGGATCACCTACGGTCAACTTGCGAAGGGACAAAAGATCGAGCGGCATTTGCAGGCGAAACCTTCATTGAAGGATCCGGCCCAATTCAAGATTGCCGGCCAGCCGCATACACGCCGGGACGGCGAAGCCAAGGTGACAGGCAAGGCCCATTACGCGGCGGACATCCGAGTGCCGGGAATGTTATATGCGAAAATCCTGCGCCCGCCGGCACACGGCGCCAAATTGAAGAGTGTGGATACCGCACCCGCGAAGGCTGTTCCCGGCATCCAGGTGGTCCAGGACGGCGATCTGGTGGCGGTGTTGCATGGATTTCCCGACGTGGCCGAGGACGCGCTCGGCAAAATCAAGGCCACGTTCGACGTCCCGGAGGCGACCGTGGACGACAAGAATATTTTCGACCATCTGGTCAGCGTGGCGCCGGAACCGCGGGTGTTGAAACACGACGGGGACCTGGACGCGGGCAAAACCAGTGCCGCCAAAAAATTCGAGGCAACCTATCTCAACAGTTACGTCGCCCACTCGCCAATGGAACCCCATGCCGCCCTGTGCCAGATCGAGGGCGACAAGGCCACGATCTGGGCTTCGACGCAAAATCCCTTCGGTGCCCGCGACCAGATCGCCCACGCGATTGGGTTCCCGGTGGAAAAAGTCCGGGTCATCACCCCATTCGTCGGAGGCGGGTTTGGCGGGAAGACCAACAACGCCGAGGCGGTGGAAGCTGCGCGCCTGGCCAAGGCCGCCGGCAAGCCGGTGCAGGTCATGTGGAGCCGTGAGGAGGAATTCTTCTTCGACACGTTCCGCCCGGCGGCCGTCGTAAAAATCAATTCCGGCGTGGACGCCGCCGGCAAGATGGCGTTCTGGGATTACGATGTTTACTTCGCCGGCGAACGCGGTGCCCAGCAGTTTTACACCGTGCCGAACCATCGCACCGCGTCGCGTGGATCGGGTTTTGGCGGACCGGCGCAGGCTCATCCTTTTGCCACCGGCGCCTGGCGCGCGCCCGGCAACAACACCAACACGTTCGCCCGCGAATCGCACGTGGACACCATGGCCGCCGGCGCTGGCATTGATCCGGTGGAATTTCGGCTGACCAATTTAAGCGATGCCCGGATGATCCGCGTTCTCAAGGCAGCCGCCGACAAATTCGGCTGGACACCGGCCAAGGCCCCGAGCAAACGCGGTTATGGCGTCGCCTGTGGCGTGGACGCCGGGAGCTACGTCGCCGCCATTGCCGAGGTTGCTGTGAACCAGGACAAAGGGACGGTCCAGGTGAAGCGCGTCGTTTGCGCGCAGGACATGGGTGTGGTCATCAATCCCGAGGGCGCGAAGATCCAGGTGGAAGGCTGCATCACCATGGGTCTGGGTTACGTGTTCACCGAAGAGGTCCATTTCAAAGGCGGCGCGGTGTTGGACACGAACTACGACACCTACGAAATCCCGCGCTTCTCCTGGGTGCCAAAGATTGAAACCGTGCTGATTGAGAACAACGAAACTCCGCCGCAGGGCGGAGGTGAACCGGCGATCATCCTGATGGGCGCGCTGATTGCCAATGCCATCCACGACGCCACCGGCGCTCGGCTGTACCAATTGCCCATGACCCCGGACCGGGTGAAAACAGCAATCCAGAAAGTCTGACGGCGTTAATAAAAGCAAGTAATGACCGACATACGGAGGCTCAAATTTCATTTGCGTGGCCCTGATGGCAGGCGTAGTATTCATGCAGGTTGCTTTAAAGTGGTTCTATATTGGTTATGAAAACTTCTTTATCTCGATACTTCAT
>CAZKTW010000403.1:0-2994 GCA_964555775.1 uncultured Bifidobacteriaceae bacterium | reverse complement strand
GCCTCTACGATTTTGATGTGACCCATCCCTACGAAAACGCTCAAAAAAATTAGACTGAACGGGTTGAAAACCAGCACAGCAAGAATGACCACCCCCAGTATAATCCATAATTTCTTCTTCCGTTTTTTTCTGGGTGGTTCCGGCCGCTGGATTTCATTGCCGGCTGGAGATGCAGCACCGTTCGGAATTTGAGGGGTTTCATCCATCGGTGAATTTGGATTCGCTGCCATACCCGTCTCTGTGAATGTGGCGAGCCTGACGGAAATGAAATGGAAAGAAAAGAAATAAGGCGAATACCGACCGCCAGCTTATATGTCTTAACCCTTTTCACGACGCCCCCCGGTTTGGCTGGAGGAGCAGGCAGCCCAGACGGGATGGGGAAAACCCCACGATTTGCCGAATCTTCCAGTGTGGCGGTCGAAAGTGACGGTATTTCTGATACAACCACCTATTGGAGTTCAATTGGTCCCGCCAAATATCTTCCCTGATCGCGCGAAAGTCTCTGTCGACACCCCCAAATCGTGCTTCATCAAAACATCTCGGTCCCACGGGTTCTTAGTCCGCCAGATCAAATATTTTTGCTGGAGCGAAAGGTGAAGCGAATACCATGGCGAAACCAGCGCCGTGTTGATCAGCGGAAAATCTGTGCCGTAAACCAGCCGCCCGGAAAATTCAGGCCTGGTTAGAGCTTCCTTCAAACGGCCCGGCCGGTTGATCTGCGTCAGCGCGGAAATGTCCGTATAAAGATTGGGAAATTCGCGCATCAGCCGGGCCAGCCGGTCGGGGCCGCGTTCGCCATGGTAATTCTCGGACGACGCGATGTGCGCGGCCACGACCGTCACTCCCAGACTCAACGGCAATCGCAATTTTTCCGGATCGCCAAAATCTTCGTCGGCACGCGAAAAGGATTTCTCCTTGCCGGTGTGTGACAGCAGCGGCAGGTTCAACTCGACCATTTTTTTGTAAAAAGGAATGAGCCTCGGGTCACTCGGGTCAATCTCCATGATCGGGGGAATCCATTTCACCAGCACTGCACCGTGCGCCTTCGCCCATTCAAGCCGTTCCAAGGCGTCATGGCGATAGGGATTCACCGACGCGCCGAAAAGCAGGTTCGTGTGCCGTGCCGTCATTTCCGCAACGAATTCATTCGGCACGTAAACCTCCGTCCGGTTCGTGTCGAGATTTCCATTGGCGTCTACGACACCGTCGAGCGCGAGCACCACAGCTCGGCTGACAAATTTGCTTTGGGCGAGCGATGACGAAATGCGGTCGGCAACGAGTCCATCACCCTGGTGCAAGAGTTCCCTCTGCGTTACACCGAAACTATGTAAATAGATTTTGAATCGCCAGTTACGCTGCAGTCGGGGTGAAACAAAACAGCCGCTGCCGCCTGCGCCGATTCCAGCAATGTGACAGTGCATGTCCACGATGCCGGCGGGAATGGGTTCAACCAGGCGAAAAGGTCGTGCCGGCAGGCTGGCCCAGACGAAGACAACGGCCAGGACGCCAACGAATATGATTTTCCTACTGCATACGGCAGATGGAGATTTTGGTTTCATGGTTTTCACGCCGCCATGCTACGGCAAAATCATCGCCAAGCGTGAATCGAAAAAATTGCGCTACACATTGAAAAAACAGCGGGCCAAATCCTCGCATTTGGGCGCGTGTCGCCTCAAAATGCGATACGACCCGACTGAATGATGCTTTGTGCGCAAAATGTACGCAGTAAATGACATTGATTCACGCGATGCTGTGATGGTTTTTATCAATTAACACCTTTCGAACATCTTGGGTTAAACAGAACGGATGAAAATGAATTCGAGTCCATTGATGTGGACCACCGCTGCTTTCTTCATCACCGGCTTCGTGGCAGGCTTCACCCATTGGCTCCAGGAATTCCGCGCTAACAATTTGTTGGCGAACAATCACTTGCCCTTAACCAGCAAACCGTTATCGTCGCGTCGGGCGCATGGTTGAATTATGAAAACACTCATTTATTCCAATCAAAGTCTTTCTCATCCGTTGATCAATCCGCTCGCTCGCACCGCGCTCCCGTTCTTTTTTGCCATCGCATTTTTGCCCAGCATTCTCCAATTGGCGTTGCCGGATTTGCCGATAACAAATCCGCTCGCGGCTCTTAGTCCAGCCGCCGCCGGCTTTTGGCTGGCCGCCGGTCTTCGGGAAATTCGCATGAATTTCGCGTTGCTTGGAGGTTTTTTGACCGCTCTTCTATGGGCGGTGAATTGGCTGATGCTGGCTGGCCATGGCTGTTGCTCGACCATGTAAATGAAATGCCTGGATTGAAAATTATGAAACTGATCCTTCTCCGCAATTTATTGTTGCTCGATGCGGCCGTGCTTTTTTTATTGGGCGCGCTGCTCATCTTTCTGCCGAAACAAGTCGAATTTGCCTTTCACTTCAAGGATTTGCCGGACGGGGTGAGCTACATCATCGGCCTTTGGGGTTGCGCGCTGGCTACCATGGGCCTGGGTTATATCGTCGCGGCAACCAATCCAATCCGCCATGTGGTATGGGTGCAGGTGGGTATTGCGCGTGGAGCGGTCGAGTTGGTCCTGGGATTGGTTTGCCTTGCGCGCGGAACAGCAACTTTCCAGCAAGCCGGATTCGGTATCATCGTTGCGGGATTGATATCGCTCGGCTACATCCTGCTTTACCCGCGCCAACCGCGATTGGTTCGCGAGGCTGAGGGGGGTGGGCCCGCCCAACCCAAGTCCGTATGAGCGAGGTCAAATTCGCCTGTCCGCATTGTTCCCAGCACATCGCCTGCGACGACCTATATTGCGGCGAGCGAATTGATTGCCCCGGGTGTAGAAGGGCGTTGTTTATACCGCCTCGGGTCGCTTTTATCCCGCTGTCGGCGGCCAATTTGACTGTGCTGCCGCCGGTCGGCTTCAAGCAACCGCAATATCCACGATCCTCGCGGCTCGATGTTTGGACCGAAGAAAATTGGGAAAAGCATGCTGCTGAAGTGGA
>CAZKTW010000402.1:0-3000 GCA_964555775.1 uncultured Bifidobacteriaceae bacterium | reverse complement strand
CCTGCAAGTTCGTTCGGAACGCCTGCCTGGCCGCCAGCAATTTGTTTCGGCGTTCAACTGGCGGCCCACTGCGGAACTGCTTCATAGCATCAGACCATTCGTCCAGTGCCGCTTTAACCTTCGGTTTCTCATCGTCTGTGAGCGCCAAAATCCCGTCAATCGTCTCGAAAGTCAGCGGTTTGCGGTTCGCGAGCATCATCGGTGTGCGGCTCGTTGTCTGGAAAGACGAAAACCGCGACGCATATTCAGTTACCTCCATCCGGGCCGCATTTGTTGCCTCATTTGTCGCCTCATTTGTCGCCGGCTCCTTTTGCTGTGTTTCGGCCATTGTTTGCAGCCATTCACTGCGCACTTTCCACAAAAATGTCGCCGCCGCCCGCCAGTCGGCATTGGCACTGACACCATTGTTTGCCGGCACAATGACAGCCCGGCCGACTCCGGAATGCAAAAACAACGATCCTTTCAACGCTGGCAAAAGATCTCCCGCGCTATCTGTCAAAAAAATCGAACCATCCGGCGTCGCTTCGGCAAGCTGATTGAGAAAATCCACGTGCCGCGGTTGAAGTCCTCCGGCGACGAACACGCAAACGCTGCCGCCGCCCTTGACCCAACGCGCCAGGGCCTGGAGCTGGCGCTCGCTCGCCTGCTTGAATGCTTCCGGCGTGAGGACCACCACGTCAAAAGAAGTATAGGCGAGCGGTTGCGCCGGCAAATTTTGCAGATCCAGCCGCGCCACGCTGGTCATCAATAATCTCTGGGCAATGTTGTCCGAAGCCGGCGCCAATCGTTCGAGCAACAGATTCCGCACCAGGTCCGATGATGCCTGATTGGCGGCGGCGCCCGTATCGCACCAGCCGACAACCAGTGACCGCTCGCTCTCCGTCGGCACCGATAAGATTGACGGCTCGATTTCCAGGGCGTTCGCGGCGGTCACAAATTTCATTTGCACTTCCACCTGTGAATCCGAAAACGGCGCCAAAGTTGGCGGCAGCAACATTCGGAATCTTTGAACACCGCCGGTCAACGCCAGGTCGCCGCTGCGGTATCGTCCCAAAACCCGGTTCCCTTCATGAAATTCCATTTCGAGCCGGCCTTCGAGAATGCGTGTCGAGTCCCATTTGAAGCGCGCTTCGACGGGAATCGGCGCTTGGTTTCGCGCGCGCAGCCCGAGCGGGATCAGGTCCACCGAGAGTTTGTCAGCGGCGAACGCGTCAGTCGCCAGGAGTTGAACAACAACCAACGGCACGAAAACAAATTTCAGAACATCCAACATCCAACATCCAACACCGAACATCCAATGTTTCGCCCTGGGCGTTCTCTGGTTGTTGGATGTTCGATGTTGGATGTTGGATGTTTCCATGTCCGTCACTTCCAGCCTCCGGGCTTTTTTTGAAAAAACCACCACTCGACCAGCATCACGACGAGCGCGACCATGAGCAGGGTCGGCCATAAAGGCCAGTTGGTTTTCGCCACTGCCGAGGCCACGGAAACCTGTAATTTTTCGTTGAATTGGATCTGCGTAACACCCGTCAATGATGTTTCACCCGGTGAAAGCAGACCAGCGCCCACGCGCCGGCGTTGCGCGCCATTTTCCGATATGGAATAGCAGCCCACCCGCGGAGCGGCCACCCCGGAGAGGATCCCGTGATCATTGGCCGATGCCGCCTCGATGATTTGGTCTGGGGTTTGGATTTGATACCGGCCGCCCGGCGCGAGCGTCAACGGCGGCAATACGCCGGTGCGATTTGCCAGCGCTTCGGCAAGCCCGGCTTGTTCGAGCGCGGCTTGAACAACGTTCGCGACGAAGATCGGGAACCCAACGCGGTATGGCAGCGTTGATCGGTCGGTGTGGAATAAAACCGCGAAACGCAATGCGTCTGAATCCTGCTTTCGCACCAGCAGCGGTCCACGTTGGCCGTAGATCAGCACTTCGTATCCGGCATTCTCCAAATCGCCTTCGCTGGCGCCGGAGGCGAAGCGGGGTTGGTCGAGCACCATGAGGTCGCCCAGTTGCACGTGTTGCAGCACGGGCGCGTCGCGCCGCCAATCCACCACGGACGATCCGTTGGTGCCGAGTTCAATGAAGCGTTGCAATTCGGGCGGAATGAAACCCACGGACAACCGGGTTCGAGTGGCGATATTCAGGTCTTGCGGGCGGTCGCTCATCACCAAATCAAACGCGCCACTCGCTTCATCGCTGGTTTCCTGCGGGAATAATTGGATACTCTGAATGCCCTGTAACGCGCGCCGATACGTCACCAGCGATTTCGGGACGAACACGCGCAGCGGTCGCGATTCCGGTAAATCCAAATAAGCCGCGTTGTCCGCCGCGAGCGAATCGAATCCTTCCGGGGTCAACTGGACCCGCAACGACGACGCATGATCACCTTTGACTTGGAACACCATGCGTTGAGTGCGGCCGCGGGCGATGGTGATGCGTTCGTTGGCAATGCTGTTTCCGTCTTCAAACAACTCAACCGAAGCGTTGCCTTCCGCGCCGGCTGACCCTTCGATCTGTACGAACACGTCCCAGCCGCCGGTCACCGCGCGCCGCGCGCTCAACGCCGTGATGCCGAGGTTCGGCCCTGCCGGCGACAACCGTTGATAATTCAGCTTGAAGGACAAATCAAAATTGACGCGGGGCGGAAAATTGCCGTCGGAAAACAGCAGCACTTCGTCAAACGGCACACTTCGCCCCAGAGCTTGAACCAGCCGCAACGCCTGTTCGAGGTCGCTGGGAACATCGGCAACTTCGATCTGATCCAGCGCGTCGCGCAACCGCCGTTTGTCATTCGTGAAACCGGTGAGTTTCCGGGGAGTATTGTTGAACGAGATCAGGGAAAGCTCCTGGTCCGAGGCGAGTCCGTCAATCATCTCACGCACGCGGTGTTTGGCTTCAGCGAGACGGCTGGCTCCGCCCGGCTTGTCCAGCGCGCCCATACTCGCGGAACAATCCACCAACACCGGCAGGCGGCGATTTTTGCCCGGGCCGCCGCGAGA
>CAZKTW010000401.1:0-3001 GCA_964555775.1 uncultured Bifidobacteriaceae bacterium | reverse complement strand
CGGAAGTGGCCGTAAAATCACCGCGGACGCTGGGCCGGCAGATTTCCTTCAAGGACATCTCGTCGGTCACCGCCGAACCGACGCGCGGCTGGGACGAAAAAGCGACCACGACCAAGATCATGTTTGTGTGAACCTGCGGCCGGGAGCCCGGTTCACTGCTCCTGAATCCGGTAAAATTGAACCCGATAATTCGGTGAGCCGAAGTCGGTGAAACTGTTGGTGGGTATGGTCGGCACAATCGTTGTGAGCAGCGTCCAGTTTATCAAATTAGTCGAGGACTGCACCTGATAGGTGAATCCGGGAACCAAATACATGTTCAGTTGAACCGAATTTGCGAGGTGGACAACACTGCTGAATCCGAAGGGACCTGAACCGGGTCCTTCCCCATTCAGGCGGAAGCTGAACGGCTGTGGGGTTGCCGACGTGTTGGTAACCGCCAGGAAGTAGGAATAGCCCGGCTGCCACGGCCAGTAACCCGGGGTCTGCAGGAAGACGTTGAACGAACTGTTCACGGCATTCATCGAATACCAATCATCCGCCGTGGTTTTGGTTGGGGCACTGCCCTGGTCGAGGAACAGCCAGACACTGCTGGCATTGGTCGAACTGTGAATCCAACGCACTGCATCCGGCGGTACGTCCACGCGATATTTTATCAGGCCAAATGCCGGGATGGTCGTGCTGACAAAACCGTTATAGAATGGAATGGTGTTGGTGTAATCAATATTGACGCCGTTCGTGCCGGAACTGATGGAGAACGTCGAATCGTTGATGGCACGGAAGCCCAGATAATAGGTGTTCCCGGGGCGCAAGGGCGGACACGGCAGCGTATAGGTGCCTGGCGAACTGTAAGAGAGATAAGGTCCGTGGTTCTTGTTATCGTAACTGCTGCTCCAGTCACGATAATCGGTCAGCGTGGTGGCCTGACCCGGGGGCACACGGTCGCGCACATACATCACGACGCTGCCGAGTTGGACGCTAAATGTAACATTCCAATTGACTGGCGCATTCGTTGGAATCTGGAAGGCGTAATAAAGCCAATCGCCGGCCACCATTTGCTGGTTGGTCGTGCTGCCGGAAGCTAATGAGAGATTGGTGATGATGCCGGTGTCCATGCGCAATCGGTACCGCACATTCGAATTACCACCCGCCTGCACCGCCAGATACCAAATACCATTGGTAAGGGCGGTCTCAAAGCGACCGTTTAGCGGCACCCAGTTGCCATATTCGCTCCCGCCGCTCGCACTGAGGCTGCGATCATAAAGCACACTACCATAATTACCATATTGATTATGACTTAACGTCGGAGCCGCGCCCGCGCGGATGTAAAGATTGGGGTTGCCGCTGATGGCATCGAGTCGAGTGTGGAGGATTCCTGTATTGTTGGTGGGGACCACGATGGCATAATAATCAAATTGGCCCTGGGCTAGATCGACCCCCTGGTCGGCTTGCAGCCCTTGCAGCGGCAAACCATTGGTATCCACCCCCGTATCAGCGAAGAGGGGTCCAGCCGGCGGCAATCCCGTGGTGGTCACCATCGCCCCGACGGCTGGCATGGTCCAAGCCGGACGGTTGAGCTGCAAGCTGCTGCTGGTAAGGGTGTAGGAGGTTACGCCGCTTCCATATACCTCGACGTACCAAGTTCCGGGAGTCAGATAAGGCGGCACAACAATGTATTGAGAGGTCTGGAAGGGTGAAGTGCCGTCATAATAATTATAACCGTCCGGCAAGGCGCCCTGCCTGACGCGGATGCTGGCGGTGCCGCTCGTCTGGGCCACGCTCAACTTCCAGCCGATAACCGGCTGGCCGTTCAGGGTGGCTGGAACCGTGACTTGATAGTACGCGCTCTGGCCGCTAAACAAGGTGCCGGTGGCGACATTCGAGAATCCGCCGCTATTCAGGCTGGGATCAAACACTAGCGCGGGCGTTGGCATCTCCCGGATATGCGCGGTGTAAATTGCATCCGGAATAAGGCCCGCGAGGTAGGAAGCTTGAACCGTCAAAGAATAATTGGTCGAGGTGGGATTCGGCAGCGTAATAATGGTTGGCGAACTCCAGGAATAACTGACACTGCCATCGTAGCCGTAATTATAATAAGGTTGCACCACGTTTGTGCCGGTTGCCAAACTCATGTACGGTCCGCCGGTGACATTATCCAGGCGCAATTCCACCGCCGGCACACCCGGCGGAATCGAAAACTGATAAAAGGCATTTTCACCTCCCTGCAAACTATTGGTGACCAAAATATCCGTAAGACTGGTCGGGCCAAGGTTCGACACCGACTCGACGCCAAAGCTGGTGAGGACATAAGCGCTGGAATTAGTGCCAAGATACGGGTAACTGGGATTCATACCCTCGCTGACGACAGCCAGATAATAGGTTCCCGCCACGATATTCGATTGGCCCGAATTCGGAAGCAGCACATACTGCTCGTTGCCCGCCTTCTGCATCTTGTGACCGCCGTAAAGCAAGGTAGCCGCGTTGCCACCAGCCGCCACGTTTGGTAAGGCTCCTTGCTGCACCGCCAAGAGCGTCTCACCCGAAAGATTTGCCAATCTCACTTTCCAGTTCGGCACATTGGTTGGCACCACCACAGAGTAATAAGCCGCCTCACGTCCATTGAGCGTCAAGTTGGTACTGACGCCATTGGTGAAGGGCAGACTGATGATGGGGATAGTCATGTTGGTCCCGATACCCCGGCTAACCAGCGTGTAGCTGAACGGAGTCGTCCCCGTCGAACTTATCACCCCCACATAGTACGTCCCCGACTGTAAGGAGTTACCCATCCCATCCTCGAATATTTGGCCATACCGGTAAACCCCATTATTTTCATAATAATCACTCGTCCAATCATAGCCCGCCTGCACCTGACCATCACTCGGCCAGGCGGTTGTATAATACCAATAGTAAAAATTCAGATTTGGGGGGCTACTCACCGTCGGCGCCTGATCCCGGCAAATATAAAGGTAAGGGTTTGCATTGGTCGCACCGTTAATCCGCAAAT
>CAZKTW010000400.1:0-3004 GCA_964555775.1 uncultured Bifidobacteriaceae bacterium | reverse complement strand
CGTTGAACGCCTTTTTCCTGGCCATGTACACGTTCGGCTGCCATTCGCTGCGGCATCTGATCGGCGGTTTTTTGGATTCCAAGTCCAAGGCGCCAACCTGCGCGAAGGCTTACAATTGTGTGAGTTGTCTCAACACGCGCCACATGATGTGGGCTTGGATCAGCCTGTTCTGGGTCGGTTTCACCGATGTCTATGTCCGCCTCTGTGCGACGGGCAAAATCCCCGATTTCATTTTGTTCAAATTCTAAACCCCGAACCATTTTCCTGTGGCTACCAACTACGAAACCTTTGAATACGACGTGCTGGTCATCGGCGCGGGCGGCGCGGGCCTCCGCGCGGCCATCGAAGCCTCGGCGGCCGGCGTGAAAGTCGGCCTGGTCTGCAAATCATTGCTCGGCAAGGCGCACACGGTCATGGCCGAGGGCGGCATGGCGGCGGCAATGGGCAACGTGGATGATCGCGACAACTGGAAGGTTCATTTCGCCGACACGATGCGCGGCGGCCAATACATCAACAACTGGCGCATGGCCGAGTTGCATGCGAAGGAGGCCTCGGCGCGCGTTTATGAACTCGAAGCCTGGGGCGCGGTGTTCGACCGCACCAAGGACGGGAAGATTCTCCAGCGCAATTTCGGTGGTCACAAATATCCACGGCTGGCGCACGTCGGCGATCGCACCGGATTGGAGATGATCCGCACCTTGCAGGACCACGGCATCCATCAGGGCATCACGGTTCACATGGAATACACGATTGTCACGTTGCTCAAGGATGGCGGTCGGGTGGTCGGCGCTTTCGGCTATGACCGCGAGCGCGGGCGGTTCAAGATTTTCAAGGCCAAGGCGGTGGTGTTATCGACGGGGGGACTCGGTCGCGCTTACAAAATCACGAGCAATTCCTGGGAAGGCACCGGCGACGGCGTGTCGCTCGCGTACCATGCGGGCGCGGAATTGCTGGACATGGAATTCGTCCAGTTTCATCCGACCGGCATGGTCTGGCCGCCGAGCGTCATGGGCCTGCTGGTGACCGAAAGCGTGCGCGGCGAAGGCGGGGTGTTGCGCAACAAGGACGGCAAGCGGTTCATGTACGACGACATTCCGGACAATTACAAGTCGCAGACCTCGACCGATCCGGAGGAAGGCTGGCGTTATACGCAGAACGATAAAAATGCCAAGCGCCCGCCGGAATTGTTAACGCGTGACCATGTGGCCCGCTGCATCAACCGTGAAGTGAAGGCCGGCCGCGGCAGTCCTCACGGGGGCGTGTTTCTCGACATCGCCTGGATCAAGGAAAAGATTCCGAATGCGGCGGAGCACATCAAAAAGAAACTGCCGTCCATGTATCACCAGTTCAAGCAACTGGCGAACCTCGACATCACCCAGGAGCCGATGGAAGTCGGCCCGACGACCCATTATGCGATGGGCGGTATCCGGGTGGATGGCGACACGCAAATGACCAACATTCCCGGATTGTTCGCGGCGGGTGAATGCGCCGCCGGATTGCACGGGGCCAATCGCCTTGGGGGCAATTCACTTTCCGACCTGATCGTATTCGGCAAACGCGCGGGTGAATTTGCGGCGAAGTACGCAAAGGAAATCGGCGCCGGCCAGATCAACGAAGCGCAGATCGAGGCAGCGGCCCGGGAAGCCCTGGCGCCGTTTGAACGCGGCGCAAAATCCGGCGGGACCGCCGACGGGCCGTATCAGGTCCAGCACGAATTACAAAGCATGATGCAGGAACTGGTTGGCATCGTGCGGCGCGAAGACGAAATGTCCCGGGCACTGGAAGGCATCGGCAAGCTTAATCAACGCGCCGGCCAGGTCGCGGTTTACGGCCACCTGGAATATAATCCCGGCTGGCACACGGCGATTGATCTGAAACATCTGCTCACGATTTCCGAGGCCATCACCCGCTCGGCGCTGGACCGCAAGGAAAGTCGCGGCGGCCATTTCCGCGAGGATTTTCCCAACAAGGACGCGGCGGCGGCTAGATATAACAACGTCATCCTGAAAGGCCCGGATGGCTCCATGCAATTGCGCCGCGAGCCGATTCCGGAAATGCCGGCGGAGTTGAAACAAGTGATTGAGGAAATGAAATAATTCGTTGAAGCGTGAAGCGTTAAAGCGTTAAAGCGTTAAAACGTATGAAAACAGAGAACACCGCGAATTACCAGCAACCGCCACCATCACCGGCGGGGCAGAAACCTTTTCGCACCTTTGAAGATTTGGAAGCTTATCAAGTTGCGCGGGAATTTCGGAAGACAATGTATCAGGCCAACCGGCGGCTTCCCGCGTTTGAAAAATTTGAACTCGGCAGCCAGATTCGGCGGGCTGCGGTTTCCCTGACAAACAACATCGCGGAAGGGCATGGGCGATTTCATTATTTGGAGCAGATCAAGTTCTGTTTGAATGCCCGCGGCTCGCTTGAAGAGCTTCTCGACGATTTGAACGTCTGCCAGGACGAATCTAATCTGCCGGTTGCTGAAATCGCACCACTGAAACAACAAGGTTGGCGCGTTCACCAATTGCTTAACGGTTACATGCGCTGGTTGCGCGCTCAAAAGCAGGGCGTCGCTCTCGAGCTGCGGGAGAATTCCCCGGCCTACGGTCTGACCGGAGACCAACTCGACGAGTTGCTCGAAGACCATGAAATACCACCCGCTTTAACGCTTCACGCTTCAACGCTTCAACGATGAAAAAAATAGTTTTCAGAATCTGGCGCGGCGACAAGGACGGCGGAAAATTTGTGGATTACACCACGGAAGTTTCCGAGGGCATGGTTGTGCTCGACGTCGTCCATAAAATCCAGGCGACGCAGGCCAACGACCTTGCCGTTCGCTGGAATTGCAAGGCCGGCAAGTGCGGCTCCTGTTCGGCGGAAATCAACGGCGTTCCCCGGCTCATGTGCATGACCCGGTTGGACATGATCCCGATTGACAAGCCGGTGACCATTGAGCCGATGCGCGCGTTTCCCAGCATCCGCGACCTGGCGACCGACGTTTCCTGGA
>CAZKTW010000399.1:0-3006 GCA_964555775.1 uncultured Bifidobacteriaceae bacterium | reverse complement strand
TCGCCGGAAGTCAGCGCCGAGCGCCTGCAATCGCGTCAATCCACCCTGCCCTTCGTCCGCGACCGGCTGGAGGAGGGCGACCGGCACTTCTTTGCCCGGGTGGCCCAGGGTTACGAAGCCATCGCCGCCGCCGAACCCAACCGCGTGCAGGTGGTGGATGCCACCGGTCCCATTGAAGTCGTCTGCGAAAACATCTGGGAACTCGTCCGGCCCAATCTGCCGCGCATTGGGCGCTGGTGAAACTTTCAGTTTGTAATCTGCGGTAAGGTCATCGCGCTACGATGACCGCGTCGCGTTCAGCGTCGCAAAAAAAGGCAGGCAGATTATACTTGGTCTGATTTCGCCCGCTGAACGCGGGCGATGACGCCGCAGCGCGCCGTTCCCACCAGGGCACCTTGTGCTGCTCCATATCGTTCTGCGCTCTTGCCGAATTTGCGGCAATGGTTAACCTTTGAACAGAAATCATGATCGAAAAAACCATCGGCGAAATTGAGGCGAAAATCCGCGGCGCAAAGGTTGTCAGCGAAGAGCACAAACGCGAGCTGCTTCAGTTGCTCAGCCAGCTCAAGTCCGAAGTCGGTACGCTGGAGAAAACACACGATGAACAGGCCGCAAGCATCGCCGGCTTCGCCCAGCTTTCCGCCCACGAAGCCACGCGCACCAATCAAAATCCGCAATCCCTCCAGCTTTCGCTCCAGGGCTTGCGCTCCTCCGCGGACGGTTTTGAGAAATCCCATCCCAAGCTCGTCCAGATCGTCAACGCCATCAGCAATACCCTGTCGAATCTGGGAATTTGACCGGCAGAGCAAACGCTGACTGACCAATGCTGTCGCAGTTTTGCGCAGCAACCGGCGGACAGTTCTCCCTCTCCGCTCCATCGGATGGAGGGGAGAGGGCCGGGGTGAGGTGAGGTTCCACCCACCGCTCCGCCCTCTGAAAACTCAATCTTCCCGCGGCTCCAGCTTCGCAATTGCCGCCATGATTTCATCGGCCACTTCCTGGTAGATTTCCTTGAGCCGGGGCTTGGAACAATTCTTCGCCTCAGCCCGCAATTTCTCAAAGTTCATCGGCCGGCCATATTTCACCGCCACCCGCCGGGGTCGCGGAAATTTGACATGCCGCCCGTAGGCCTCATACGTTCCGAACGTCCGCACCGCCACGACCGGCGCATCGGACTTGATCACCACCAGGCCGATGCCGGATCGCGCCGGCTGCAACTTTCCGTCACTGGTGCGGGTGCCTTCGGGAAACAAAATAATTCCACCGCCCGCGAGCAACCGGTCGAGAATGGTTCTCAATCCCGCCGCGCCACCGCCGTCGCGGTCCACCGGCACGGCCTGCCACGAACGCAACAACGCGCCAATGCCGGGAAAACGAAACAGACTTTCCCGCGCGAGATAATTGATCGGACGGTGCAATCCCGATCCGACCAGCGGCGGATCCAGGAAGCTCGCATGGTTGGAGGCCAGAATGACCGGACCGGTTTGCGGCACCCGCTCCGCGTTGAAGACGCGCCAGCGGAAATAAACCCCGTACATCACGCGAAAACCCAGCCAGCCGAGGCGATAGGAGAAATTCATGCAAACAATGAAAAGCAGTGGCGGGCCACCGCACTCCAGGACGCTGCCGCGAATTTCGATGGATCTAAAACAACGCGAAATGTCTTGGAGTGCGCCAGCCTCCTGATGCTTTTGGGCCCACGTCTCATCGAACCCACAGGCAAGCATTTGAGATTTTGAGATTCTTTAGTCATTTGAACTTGGAAATCAGTCATCTTTGCTGCTTAAGCCTTCTGCGGATTTCATCGAGAATCAATCCGCTGGTTTCCGCGGACGACAGGCTGGAATTGTTGATGACCTTGGCCCCCAGTGCGATCATCAAGGGCGCCACCGCGCGCTGGCTGTCGCGCTGGTCGCGCGCCGCCAGGTTTTCCTGGACGCCGTCGGCGGCGCGGCGGCGTGAACGCTCATCCAGATGGGCGTCGAGGTAAAATTTGTAATCGGTTTCCGGAAAAACATTCGTCCCAATGTCCCGGCCCTCCATGACCAGGTTGCCGAACTCGATGCATTCGCGTTGTTTCTTTTTCATCCACTCGCGCACCTTCGGCACGGCGGCGACGTGCGACACGGCGCCGGCGGTTTCGGGCGAGCGGATTTCCTTTTCAGGATAATAACCGTCCACGAGCAGGCGCACGCGGCCGTCCACACAAACCAGCGACGTTTTCCATTTGCGGCACGCCGCGGCGACGGCCTTGGCATTCTCCACATCGACGCGGGCCTTGAGGCAATGCCACGCCAGCGTGCGATACATCGCGCCGGTATCGACATAGATGTAACCGAGCGCCTTGGCCACAAGCTTGGCGTTCGTGCTCTTGCCGCTCGCGCTCGTCCCGTCAATCGCAATTACAATCGGATATTTTTTCAAATTCATTTCTTCTGTGGCCGCGCCTCGTAAGAGAGCGGCAGATCTATTCTGCCGTGTTCTCACAAACACAGCCACGATTCAATCCGCAAACAATTCCTCGACCGCCAGCTTCCGCCCCGTCTTGGCATCCAAAATCGTCGCTCCCAGACCGTTCGGCGGTGGGGCGGCCAGTTTCTGGAAAAAGTTCGGAAACGTCTTCTTCACACACGCGGGATTCTTGATTTTGATGCCCGGCACTTTCAATCCCAAAATTGCAAAACACATCGCCATGCGATGGTCCTCGTAGGTCTCAATCTCCGCACCATGAAGTTGGGACGGATAAACCGTCAGCGTATCACCTTCCTCGATGACTTTGGCCCCACACTTGGTCAATTCCGTCCGCAACGCCACCACCCGCTCGGTTTCCTGGACGCGCAAGCGGCCAAGGTCGGTAAAAAAGAATGGTTGCACTAATTTGAAAACCCCGCACACAGCTCCTTTATCCGCAGCCAGAACGATTGCCGTCATGATGCTGTCGCCAAGTTGGGTTTCGCGCGAAATTTTTTCGGGAGGTGGGATGAAATGAGGAAAATCCGCATCAAT
>CAZKTW010000398.1:0-3020 GCA_964555775.1 uncultured Bifidobacteriaceae bacterium | reverse complement strand
GTATCACCCTCAATACCAGGTCCCGCTACAGGAACCCAAAGGCTGGCGAGACCGGCATATTCGCCTCGAATTCTCATCTGGTGTGACCAATTATCATCACCTGACGCTTGAGCCAAAGGGCAAAGATTTTATCGGGAGTCATTGAATCCCGTCTCCCATTTGCAGAAGTTTACATCGCCGTACTTTGGCGCGGCAAAGCGGGAACAAAGACGGCCCGTAACCCGGCCGGCCGTCATTCTCAAATCGAATAATCGTCAGAGAAGACCTTCACGTTCCGCAGTTCCACAAAAACCTGTTCGCCGGCCTTGGGCTGCAATTGCTGGAATTGTTCCTTGCTCAACTGCACCGTGAATTGTCCGCCGGTGTCGAGCCGTTCCAGTTCCAGGCTGGCGAGCGGACCGGCGGCGTTGCATCGCAAAACGCGCGCCGGGAGCGTTGCCGTGTCCGACGATTCACGGGAAACCCGGATGTCATGCGGGCGCACAAAGGCGATGGCATCCGAGTCGGATTCCCCGGCGACTTCCGAGGAGGCGACTTTGGCTTCGCCGATGACCACGGCGCCGTCACGCACCCGGCCGCTGAATAGATTCACGTTGCCGAGAAAATCGTAAACGAACGGCGAGGCCGGATTGTCGTAAATCTCCTCCGGCGTGCCGATTTGCTCGATGCTGCCCGCGCGCAAGATGGCCACGCGATCGGCAACTTCCAACGCCTCTTCCTGGTCGTGCGTCACAAACAGCGTCGTGATATGGATTTCGTCATGCAATTTGCGCAACCAGCGCCGCAATTCCTTCCGCACCTTCGCGTCGAGCGCGCCGAAAGGTTCGTCGAGCAACAGTACCTTGGGTTCGACCGCCAGCGCGCGGGCCAGCGAAACGCGCTGGCGCTGGCCGCCGGAGAGTTGCGACGGGAACCGCCGGGCCTGCGGTTCCAACTGGATCAACTTCAGCAGGTTTTCAACGCGCGTGCGGATTTCAGCTTCGGCCGGCCGGGTCGCGCGCGGACGAACGCGCAAGCCAAACGCAATGTTTTCAAACACATTCAGGTGCCGGAACAGCGCATAATGTTGAAAGGCAAAGCCGGCCTTGCGCTGGCTCGCAGGAATCAGGGTCACGTCTTCACCATAATACAGCACTTGCGCGTCGCCCGGATCGGGAAACTCCAGCCCGGCAATGATCCGCAGCAACGTGGTCTTGCCCGAGCCGGAAGGGCCGAGCAAGGCGACGAGTTCACCGGACTCGACCTTCAGGCTCACCTTATCGAGCGCGCTGAACTGGCCGAATTTTTTGGTGACGTTGCGAACTTCAACACTCATGTGATCAATCAATTTTCCGTCCCGCGCAGCGCGGCGTTTTTGCGTTCCACCCAGGTTTTCAGCACCAGGGTGACAACCGCCAGGAACGTCAGCAGCGAGGCCACGGCAAAGGCCCCCACAAAATTGTATTCGTTATACAGGATTTCGACGTGCAACGGAATGGTATTTGTCCCCCCCGGACCGCGAATGTGGCCGCTGACGACCGATACCGCGCCGAATTCGCCCATGGCCCGCGCATTGCACAAAATCACCCCGTAGAGCAGGCCCCACTTGATGTTGGGCAGCGTCACCCGCCAGAACGTCTGCCAGCCACTGGCGCCCAGCACGTGGGCCGCCTCCTCCTCGGTGCGGCCCTGCGCCTGCATGAGCGGAATCAATTCGCGCGCGACAAACGGGAACGTCACAAAAATCGTCGCCAGCACAATGCCCGGAACCGCAAAAATAATTTGGATGTCATGCTCAATCAACCACGGACCAAGCACCCCCTGCGCGCCAAACAACAGCACGTAAATCATCCCGGAAACGACCGGCGAAACCGAGAACGGCAGGTCAATGAACGTGATGAGGAGGGTTTTGCCGCGGAAATCGAACTTCGCAATCGCCCACGCCGCCGCCACGCCAAAAACACAATTCAACGGCACCGCAATGGCGGCGGTGATGAACGTCAGTTTGATGGCCGCCACGGTGTTCACGTCGTCAAACGCATGAAGATAGAAACCCAGGCCCTTGGCAAACGCCTCCGCGAACACCGCCGCCAGCGGCACGACCAGAAACAAACCCAGAAACAACAAGGCAACGCCAATCAGCAACCAGCGCACGAACGGCGGCTCGGCCGTCACACGGCGGGGAGCGGCGCGGCGCGGCAGCGAAAGGGTTGACGCGGGAACCATAAATCAAGCGGGTGCGTGATGCCGCTGGCTCCACCATTGGAGAAAATTGATGGTAAGCAACAGCACGAAGGAAACCACCAGCATCACCACCGCGATGGCCGTGGCGCCGGGATAATCAAATTCCTCGAGCTTGGTGATGATCAGCAGCGGCGTGATCTCGGTTTTCATCGGCATGTTGCCGGCGATGAATACGACCGAGCCGTATTCGCCGAGCGCGCGGGCGAACGCAAGCGTGAACCCGGTCAGCAACGCCGGCCGCAACATCGGCAACGTGACAAACCAGAACGTCTGCCAGCGGTTGGCACCGAGGCTGGCGGCGGATTCTTCGATTTCGACATCGAAATCCTCCAGCACCGGTTGCACCGTGCGGACAATGAACGGCAACCCGATGAACGTGAGCGCAATCAGGATGCCCAACTGCGTGTAGGCGATTTTGATGCCGAGCGGCGCAAGCCAGTGGCCAATCCAGCCGTTCGGCGCGTAAATGGCCGTCAACGCAATGCCGGCCACCGCCGTCGGCAGTGCGAATGGCAGGTCCACCAGCGCGTCCACAAACCGTTTGCCCCAGAACTGGTAGCGCACCAGCACCCAGGCGACCAGCAGGCCGAAAAACAGATTGATCAGCGCCGCCAGAAACGAGGCGCCGAAACTCACACGATACGACGCCATCACCCGCGGCGCGGTGACGGTGTGCCAGAATTGGTCCCACGTCAGCGTGCTCGTTTTCCAGAACGTGGCCGCCAGCGGAATCAGAACGATGAGGCTGAGATAAAGCAGCGTGTAGCCGAGTGTCAGCTTGAAACCCGGCAACACGC
>CAZKTW010000397.1:0-3025 GCA_964555775.1 uncultured Bifidobacteriaceae bacterium | reverse complement strand
AAGGCGATTTGGGACCGGTCTATGGCAAGCAGTGGCGGAATTGGGTGAAGACCAAAAGCCGGCCGCGTAAATCACCTGATTCTTCAACAAGTCAGGCGACACTGTTCGACCTCGGAGAGTCCGATGGTCAAACGATTGTGACGCCGGCCGGTCCACGGGTCCGAAGCAAACACGGCATAGATCAGATTGCGACCGTAATCGAAGCGATTCAGAAAAATCCTGACAGCCGCCGGCTTATCGTGAGTGCCTGGAATGTCGCCGACATTGACAGCATGGCCCTGCCGCCGTGCCACGCGCTGTTCCAGTTTTACGTGAGCGACGGCGAGTTGAGCTGCCAGCTTTACCAACGCAGCGCGGATATTTTCCTGGGTGTGCCGTTCAATATCGCCAGCTATGCACTGCTCACGTTGATGGTGGCACAAGTTTGCGGGTTGAAACCGGGTGATTTTGTCCACACGTTCGGCGACCTGCATCTTTATGCCAACCACCTCGAGCAGGCGAAGCTGCAATTGTCGCGCGAACCGCGTCCGTTGCCACAGATGAAATTGAATCCAGCGGTGAAACACATCGATCATTTCAAGTTCGAGGATTTTGAACTGGTGAATTACGATCCGCATCCGGGCATCAAGGCGCCGATTGCGGTGTGAATCCAAAACAAACGTTCTTATGAAAAAGCGCATTCGAAATTTCCGCCATTTGATTGTGGCCGCAACCCTCCTGGCTGCAATGTTCATGGGACTGACCATCGTCGCGAGTCATATTTGCCGCGACGCGGCTGGAGGCCGGATTTTTAGCTCAATCGAAACCGTCCCCACGAATGACGTGGGTCTGGTTTTGGGAACATCCAGGCTGACAAAACATGGAAAGCCCAATCTTCATTTCAACCAGCGGATTGAAGCTGCCGCTGCGTTGTATCACGCCGGGAAAGTTCATCATTTGCTCGTGAGCGGCGATAATCATATCGCCGGTTACGACGAGCCGACGGATATGCGCAATGCCCTGGTTGCCGCCGGGGTGCCGGTCGGCGCCATCACCTGCGATTATGCGGGTTTTCGCACCCTGGATTCAGTCGTACGGGCAAAGGAAGTTTTTGAACTTCAGCATTGCACGATCATTTCCGAGGAATTTCATTGTCCCCGCGCCGTCTGGATTGCGAGGCAACACGGATTGGATGCCGTGGCGTTTGCCGCGCCGGATGTCAGCTTCAAAAGCTGGTCCTGGCGCGCCGAAGCACGGGAGCAATTGGCGCAGGCCTGGTGCGCGGTTGACTTGTACTTATTGCATCGCAGCCCGAAATTTCTTGGGCCGAAGGAACCGATTCTGCTGTCTGCCATCACGCCGTGAAACACTTCAAGGCCATTGCGGCGATGTCGCTGAACCGCGTGATTGGCGCGGGCGGTAAAATCCCGTGGCATCTGCCGGAGGATTTCAAATGGTTCAAGCAGATGACCTCCGGCAATGTCGTCATCATGGGACGCAAGACCTTTGAAAGCCTCGGCAAACCGCTCCCCAACCGCATCAACATCATCTTAAGCCGGCATCCGGGCCGGTTGCAGCGCAATTTTCCGGAAATTTTTGGCAACGCCTGGGTGGCCCGGGGCAAGACCCACATTCCCGACCAACCGCATCAATTTGAACTGCCGAAGGTCGGCAGTGCGGCGGCGGTGGATTTGCGCATCATCAAGGACTTCCTGAAGCTCGACCCGGCCAGCTCGCCGCTGGAATTTTTCATCGCCGGCGGCGCACAGGTCTATGCGCAAGCGTTGCCATTGTGTTCCGATCTTTATCTGACGCTGGTCAAGCAGGAGGTCGAGGGGGGCGACGCTTTCTTCCCGCCGTTTGAAGATAAGTTCGTGCTGGCGGCGGAAGTCCGCGATACGCCGGAGTTCAAAATCCTGCATTACCGGCATCGAAGCCTGGTTTCGTAGCCGTGGACCTCAGTCCGCGCCATTTCAATATATGCGCCGACTGATGTCGGCGGCTACGGCGATTAGGGACTCCGTAAGCAAGCAAAACAGGCGGGCCGTTGCCGGCCCGCCTGCGTGTGAATCGGATAGTGGAGCGATTTACTCCGGTTTGTCGTCCGCCCGCGCTTCGTCGGCGGCATCGAAGGCGTGTTGCAACGCCACGAGGTCTTCGCCGGGCTTGAGGGCGTCGAATATCTTCTGCTCTTCCTTGAGCTGTTCGTCGGTGTAGCTTGCCGCCTTGATGGACAGGCCGATCCGGCGTTCGCCCTTGTCAATTTTGATGACGCGGGCAGTCACATCCTGGCCGGCCTTGAGCACGTTCTTGATCTTGTCCACGCGTTCCTCGCTGACCTGCGAGATGTGCACGAGACCATCGATATCGTGTTGCAAGCCGATGAACGCGCCAAAGCTGGCGAGTTTGGTGACCTTGCCGGTGACGACGTCGCCGACCTTGTAGAGCTGGTCGATGTTGGCCCACGGATCCTGCGCGAGCTGCTTCATGCCAAGCGCGATGCGCTGGTTCGGACGGTCCACTTCGAGCACCACGGCCTCGACTTCGTCGCCCTTCTTGAGGATTTCGGACGGGTGATTGATTTTGCGGGTCCAGGACACGTCGGACACGTGAATCATGCCGTCAATGCCCTCTTCCAGTTCCACAAACGCGCCGTAACTGGTGAGGTTGCGTACCTTGCCTTTGACGTGGGCGCCGACCGTGTATTTCGCCTCGGCGTTGTCCCACGGATTGGATTCGAGCTGGCGGATACCGAGGGAAATTTTTTGCTCCTCGCGGTTGATGCCGAGCACAATGGCCTCAATTTCCTGGTCCTGCTTGAGCACGTCGCTGGGCTTGGCCACGCGTTTGGTCCACGACAATTCGGTGACATGCACGAGTCCTTCAACGCCCATCTCCAATTGGACAAACGCGCCGTAAGGCACGAGGCTGACCACCTTGCCCTTGACCTTGGCGCCGACGGGATACTTCGTCTCGATGTTGTCCCACGGATTGGCCATCTTCTGCTTGAGGCCGAGGCTGACGCGTTCCTTTTCCTTGTTCACGT
>CAZKTW010000396.1:0-3087 GCA_964555775.1 uncultured Bifidobacteriaceae bacterium | reverse complement strand
CGGCGACAGGATGATTTGATACTGTAAAATTGTGAAGTTGAGCGTGAGCGTGTTGGTCAATGTCGTCCAACCCGTTGAGGTCAGATCAAAGCTTTGCTGCAACACGAAATCTGTTGAAGGCATCATCCGGGGATTCAATACCGCGGCCCGCCCGGGATGCCGGTCGGAAAATTTCCGGGATCAATCGGGCGGCGGAACCGGCAGCGAGTGGAAAATCTGTCCACATTTTTGTCAACGCGGCTGCCTGCTGTCGTGTTTCACGCCAGAATTTTCGGCGGGAGGGTTGTGTGCTGGAAATAATTTTTATTACTTCTTGACATTAATCACCGACAGGCGCACGCTGCCATGGTTCCAAAAGCGCTGACTTTTTTATGCGCGGTGTTTCAAGGAAATTTTTTAGCCAGTGGAGGTGGATTACCGTTTTGGCTCTTTTTGCCAGCGCGGTAATGGGGGTCGCGCAGATGGTTGACCTGAACAGCAACGGCATCAGCGATATCTGGGAATGGATTTACGGCGCCAACGGCATCAATCCCAACGCGGACCCGGACGGCGACGGTTTCTCCAACCTGCAGGAAGCAACGGCAGGAACAAGCCCGTTCGATTCCAATTCCGTTCCGAAAATTTCCGCGGCGGTGCTTTCCGGCACGAATGTCAGCACCGTGATGCCCGGCGCATTGGGCAAGTATTATCAACTGCAAAGCGTCACCAACCTCGGCAGCACCAACTGGCTGGTGGAAACCGGCCTCGTCCTGCGGGCGGGCACCAATGTCACTCTGCCATCGCTGGTCAATTCAACAGCCAAGTTTTTCCGCATCGTTATTTCGGATGTGGACTCGGATGGTGACGGCCTGAATGATTGGGAGGAATACCGGCTTGGCCTTGATCCCAGCAATGCATTTAGCAACGTCTCGCTCGACAGCAACGGCATCGCGCTGAACGACTACCAGTATGTCACCGGCAAACTCGCGGCGCAAAACGTCGTCACGATTGCCGCCACCGACCCGGTGACGACGGAGCCGGACCCTGGCCAATCCGCGACGGACCTCGGGGTATTCACGGTTTCACGCGGCGGTTTTCCGTTGAATTCCATCACAGTCAATCTGGGGTTGGGCGGGCCGGGAACCGGGTTTGCCGCGGCCGGCCTGGATTACGTTACGTTGCCGTCGTCGATCACTTTGCCGGTCGGAAGCGGTTCGGCATCGGTGTTTGTGACACCGTTGGTGAATACGAATTTGCAGGTGCCGGTAATCGCCCAACTGAACCTTTTGCCAGGCGCCGGTTACACCCTCGGCACCACCACCAATGCCAGCGTTGTGATTTATCCCTCCGCCACGGCGAACGGCGTCGGTTTGCTGGGGCAGTATTTCACCAATGCCAGTCTGACTTATTCCAGCGTCACGAATTTCAACCCGACCAATCTTTTCCTGACCCGGATTGATCCAGGGATTGATTTCAACTGGACGAACGGCACCTCGCCGAACTTGAGCAACGGCCTTTACAGCGTGCGTTGGACCGGACAGGTGCAACCGCAATATTCGGAGACTTATGTTTTTGACACGGTCTCCGATGACGGGGTGCGGCTGTGGGTCAACGACCAGTTGCTGATTGATAAATGGCAGAGCCAGAGCGGCACGGAATGGACCAACGTCATCGCCCTGCAGGGCGGCACCCGTTATGACCTCAAGCTGGAATATCTCCAGAATGGGGTGAAGGCGCAGGCGCATTTGTCATGGTACAGCCCCAGCCAGTCGAAACAGGTCATCCCCTCCAGCCGTTTGTATCCGACGAACAATTTCGGGAGCAGCAATTCGAATGCGCCTGCGGCCGTGACCAGCCCGTTGAGCGCAGTCGGCTTTCTGGGGCAACCCTTCAGCTTTACGGTGACGGCTGCGAACTCGCCGCTGGGCTTTACCGCCCGCGGAGTGCCGCCGGGTTTGAACTTTAATTCGGCGAGCGGTCTTATCAGCGGCACGCCCAGCCTGGCCGGCGATTACCAGATCATGCTGACGGCGAGCAACGCCGTCGGCGTTGGCGCGTCAGTCGTGGACATCACCATTTTCGACACCGGCAGTTCCGTGGTGCGCGAAGTCTGGACCAACGTTCCCGGCAACAACATTTCTGACATCCCGATCGCTACGCCGGCGAACAACACCAACGCTTTCGGCGCGCTCGAGGGTGTCACCGATTACGGCGACAATTACGGTGAGCGTGTTCGCGGCTGGTTTACGGCGCCGATCACGGGCAATTATTATTTCTGGATTGCCGGCAGCGATTCGGCGCAGTTATGGATTTCCGACGACAGCGAGCCGGTGAACAAGGTTCTGCGCGCGTGGGTCACGCCAACGAACAATCCCGTGCCGCCGCCGCAAAACGGCACGGCTTCGCGGCAATGGAGTGTGCAGGCGAATCAGCAATCCAAATGGCTCACCCTCGTCGCCGGCCAGAAATATTACCTGGAGCTTTTGCACAAGGCCGGGACCGGCACGAATGACAACTGGGCGGTCGGCTGGTTGCAGGATCCGACGGGCACGAACAACACCCCTGCCGGCATCGTTCCGAGTTATCTGCTGTCACGTTATTATCCGCCGCTGCCCGCCGGCCTTCCGGGCACGCTGTATGCCGCAAACATGCTCGCATTGCCTGGCATCAACAGCACCGCTGTCGGCTCGGCGACGTTGCGCTTGAGCGCCGATGGCTCGCAGGCGGTTCTCAATTACAGCGTCAACAATCTGGCGTCCTCGCACGTTGACCATATTTATTCCGACCCCTATTTGAACAATCAGACGACTCTGCTTTTTGACATTGCCGCCGCGCACCCGCAGGTGGATGGCAGTTACCTTTGGAAAATCAAGGCGACCGGCTCACTTTCGCCAGCGGACATCATTGAGATCATCAATGAAAACAAGGCCTATCTCACCGTCCAGACGCCGGCCAATCCCGGTGGTGAAATCAGCGGTCATTTTACCCTGGCCAACGGTTCACAAACTTTCACGCCTCCACCCTCGCCACCGGCGTGGGTGGAGGATTCCGCCAACACGAATGCCGCGGCGCGTTTTCTGACGCAGGCGACCTTTGGCGCCAGTTCAA
>CAZKTW010000395.1:0-3098 GCA_964555775.1 uncultured Bifidobacteriaceae bacterium | reverse complement strand
CCGGGAACATGGGCGGCGGCATTTACACCGAGGGCGGCACGGTGACCATTGCCAGTAGCACCCTGTCCGGCAATCTTGTTACCAACGGAAGTGGCGGCGCCATTTACAACAACGTCAACTTTCAGAATGCCGGGGGCGCATTGAATCTTTTCAACTCCACCATCGCCAGCAACAGCGCCGCCAGCGGCTTTGGCGGCGGCATCACCAACCACAACGGCACGGTGATTGCCCGGGACATCATCATTGCCGGCAACAGCGCCCAAAACGCCGGCAGCGGTCCCGATTTCGCCGGTGTTCTGGTTTCAGCCAGCTCCGGCTATGACCTCTTCGGCAACAGCGGCGGCTTGATCTTCAGCGGTGCTCCGCCCCTCGCTTGTGTCTTCAATGTCAATCCGCTTCTCGGCCCGCTGCAGGACAATGGCGGCCCGACCCTGACGCACGCTTTGCTCCCGGGCAGTCCCGCGATTGATGCCGGCCGCAGTATTGGTGTGACCACCGACCAGCGCGGAGCGCCGCGCCAGGTTGACGACCCCTCCATCCCGAATGCCAACCCCGGCGACGGCAGCGACCTCGGCGCGGTTGAGTCAGGCAAGGCGCGACTGGCGATACAAAAAGCTGGAAACGCCGCCGTTCTTTCCTGGCCCTATTACTACGGTGGCTACAGCGTGCAATCCGCGACGAATCTGAGCTTCCCCAATTCCTGGACGATCGAAGCCGGTTCGCCGGTGGTGAGCAGCAACCTGTACGTTTTCACCAACAGCCCCATTTCCGGCAACAAGTTTTACCGGCTCAAAGGAAATTGAACTTTGCCATCCGGGGTTGGAAATACAAGCGTGTGATGAATGGAGCGCCGTTGAAATTGGCCGGAGCAACGGCGGGAAAGTTGGAAGATGGAAGATGGCAAATTGCCCTTGCCGGGTTCGTAAAGGGGTAGAGGTTGAAACCGCTGGCTGTAGATCAAAGACACCGCCGAACAACGTGCTCATTCCGAGCCGCCCGAATAATCAATTTTGCCGCTTGGAAATGCCCGAACGTCGTTTTGGGAGCATTTCCCATGATTTTGAGGTTGTTCACCGACCCACTGCCGAATTCCGCTAACCCTTTCGCAATAGAGGGTTGGTGGGATTACAGTATTCGCCGATGCTTAAGAACATTTATTATGGAACGACCAGCGAAGAACAAGCGAACCGAGTTTTCAAATCTGATTCAGAAACGTGTCATCGTACAATGCCGGGAGGCAAGTTGTTTGGGCTATCTGGACACGGATGGAAAATGGAAAAGCGCCCATACCAAGAGGGAATTGCTCGAAGTCATTGATTCCAACCCGATCGGCGACTGGTAACAGCACGAAGCAAACTTCAGCCATCAGCCTTTTTTATGGCGAGCGCAGGCGGTAAAAGCGGCCGGGATAATTCGTCCACTGCGGATCGCTGAAATAAACGGAGCCGGTCGTGAGCGCATTGGTTTGCACCGGCTGCCAGTCGGGATTGGAAAGATCCGTACAGGCATCCACCACCACCGTCTGCCCGCTGGCCCAATTGATGTTGAATCCGAATTGATTCGTCTTCACACCGAAGCTGCCGTCGCTGGTCTGCATTGCCGGCAACCACAGCGCGGTCGGAACGCCGGTGAGCAGGGCAAAGTTGTCCCAACCCGTAGTTCCCGGCAGGTGATAGGCGGTCACATCAGGGGTCTCGTAGAAGATATACGAACCGTCCAGGGTGGGAGCGTTGCCGTTGAAGAAAATTCCCTTCAAACTGGTGCAAGCCTGGAACGCAGTGCTTTCGATGCCGGTAACCCCGACAGGAATAATGACGCTGGTCAGGCTGCTGCAGCCGAAGAACGCGGAGTATCCGATGTGGGTGATGGTGTTGGGGATCGTGACGTTAGTCATGCTGCTACAGCCGGAGAACGTATAGCTTTCGATCGTGGTGACCCCATTGGGAATGGTGAAGCTGGTCAAGCTGCTGCAGCCGGAGAACGCGGAGGGTCCAATGTTGGTGACAGTACCGGGAACTGCGAGATTGGCCAGGTCGCTACAGGAGCCGAAGGCCGAGTTGCCGATGCTGGTAACGCTGTCGGGAATCGTGACGTTGGTCAGGCCGCTGCAAGCAGCGAACACAGAATCTTCGATGCTGGCAATGCTGTTTGGAATCGCGATGCTGGTCAGACTACCGCAAGAAGAGAACGCAGAACTCCCGATGCTGGTGACGTGATTTGGAATTGTGAAACCAGCCAAACTGCCGCAGGAAAGAAACGCCGCGGCTCCGATGCTGGTAAGGCTTTCGGGAATAGTGATGTTCATCAAGCCAGGGCAGTGAGCGAAAGCATAGTCGCCGATGTTGGTGACGCTATGGGGAACCAAGATATTGGCCAGACCACCGCAATACATGAAGGCATAGCTTCCAATTGTGGTAATGCCTTCGGGCATCGTCACGTTGGTCAGGCTGCCGCAATAAACGAAAACTCCGCTGCCGAAGTTGGTAACCCCGCCGGGAATCGTAATGCTCGTCAGGCTGCCGCAAGCATAGAACGCATAGTCCCCGATTCCCTTGGTGCTCTCAGGAAGCGTAATGCCGTGCAAAGCATCGCATGAATAGAATGCATTCCCTCCGATCTCGACGACCCCATTGAGAATTGTGACATTGGTCAGGCCGTCGCAATACTGAAACGCCGCATCGCCAAGGCGGTGCACCCCACCAGGAATCGTAATATTTTTAAGGCTGGTACAGCCCCAAAAGGCACTGTTCCCGATGTTGGTCACATTGCCGGGAATGGTGAAACTGGTCAGCGGATTCAAGTTGTAAAATGCTTCATCTTCAATACTGGTGATGCCATCGGGAATGATGATCGAATGAATGTAAACCGTTCCGTTGTATCGAAAGGCCCCGTTCCCGATCACCTTCACCGGCAAACCATTAATCGTATCGGGAACGATGGCCGTGGTGTTCGTTCCGGTGTAGCCGGTGATGGTAATCGTGTTGTCGCCATTGGTAACGAAAGTGAATTGGGCTTGTACGGCCTCGGGCGTTATTACTGCAGCCAGCAGACAGGCAATCCCTACAACTTGCGGAAGTCTCATTGCGCTTCATCTTATA
>CAZKTW010000394.1:0-3099 GCA_964555775.1 uncultured Bifidobacteriaceae bacterium | reverse complement strand
GTCTCGTTCGCAATGAGAAGGTCGCAGGTTCGAGCCCTGTCGGCTCCACCATCCTTCGCCCGGAGCGCGGACCGCTGAGTCCGCATGTTCCTTTTGCCACTGTTTGGGGCTTTTCCGAGAGTGACACTACCGGCGGACATGGCTGTCCGCGCTCCTGGTCGATTTGAGCAACACGCCCTCGGCGAAGTAATACAGGTTCCCCAAATTCCTGCAATAAGTCGGTGTTGGCAATCACCGGCGCACCTGATATTTGTTTTGAAATGTCTGATACGGCTGTCGCGGCCCAGGCGCCCTCGAAGGCACAAGTGTTCCTCCGCCGGTTGATCACCACGGTGATTCTCTGGACGGTGATCCTCGCGGCTTTGTTTTCCCGCAACCGGCTGGTTTCCGACAGCGTCTTCATCCTGATCATGGTGTTTCTCGCGACGGCCGGACTCGCGGAATTTTACGGGATGGTCGAGAAACGCAACCTAACCTGTTTCAAATGGTGCGGCTTGATCGGTGGGGTGCTGCTCATGGCCGGCACTTTCCTGCAATTAACGGGGGAAATCTCGGCGGTCACCACGGGGTACGTGGGGGTTTATGATTCGCCGGCCCGGCCCAACGACTTTGAAACCGGTTTCGTCATCCTGTTCGTGCTCGGCCTGTGCGTGCGGCAGCTGCTTTCGCGCATCAATACGACCGGCATTATCGCCATTTCCACGACGTTGTTCGGCCTCATGTATGTGCCGTGGCTGCTGAACTTCATCCAAAAGATCAATTTTTTCCCCGGCGTGGACGGGCGGTTCTATGTTCTCTATTTCATCCTGGTCACGAAATTCAGCGATACCGGGGCTTATGCTGTCGGCTCGCTCATCGGGCGGCACAAGATGATTCCCCGCATCAGTCCCGGCAAAACCTGGGAGGGATTTGGCGGCGCGATTTTCCTCTCGACGGTGGGCAGCCTCGTTTTTGTGCATTTCCTGGGCGACAAAATGGCGGGCATGAACCGGCTGCACGCCGTGGTGCTCGGCGTTTTGCTGAGTTGCACCGCGGTCATCGGCGATTTGATTGAATCGCTGTTCAAGCGCGAGGCGGGCGTGAAGGATTCCGGGCGACTGTTCCCCGGCATCGGCGGCATCCTCGACTTGCTGGACAGTTTGCTGTTCAATGCCCCCATCATGTATTTGTACCTCCGGCACATACTGACCCATCCATGACTGAATTTGCGATTTGCGATATACGATTTACGCCGGCAACCGCAGGGCATGATGGTTAAAAATTCAACAACTGAACGGTTATGACTCGCGTAGAAATGAAACGACGGACGAAGGTTTATGCCAACCGTATCGTGAAACTTTGCTCTGCGCTTCCTGGAAATTGGGTGGCCCAGACGCTGGGCAAACAACTGCTCGGCAGCGGAACTTCGGCGGGTGCGAATTACCGTGCTGTCTGTCGTGCCAAATCAAATTCGGATTTCGTGAATAAACTCCGTATCGTTGAAGAAGAATGCGACGAGTCGTTGTTTTGGATGGAACTGCTGGTTGACAATAATCTGGTCAATGCAGCTCGTTCACGCGATTTGATGCAGGAGGCGGACGAGATTTTGGCGATTGTTGTATCATCCGCAAAGACCGCCCGCGCCTCGCACGCGTAAATCGTAAATGAAGAACGTTGTTTTACTCGGCTCGACCGGATCCATCGGCACCAGCACCGTCAAGGTGGCGCAGGATTTGCCGGACCGCATCCGGCTGGTCGGCCTGGCTGCCGGGAACAACGCTGAATTGTTGATTGAGCAGGCGCGCAACCACCAGCCCGAGGTGATTTCCATCAACCACCCGGAAAAGGCCCGGGACCTGGGAAAATTTTTCGGCGCAACCATGCAGGTTGTCTCCGGTGAGGAAGGCCTGATCAAACTGGCCACGTTGCCCTCGGCGGACATCGTGCTCATCGCCATTGTCGGCACGGCGGGATTGCAGCCCGCGCTGGCCGCCATCCGCGCTGGCAAGGACATTGCCGTGGCGTCCAAGGAAATCCTCGTGATGGCCGGCGAGATTGTGATGAGCGAGGCGCGGAAACATGGTGTGCGCGTGCTGGCGGTGGACAGCGAACATTCGGCGATTTTTCAGTGCCTCGATGGGAAACCCTCCAGTTCCGTCCGCAAGCTCTGGTTGACGGCGTCCGGCGGGCCTTTTCGCCAGACGCCCCGGGAGGAATTTCCCAGCATCACCGTCGAGCGAGCGCTCAAGCACCCGTCCTGGGTCATGGGCCGGAAGATCACGATTGATTCGGCGACGCTGTTCAACAAGGGACTGGAGATGATCGAGGCACGTTGGCTGTTCGACATCGGCATGGACCGCGTCGGGGTGCTGGTACACCCGCAGAGCATTGTGCATTCGATGGTCGAGTTTGTGGATGGCGCGTTGCTGGCGCAGCTTTCCACGCCGGACATGTGCCTGCCGATTCAATACGCGTTGACGTATCCTGACCGCGCGGCCAGCGAGCGGGTGCAGACGAATTTTGCGAAACTTGGCAGCCTGACGTTTGAAGAACCGGACGTGGAACGGTTTCCGGCGCTGGACCTGGCGCGAAGGGCAGGGGAGGTGGGCGGTACGCTGCCGTCGGTGCTAAACGCGGCCAACGAAGTGGCGGTGGAAGCGTTCGTGAACCGAAAAATCAATTTTCCGCAAATCACGGAAACTGTCCGGCGCACGATGGACGCGCACGCGGTGATGTCACATCCGACGCTGGAACAGATTTTGGAAGCTGACGCCTGGGCGCGGCGCGAGGCGGCAAAATATTTGGGTTAACACCCGCCCTCACCATGAGCCGCTGGGAAGGGCGGGCAGCCTGCTCGCGATTTATCGGAGTCCTCTGTCTGCCGCCCTGCAGAGCAGGATGGCGAATGGCGCGCACAGAACGGGCATGTTGCCCAAAGGCGCGGAGCGCGGACCGCTGAGTCCACGCGTTCCCTTTTACCAATCATTTTTAGCTTTCAAAGATGCTCGCAACACGCGGACATGGCTGTCCGCGCTCCGGGCCGATTTGGATGGCGCGCACGGATCGGGCATGGTCTCAGGACATAGGTAACACTTTGTTCTCAGCAGATAGGTGACACTT
>CAZKTW010000393.1:0-3126 GCA_964555775.1 uncultured Bifidobacteriaceae bacterium | reverse complement strand
CACGCGCGCACGGTCGTGCAGATGTACCGGCCCGGCGTGCGTTACGACCTCATCGCGCGGGCGGCGCGCGAACTGCGCTGTCCGGTGCTGGCCAACGGCAATGTCCACGGTCCGGCGCAGGCGCAGGCGTTACTGGCGGAAACCGGCGCGCGCGGGCTGATGATCGGTCGCGGCGCCATCCGCAACCCGTGGCTGTTCGACCAGATCCGGGCGCAATTGCGCGGAGAAAAAACAAAATTGCCCTCGGGCCGCGACGTGCTCAGGTATGTGCGCGAACTCTGGGAAAATGAAATTACGCCTGGTGTGAAAGAGTCAGCCCAGGTGCAGCGGATGAAAAAATTCATGAACTTCATCGGCGAAGGCGTGTGTGAAAGATTCCTGCACGAAATCCGCCGCGTGGCGAACCCCGCCGATTTCTTCCGCGTCTGCGGGGAGTTTCTGGATCACGACCAGCCACTAACCCTGGAGCCAGCGGCCGCGGCCGGAAATGAACTTCCATGATTCGATTCATAACTGTTTCTTCGTTTGTTTCGCTTGAGTCAGGGATCGGTTGGGTGGCGGAGGCAGTATCCGGCGAAATTCTTATGGATTTGGCAAAACGTTTGATTTTCCGGCTGTTTTTCCCGTCGGCAGCGGCATCGATCCTGCTTTAAGCGAGCGTGTTTATATGTGACGCGGGCACGCTTGTCTGTTCGCACTTGGGTTGAAAGAATTATATGCAAAGGAAAGTATTGGTGGTTGAGGATGATCCCGATCAATTGGAAGTAATCCGTTCGACATTAAAAGCCGCTGGTTTTGCCGTTGGCACTGCGTCCAATGGCATTGACGCCCTGTTGAAAACCCGGACAGTGGCTCCAGATTTGATTGTGCTGGACCTGATGTTGCCCGGATTGAACGGATTCGATATTTGCGAAAGCATTCGGCAGGATCCGGCCACCGCGACGGTGCCCATTATCATGCTCACCGGCATGCACGGCCAGTTTGGCCGGTTTGCCGGGCTGGAGGCCGGCGCCAGCGAATTCCTCTTCAAGCCGTTCAACCCGCAGGAATTGATCGGGAAAGTCGAAGAATTGTTGGGTCCGTCACTGGCGGCTTCCGACACCACGCACAAATACCGGAAGAAATGATTCCGCGGGCCAAAGTCAGGCCCGGTCCTGATGGAGCGCCACCAGGGCGGCGCCAATGGCCTGGGAAAGTTCGCCCAAAATGGCCGGAACGATTTTGATCCGCTTGCGCTGGGCCGGCCAGAGCTGGGGCCGGGCGGTTTCGCGGACAATCCTCAGGTAGCGATTGCGGAATTTCGCCGACGTGGATTCGGGGTCCATCAATCCGCCACCGATGACAACCACGCCCGGATCCAAAGCCATCGCGAGATTGGCAATGTGCAGGCCCAGGGCGCGGGCCTGAAAATCAAAAATTTCGAGGGCCAAGGGATCCCCCTTTTGTGCCAGACCGCGCAGGGACAGCACCTTTTCCCGCATGTCGGCAGACGACCGGGCGAGGGCGTGTTTGGGATATTTCAAAAGCTTTTCCGCCAGCAAATACGGCAGGCCCGAGAGGGTCGTGCAGGTTTCGATGCAACCCCAATGCCGGCCACAGCCGCAAGGGAACGGTTTGGTACCCAACAAATGCAAGGGTGCGGGCATATGGGCGGTTTCCATTCCCGCCAAGGTGTCGCCATCCAGCGGCAGGCCGTCGGCGTTGATGAAGGCGCTGCCCAAGCCGGAGCCCGGTGCGAGCATCAGCACGGATGCCTTGATATTGCCCCGGGCATATTGCGCCTCGGCGGCACCGCCGAATTTGCCATCGTTGCCCACGATCAACGGCAGCTCGCGTCCAGCCCGCCTGGCCAGTGCCCGGCGATAAGCCGTGTGTACATCCCAACCTGCAAAACTGGCGGGCAGATTGGCGGAACGATCCAGTACTCCATACCGCTGAAATGGCCCGGGTATCGCCAGACCGACACCCTTGACGTGCGACCAGCTCAACCCGTTTTGTTGGAGATACTCGTTGGCGGCCGACACCCAGCCCGCCACCACTGCTTTGGGGCCGTTCCGGGCATTGGTGGGTCGCTGCAGCAACTTGGTGGAGACCGTCTGGCCATCCTCCCAAACCGCGCCAATCTTCGATGTGGTCGCGCCACTGTCAGTGCCGATGAAAACCTTCCGGTTCGTGCTCCTGGTGCGGGTGCGGGAAATCCGGCTCAGATGATGTAGGGTGGCTCGTGCGGCGGTCATGCCCAAATCAATACGAAAACTGGGGAGAAAATCAAAGACAAGAACTCAATATTGGATCCGGCTCATTTTACCTTCACCCGGAATGTGCTCGCGTCGGTTATCCTGCCCAGATCACCCTTGTAAAACTCATCGCGGTATTCCGCGGTTTCGAGCAGGTGCTGGTCCAGTTCCTGTTTGTCGCGCCGGATGATGAATTTCAATTCGTCCAGATCGTCCGACCAGCGAAACCCGTTGAAAAATTCCGCGCCGGCAAACTGCGTCTTGTAGAGCGCCGTCTGCGAATAGCAGGTGCCGAGGTAGAACTGTTTGTAACCGCGTTCAGCGAACAGCGCTGCCGCCGAGGTCATCATGAACATGCCCAGGTTACGCGCGTAATAATTCAGGTCGTAAAAGGCGTAATAATAGTACGCGAGTTCCCGGCCCTCAATGTAAAGCGTGGCAGCCCCGACCTCGTTGCCTTGCGCTGCGTCCGTGAATACGAGCAGATGCGAGATGATGGGCGAACCGAACAGGGCGTCCAGCCGCTCGAACGTCATCACATCCTTGCCGAATTTGATGTCGGCGTAGGTCTTGAAAAAATCGCGTTTGGCCGGGGTGTAATCGTATTTGTCGCGCGGGACAAGTTTCACATCGATGCCGGCGCCCTTGCGCAGGATGCGGCGGTTTTCAGATGATGGCTTGAACCGCGCCAGGTTCACCCGCACCTGGCGGCAGAGATAAAAGCGGTCGAGATTGCGCGACGAAGGCAGAAACCCGGCATTGAAGATGTCCGACGGCGCCTCGCCCGTCTCCGGGACGGCCCAGACGGCATAGGGAAACTGGTAGTGTTCGTAATCGGAGTTTTGTTCGGAAAAAAGAAGTTTCATGGGAAATCAACCACGGATGGACA
>CAZKTW010000392.1:0-3132 GCA_964555775.1 uncultured Bifidobacteriaceae bacterium | reverse complement strand
TCAGTTTCTGGAGCGATGAAATTCCCGTGGCCGGCCCGCGCCGCGAAGTCATCAATGAGCCCATCCATCTGCGCGGGGAAAGATTCAACTTTTGCGCGGCCACCGTCGGCAACCCGCATTGCGTGCTGCCAATGGCGAAAATCAGCGCCGACTTTGCCAAACAGATCGGCCCGTTGCTGGAAACCCACCTGCGTTTTCCGAACCGCACCAACGTGCAGCTCATGAAGGTGATCGACCGCAACAACATCCAGATTGAAATCTGGGAGCGCGGCGCGGGCTATACGCTGGCCAGCGGCAGCAGCAGCAGCGCGGCGGCGGCGGTGGCGCACCGGCTCGGCCTTTGCGATCGCGCTATTTCCGTCCACATGCCGGGCGGGAAAATTGAGATCAAGATTGGCGACGGATACGCAATTGAAATGACCGGATCGGTGACCAAGGTGGCCGACGGGGTCATGGCCAGGGAAATGTTTACCGCCTCCGTCGTTGACCCGGGTTGATCGGAGCGCGGAGCATCGCTCCGCACAAACCGGGGTCTGTAACTGGCGGAGCAATGCTCCGCGCTCCAAAAACTACAAATTGCCCAGCATCGTTGGTCGTTGACCCGGGTTGAAGCGAGGCCTGATTTCATAAACCCGGGAGCGCCGGCATCCCGCCGGGGCAGGCCAAACCCGCCGGCGCGACGCCTGCGCTCCCAGGATTACCGGACATCCAACTGGGCGGTCTGAAACCACCGTTCATCCGCCAGCACCACCGAGGTCTCAATCTGGCGCTCCGGAATCGACCAGTATTTTTTGAGCAGCCGGTCTTTTTCCGAGGGAATGACCTTGCGAAAACCGTGTTTCTCGTAAAAAGCGATGGCCCACGTTGCCGCCGCCCAAGTCCCAATCAAAACCGGGCCGGGGGCCAGGGTGTGCAGATGTTTCAAGAGTTGGCTGCCAATGCCCCGGTTGCGAAAAGCGGTGCGCACATAGGCATGACGGATGAGGGTGACGTCCTGGACCATCTGCGTTCCCATCACGCCAGCCAGTTTGCCGTCATGCTCCATGCCCCAGAAAACCACGCCGGCATCGACCTGTTCCTTCAATTCGGCGGGCGACATGTAGGGTTCGTGCCAGCGGTCGGGAGGAATGACCCCCTGGTAGGCCTGGGCCGCGTCGTTGATGATTTCTCCAATCAGCCCCAGTTCGTCGGGGCGACAGGACCGCACGGTTTTATATTTTCTCGCCCTCACGGGACAATCATTACTCGACCGGTACGCCGAACACACTGGAGGCCGACTGGATGGCATGGAGTTTTTCGGCCTGTTCCTGCTCCGCCCGTTTCCGGATATCCTCCTTGGCCTGGTGTACGGCATTCTCCGCCGCAGTCAAAAGTTCGTTGACGTTCTTGGCCAGGTCCGGCGTGAATGAGGAAGCAATCACCACGAGACATTCGTCCTTCAGTTCCAGACCCACGCCCCTCAACGTCGGCGACTGTTGCAACAGCCGCCGGATCTGGTCAAACACGGGGGCGTCAATCTGGGGTTCGGTGCGAAAAGCCACGTTGCGTTTATCGGACAATTGCTGGTTGATGGATATCAGTTTCATAAGCGTGTAAATATGGCTTGGAATCAGCATGAATCACGCCAGACCGGAGATGCAAGAAATAACATAAAACCGGCGTAATTTCCGACGGATTCAAAGAAAAGCACAGTAGCATCTGAACACACATGAACTATCACTATTATCAAATTTCGTCCTCGTCGTCCTCGTTCTCGTAATCGATTTTTGTCCCATTTCCGAGGATGAGAACGAGGAGGAGGATTACACGACCTCACATCACCGGCGTGATTTTGACTTCCACTTCCATCGCGCGTTCGAGCGTGCCGCGATAGTTGCCGCTCACGGGCGGGACATCGGCGTAATCGCGGCCGATGCCGATTTTCACATACGTCGCCTCCGGCTGACAATCGTGCGTGGGATCCAGCGCCTGCCAGCCGCAACCGGGAATGAACACCTCCACCCAGGCGTGCGTGGCGCTGGCGGCCTCAGTGGCCAGATAACCGCTGATGTAGCGGGCCGGGATTTTCAGGCTGCGGCACAGGCCAATCATCAGGTGCGCAAAATCCTGGCAGACGCCGCGCCGTTTCGAAATGACATCGCGCATGTGCGTATGCACGTGCGTGGATTTCGACTCGTACTTCAAATAACCGTGGACGAAATGCATGATCGCCAGGGCGGCCTGCCAGGTGTCGTTCTGGCCGGCGATCGCGTCCACCGCCAGCCGCCAGGATTCCACCTCAATTTCCACGTAGCGGCTGCTCTGCAGAAAATCGTAGCAGCGCTCAAGATCCTGCGCATTGCCGGCTTTGTTGAGGGCACAGGGCCGGGCCTCCCCCGCGAGCGGCACGATGGGATGGGTCTTCACCCGCGACTGGCTTTCGATCAGGAGATACGCGTGCGCCTCGGGAATTTCAAAATGATGAACCCAATTGCCGTAAAAATCGGCGTAACGGTTCATCCGGACGGCCGGCAGCACGCGCAGCAAAAACGATTCGACCGTCTGCTCGATGGTGGACAGCGGTTCGAGGCGGACGTCATTGAAACTGTCGCGCACGGGCGCGGCATACACGTAACGCGTGCGATGTAAAATGTCGTATCTCATGTCGCTAAAATCAGAACCCGTTCAACAAAGGCGCTTATCAAGACAAAGTCCGCCCCAAAAATCCAGCACTCCTTGCCACAAAAATAATACTTCGGTTTCAGTTTTTCATTGCTTCCCCTGCCTGTCATTCTGGACTGGCTCCACCGCCAGCGGCTTCACCTCCACCGCCACCTTGACGACGTGTTTGCCGCCGCCGGTAAGAATGCCCGCCACCGGGCTGACGTCGCCAAAATCGCGGCCGTATGCCACGGTGATGTGTTCTCCCGCCGGTTGCAGATTATTGGTCGGGTCGAAATCAATCCAACCCGTGCCGGGACAGAACACCGCGAACCACGCGTGCGACGCATCGGCGCCCGCGAGTTGTTCCCCGCCCTCGGGCGGGCGCGTGCGCAGGTAGCCGCTCACGTAACGCGCGGGCAGGCCGAGTGAACGCAGGCAGGCGATGCCCAGATGCGCAAAATCCTGGCAGACGCCGCGGCGCTTTTCCCA
>CAZKTW010000391.1:0-3140 GCA_964555775.1 uncultured Bifidobacteriaceae bacterium | reverse complement strand
GTCATCATCATTTCCAGCAGCGGCGGGGCGCGCATGTACGAAGGCATGTTCAGCCTCATGCAGATGGCCAAGACCTCGGCGGCGCTCGCCTACCATGCCCAACAACGCCTGCCTTATATCAGCGTCCTCACGCATCCGACCACGGCGGGCGTGATGGCCAGTTACGCGAGCCTGGGCGATTTGATCCTGGCCGAGCCGGGCGCAATGGTCGGGTTCGCCGGCCCACGCGTCATCAAGGACACCACGCAGGCCGAACTTCCCCCGGGTTTTCAGACCGCCGAGTTCCTCCTCGATCGCGGGCTCATTGACGCCATTGTCACCCGCACGGAGATGAAAGCGCGATTGATGGAATACCTGAGTTTCCTGGCCGTCCGGAAAAAAGCCGCCGCCGCCGCGTCGGCCTGAGGTTTTTACCGCCGGCCGTCGTACCACAAGGTGCAGGTTTCGCGATTTTTCAACGCACGGCGGTTGAAGAGGGCGCGCCCCAGCATTTTGAGGTGATCCCACAGCGTGTACAGCCGCATCTTGCGCGCCGATGTCACCAGCGGATGATGGTGCAGAATGACAATATTCCGGTTCGACTCCCGCGCGAGCCGCTTCAGCCGCTGACTCAACTCCAGTTCCTCGGCCGCAAACAATTCCTGGTTGAAACCGCCCAGCTTCCGGAATGCGGCGGCTTCGCAAAAAATAAATGAACCGGCCAGCCAACGCCCGATCCGGCTGGCGCAGTTCCAAAGCCAGGTGATGAACCCGGCCACCAGATGCCTTTCATCCATCCGGACCGTGGTGCCGCCGGCCAGGCAGCGACCGGATTGAATTTGTTCTGTCACGTCTGCAAACAACGCCGCGCTTGGATGCGAATCGGCGTCCACAAAAACCAGCCAGTCGCCGGTCGCCGCCGCCGCGCCGCGATTCCGGGCCCGGGCGATTTGATTGACCGGCTCGAACACGACGGCGGCACCCGCGGCCCGCGCGATTTCCGCCGTGTGATCGGTGGAATTGTTGTCGCACACAATCAATTCAAACTCCCAACCCCGCCGGGCAAACTCGCTGGCCGCCGATTTGATCTGCGTCAGGGATGCGCCGAGCAATCGTTCCTCGTTAAAGGCAGGCACAATGATTGAAATCTTCAATGCGGGACAACCTGCCTGATTTAACCACGGATTTCAACGAACGAACCCCGCAAAAAATCAAGCGAAGGGAGGCACCGGGCCTGGGAGCACCGGCGTCCCGCCGGCAGGTTACGGGGGCAGACCTGCTTGCCGGCGGGACGCCGGCGTTCCCAGGTGGAAAACAAATTTTGCGCGTGCTTTTTCCCGCAAATCGTTTTAATTGTTCCGCATGACCATCTGGATTCTGGCTTTGGGTTTGTTGATATCGCTGGCCGCCCTGGGTTTCCGCCAGGGCGCGGTTCGCGTGGCGTTCTCACTGATCGGCATTATCATTTCCGCCTTGCTGGCCGCGCCGCTGGCCAAGTACGTCAAGCCGATGTTGCCGCACTTGGGTGTTCACGACCCGACCGTCATCTGGATGGTATCGCCGGTGATTGTGTTCGGGCTGTTGTTGATTCCGTTCAAGTCACTGGGATTCTTTGTGCATCGCAAGACGGAGGTTTATTTCAAATACAAGGCCGAGGGCATGCAGTTGATCCGCTGGAACCGGCTGAATTCCCGGCTGGGCCTCTGCCTCGGGCCCATCAATGCCCTCGCTTATCTCGTGCTGATTTCCTTCGTCATCTTCGATCTCAGTTATTGGACAACGCAGGTCGCCATATCCGATGACGAAAACAAACTGATCAAACTGCTGAATCAAATGGGCCGCGATTCCGAAACCACCGGTTTCGCCCAGATAGCCCGCGCGATTGACCCGATGCCGGATTCCTATTTCCAGTACGCCGACCTGGCCGGGCTGCTGGTTCAAAACCCGCAGTTGAGCGACCGGCTGGCTGATTACCCGATGTTCATTTCCCTGACCGAACGCGATGATTTCAAACAACTCGGCCAGAACACCGATTTTCAAAATGCCTGGAAACAACATGCTCCCATTCGGCAATTGCTCGAAAACGACCAGTTCAAATCCCTCTGGCAAAACCAGGACACCGCCAATCTGGTCTGGGGCCTGGTCCAGGACAATTTTGACGATCTGGTCGCCTATCTGAAAACCGGCAAGTCCGCGAAATACGCCGGGGGGGAGATTATCGGCCGCTGGGATTTCAACGTGGCGGCGACCACCGGCAAATTGCTGGAGGCGCGACCGGTCATCTCATCACGCGAAATGCGGGCCCTGCGCGCGTGGGTGACGCAGGCGTATGTCAAAACCGCGTTTGTCTCGGGCGGCGACGGGCAGGCTTTTCTGAAGGAACTGCCGCACTTGAAGGTACAGCCCGGTCAGCCACCCACCACCGAAACCGCCACCTGGCAGGGCAATTGGAAAAGTGCCGGGGGCAGCAATTATGACTTGTCGCTCACCAGCAGCGGCAAACAGCAATCCATGCCTGCCGCGGTTGATGGGTCTCGCTTAACGATCAAAGACGACAAAACAACGCTGGTATTTGACCGGCAGGAATAAAATCGGACATCCCTGTTGTTTTTGAGACAGCCGGTGAAACACCGGCCCTGTCCGTTCAGTTAGCCACCCCCCGAGGGCAACCTCCAAAAACGGCCTGAAAGCTGCTTTTTCCGTCCCGTGGGAACTTTACAAATCATTTTGATCGGCATGATTCTGCTGACGGGGCTGTTTGTTTCCGGCTGTAAAAAGAAACCGGAAGCGCCGGTGGAGGTGGCGACGAACACCGTGTCCGTGGTCACCAATGCCCCGGCCGTTGGGGAAGCTCCGGCGAACTCGCGAACCCGGGATTTGGGTGTCTTGGAACTGACCAATCATTCCGAAACCCGCATTCAACTTGGCGACGGGAAAAGTTGCGCCATCACACCCAGTTTGATCGACCCCAAACATTTGCAACTTACGGTGGCGCTTGAATCCCGAACGCCCGACGGAAAAATCACGTCGCTGAACATCACCAAGGTGGTGGCCCAACCTGGCCAGCAGTTTGAAGTGGACTTTGGCAGCCTGAACCTGACGCTGACGCCGCAAATGGCCGAGTAATGGTAAAAATGGTCGGGGCGGTGAGATTTGAACTC
>CAZKTW010000390.1:0-3141 GCA_964555775.1 uncultured Bifidobacteriaceae bacterium | reverse complement strand
GCACTCCCGGAATCAACTGGTTCCCGTGATAAATCACGCCGTCCATGTCGATGATAAACCCCAGTTTCCCGCGCACTTGATCAATGGTATCCATGTGTTTTGTGATCAATCTTCGCAGTCTATTTCGCCGTGTCAATCAGAGTCGATTTCTTCGGGAAGTCTCCATTACCAATATTGCAGCGCCGGGCACCGCCCCGGCACGAAAATCTTCAAAACTTGAATCAGGCCGAGTCGGTGCTCGGCGCTCCGGTTCAATTACTTGATTCTCTATTTCCGCTTTGGCGGGGCGTGGATGCTCTCGCCGTGGAGGGCGTGCGCGGCTTCCATCCAGGATTCGCTGAACGTCGGATGCGCATGAATGGTCCGGCCAAGTTCCCGCACGGTCAGTTCTGAGCGGATGGCGTTGGTGGCCCCGGCAATCAATTCGGTCGCATGTGGCCCGACTGCTGCCGCGCCGAGCAACTGGTCCGTGACGGCATCCGCAATCCATTTGACGAAACCGGTCGTCTCCCCCGTGGCCAGCGCCTTGCCCAGACCGGCGAAACGGAATTTGCCGGTCTTCACGGCGCGATTCTGTTTCTTCGCGTCGTCCTCGCTGAGGCCGACGGTGCCGACTTCAGGTGAGGTGAAAATGACGTTGGGCACCAGCGTATCGTGCCGGTGCGGTTTCGCGTTCACGGCGTTTTCAGCCGCGGCGATGCCCTGCGCAGTGGCGTAATGGGCGAGTTGAATTTTGCCCGTCACATCGCCGATGGCAAAGATCGAAGCAACCTTGGTGCGGCAATAATCGTCTGCCTCAATAAACCCACGCTCGTTGGTCTTGAGCCCGGCGTTTTCGAGGTGCAAACCATCGGTGACCGGCTTGCGGCCGACCGCGCAGAGGAGCAGGTCAGCTTTGAGCACTTCATCACCAAAACTGCCCCGCACCTCCCTGGCGTCAGCCGCAATCTTTTCCAGCGCCTTGCCGGTCAGTACCCGAATGCCGAGATTTTTCTCCATGTGCCCGCGCACTTCACGCCGCACATCGGGGTCGAGCAACAATAGAATGTCTTCGAGCAGTTCGACGATAGTGATTTTGACCCCAAGCATCGCCGCCATGCAGGCCAGTTCGCAACCAATGAACCCGCCACCCATGACCATCATGGAGGCGGGCAGTTTCTGGATTTCGAGAAACGCGCGGCTTTCCACCACGCGCTCATGTTTCGGCAAAAAATTAGGCATCGCCGAAGTCGAGCCGGTGGCGATGATGATTTTCTTCGTGGAGATCCGGCTCGCGGGGACACTCGCCCCAAAAATTTGATTGAGGATCGGCCCACCGGAAATTTCAATCGTGTTACGGTCAACAAAGCTGGCCGTGCCGGTGAATTGCTTCACGCCATTGGCGGTGAGCAGTTGTTTGATGCCGCCTTTAAGCTGGGTGACCACCTTGTTCTTGTGTCCGATCATCACGCCGTAATCCACCGACGCGCCTTTGACCGTGATGCCGAAAGCCTCGGCGTGCTTGATCCGGGCGAAGGTGTCGGCCGCGGCGATGAGCGCCTTCGTGGGAATGCAACCCCAGTTCAGGCACGTACCGCCCAGTTGTTCCTTTTCCACGATGGCGACCGACGCACCCAGTTGTGCCGCACGGATGGCCGCAGGATAACCGCCCGGGCCGGCGCCGATGACTACGACGTCAAAAGTTTCCATAGTTCAATTTCGCATTTTCTCGTAGGAGCCGACGTGAGGAGGCTCTGACTTCGCTTTCCGGCTTCGATTGGAGCCTCCTCACGTCGGCTGCTACGACTATTTGTTAAGCCGTCAACAATTTCCAGAGTTCAATGTTTTCCAGTTTTTGTCTGATCGAATTGATGAATCGCGCTGCCATTGCTCCGTCAATCAGACGATGATCGGACGACAATGTCATTTTCATGATGGAACGGACCACCACCTGGTCGTTGCGCACCACGGGTTTCTTCAGCGTGCTGGAGACCGCCAGGATGGCCGCTTCGCCGGGGTTGATGATTGCCGTGAAGTTTTCCACGTCAAGCATGCCCATGTTGGAAATGGTGAACGTGCTGCCGGTCATCTCGTCGGATGCAAGTTTGTTGGCGCGCGCCTTCGCGGCCAGGTCCTTGGCGCGGACATTCAACTCAGCCAGCGTCAGCTCGTCCGCATTGCGAATCACTGGTACCACCAGCCCTTGTTCCAACGACACCGCGAGGCCAAGATGCACGTGGCTGTTCCAACGGGTGGCTTTGCCGTCCGTCGAGCTGTTCACCTCCGGGAATTCCTTCAGGGTGAGCACCACCGCCTGCGCGATGAAGTCAGTGACCGAGCATGGCGCGCCCTTTTCCTTGAGCTGCGCGCGGAATTTGACAAGTTCGGTCATGTCCACTTCAACGGTGACATAGAAATGCGGCGAGGTAACGACGCTTTGCGTGAGCCGTTGCGCGATGATCTGGCGCATCTTGCTCATCGGCTTTGGTTTTTCGGCCAGGGCGCGCTCGACATCGGCCACACTGATCCGGCCGGATTCGCCCGCGCCTTGAATCGAAAGTAAATCGAGTTTCTCTTTCGCGGCCAACTGCTTGGCGGCAGGCGAAACGCGAAGCTGGCTGTATCCTTTCGCTTCGAGATAGGCTTTCACGTCTTTTTCAACGATACGACCTTCGGGTCCGGAACCTTTGATGCGGGTGGCATCAATGACGGAATCACGAGCCAGGGCGGCGGCGCGCGGACTGATACGGAAGAGCGCCGGCGTCGGCAGAACGGTTGAGGCAGGGGCTTCGCGTCCTGGAGTTCGCCAGCCCTCGGGCGCTTTTGATTCAGCGGACGCGGTTCCCAAAGCGGCAGAGGGCTGCCGCACTCCAAGACCTGGCGGCGGTTCGGATACTTTGGGTGAGGGCGCAGCTTCACCTTTTTTGGGCACGTCGGGCAGCGGTGCGGCCACTTCGGGAATCGCTTCGCCGGGTTTGCCCAGAAAACCGACCGTGCTTGTCACCGGAACACTGACGCCCGGTTTCACAGCAATTTTCAACAAAGTGCCGGCCTCAAAACTCTCGACCTCCATGACCGATTTGTCGGTCTCGACGGTGAAAAGGATGTCGCCCTTGGCGACCTGGTCGCCTTCCTTTTTGAGCCATTCGACGATGGCGCTTT
>CAZKTW010000389.1:0-3144 GCA_964555775.1 uncultured Bifidobacteriaceae bacterium | reverse complement strand
CCAACATCCTCGACCAGGTCTTTTACAAGCGCGATTTGCCCGCGCAGCCCAAAAACAATGTCACGTTCAACCTGTCGCACTTGAAGAAAGGTAATTACACCGTGGAGACGTACAAGGTCGGCTACCGCGTCAACGATCCTTACATGACCTACCTGGATTTGGGATCACCCGCCCAACTGACCAGGGCGCAGGTTGCTGAAATCAAAGCAAAAAACAGCGGCGCGCCGTTGGAAACCAAGACCGTAAGAATTGGTAGCGACGGGAGATTCGAGCAGCAATTCGACCTCCGTGAAAACGAGGTGGTGTTCGTCACGCTCAAGCCGCAACGCTGAAACGAATAATTGATATGAAACGAAAAACAAGTTGTCTCGCCCTCGGCCTCGCGGCGTTCTTCGCCGCGATGGATTTGTCCAACGCCGCCACCACCAACGAAACGCCCCGTCTGGTCTCGGCGGACCTGCAGCAGACCAACGGTCCGCTCGACACCATGTTCAAGTTCTGCGTCGGCGCCGGGCGCGCGAACGAAGGCTTGCGCGCCGACTGGCAGCGGCAACTGACTTACGCGCACCGCGAATGCGGCTTCACCTACATCCGCATGCACGGTTTGTTTGACGACGACATGGGCGTTTACCGCGAGGACAAGAACGGCAACCCGGAATACAACTGGCAATACATTGACGAGCTTTACGATTTTCTCCAGAGCATCGGCATGAAGCCGTTTGCGGAATTGGGCTTCATGCCCAATGCGCTGGCCAGCGGTTCCAAAACCATTTTCTGGTATCGCGGCAACGTGACTCCGCCCAAAGACATGACCAAGTGGGCCAATTTCATTGGCGCTTTTGTCACGCACTTGAAGGAACGCTACGGTGATGCCGAAGTGCGCACGTGGTATTTCGAGGTCTGGAATGAACCGAACCTCATGGGCGGGTTCTGGGACGGCACGCAACAACAGTATTTCGATCTCTACGCCGCGACGGCCCGCGCCATCAAGAGCGTTTCCGCCGATTACAAGGTGGGCGGCCCGGCGACGGCGGGCGCCGGCTGGGTGCCGGAGTTCATTCATTTCTGCGACACAAACCACGCGCCGGTTGATTTTATTGCCACCCACACTTATGGCGTGGAAAGCGGCTTCCTGGACGAACATGGCGACACCGGCACGGTCCTTTCCAAGAATCCCAACTCGGTTATTGGTGACGTCAGACGGGTGCGCCAGCAGATCGCCAAATCGGCGATGCCCAAGCTGGAACTCCACTTCACCGAATGGAGTGCCTCCTACACGCCGACCGATCCGGTTCACGACAGCTATCACAGCGCGGCTTACATTTTGGACAAGCTCAAAAAATGCGGCGCCGCCGCGCAATCCATGTCCTACTGGACGTTCACGGACATTTTCGAGGAGGCCGGCCCGCGCTGGGAAGCCTTTCACGGCGGCTTTGGCCTGATCAATTACGAGGACATCAAGAAGCCGGCGTTTTACGCGTATCAATTCTTGAACCGGCTCGGCCCGACGGAATTGAAGGACAGCGACCCGGCCTCATGGGTTTGCGCCGACAACTCCGGCGGCGTGCAGGCGCTGGTTTGGGATTTCACCAACACGCATCCCGGCAAACAAGTCCACAACCAGGAGTTTTACAAACGCGATTTGCCGTCGCAGCCCAAAAACAAAATCACGCTCGACTTGTCGCACCTGCCCAAGGGCAAATACAATGTCGAGACTTACAAAGTCGGGTACCGGGTCAATGACGCCTACGACACCTATCGCGATCTAGGCTCGCCCGCGCAATTGACCCAGTCGCAGGTCGCTGAAATCAAATCCAAAAACAGCGGTGCGCCGCTGGAGGTCCGCACCGTGAAGATCGGCCGTGACGGAAAGTTCGAGCAGCAGTTCGACCTCCGTGAAAATGACGTCCTGCTGGTCACGCTTAAGCCGCAACGGTAAAAACCGGCGGCGCGCGGCGTTTAATGCTATTGTGTCTCGTCCTATGAAAAAATGATTCATTCTGTCAAATGGTCCTTCCGCCGGGCAGGTGTCATGGTTGGCGCGGTCGTGCTGGCCGCCGGCATTCAGAGGGTGACGGCGCAATCCATCGGCTGCAATTTCGTCAACAGCAGTGCTGGCGGCATAGACAACGCAAATGCTGGTTCGCTGCAGCCAACAGACGTGGCGGGCTTGCCTGCTTATGCGCAAGCGCACTGGAACAACTTGTCCCAATCTGGTTCTGGCGTCACTTTGACCAACAGCGCGGGCGCAGCCACGGCACTCACCATCCAATGGAATGGTCCCGCTACCGCCTCATCGGGAACCGCCGCCGGCTTGGGCACGCCGGATGGGAAATTGATGGATGGATTTCTTAAGAATACTTACCCCAATGCGACCATCTTGAACGTGAGCGGGTATACCAACGTCCTTAGTATCCCGCCGTCTGCCGGGGCACAGATGGCGTATGTCGGCGGCCTCAAGACATGGTTTCTCTCTCAGGGTGTCGTAAGCTATAAAGTTATTATTTATCAGAATGCTGCTACTTCTTATGACACAGCCCAAATGTGGGTGGAATCGGTTGCCGGCAGCCCGTTTAATGGCACCATGGTCGCCGGGCCTGATCTGACGCCACATTTGTATAACGTGCTCAATACGGTTTTTTCCGGCACCTATCTCCAGATTCTTGGAAGCGCCACCAGCGATGGCAGCAAGGTTTATGGAGCCAATTTTGGAGTTTTCGCCGGCTTGACGAATGATGCCATCCTGATTCGCACAGGCGATACCAATGAAACTTGGGGAAACGGTGCCATGAATGGATTTCAAATCATTCCCGAACTCCCCGTTACGGTGAGCGTCAATACGACACAAAAAATGGCGACCATGCCGCCGCAGGGATTGGGAGTTAACATTGCCGTTTATGACAGCGGCCTGGTCAACTCGAGTGTGGCTCCCCTCTTGAAGACCGCCGGCATCACCGCCGTGCGCATGCCAGGTGGTTCCTATTCGGATTGCTATGATTGGGAAAATAACACCGGCAATGGCATCTATATCGTTTCCAACGACACCTTTGACAATTTAATGAATTTCGACGTCCTGCCGACGGGCGCCCAGGGGATTGTCGCCGTCAATTATGGTTCCAACCCCGCCAACAACGCCGGCGGCGA
>CAZKTW010000388.1:0-3157 GCA_964555775.1 uncultured Bifidobacteriaceae bacterium | reverse complement strand
GATCGCGTTGCGGAAAATCATTTGCAGAAGTCAGGGCGTATTGCCGGACAATTTTGGCTGGCAAGGCTGTGCTTGGGGTTGACGCGACAGCGCCGGAATTGAGGAAACATGTCAGCACCGCACTCCCTGCACATAGCAATATCCGGCTCCAAAACGGAACGTTGTGGCATGGTCTGCTTTGCTGCTGCATGGCTGCCATCTTAAGGCCGGATGATGACACGTCAATATCACGATTCGCGTGGGTTTTCGACCGTAGTCTTCTTCGCATCTTGGATAATGCGCTTGACCATCTGTTTGTTTTTGTCAGATGCGAGCGCTGTGTAAATCATTTGAAAGCAATAACTTGAGAAAGTTTGTATGGGGTGCCCTCTCATCAGTCGAAGTCGAATGCGGGGTGCTGATCAGGGTGTGAGCTTAGTCGGGACTTGGCATTTTTACACCCGCATATTGGCACAAGACTCCCGCGAACTATTCCGGACGAGTTGGTAGTTTGATCACAATCCAAATCAACACATGGGCCTTACAAAACATTGGGCAGCATTGGCGATCTTGCGGAAAGAAGTGTTCAACCGCTTGAAACACGATATTTGCTTTGTCAAATCCAACCATGGACGGCGATAGCCAATGAATCCCAAAAAGACCACCAGCCAATGACAATTAATTCCTCTGCCTCCAACCTCCACCCCGGGGCAATAATCCCTCGATGAAATGCAAACCTGAGCAGCTACAGCAACCATAAACACTATGAAAACAAACAAAACAATCCTGGTGGCCTCCGGCTCAATGCTGGCGGCGGGCGTGGCTCAAGGAGCCATTGTCTACCATTACGTAAATCAAGGTTTCCCCCCTAGCTCCGATGGCTATCATTTAGATTTAAACGGTGACGGAACAAACGACTACAGAATATTCTTCGACGCTAATAATGCCAGCAAACCATGCGTCTTGGGTTCACGCACCGGCCCCGAAATCTATCCTGGAACATTTCCCAATCCCACCCCGTATGTGCTTAACGAGTTGGATATGAACCCGGGATACCCGGCGAATCCTGAGAATAACGATAATCAAGGCGTGCCGGTGATACCTGCCGACACAACCATAACCAGTCAAATCACCGTGGGTGCCTATCTTCTCTCCATAGGCGACGCGAGTGGCGACAAGTGGGGCAAGAATCAAGGCTATCTGGTTCAAGATGGTGAAACCACAACGGTTGGCCAGTGGCCGTCCGGTACTGCGGACACCGTTGGTTATGTAGGACTGGAAATGGTGGACACCAACGCCAGCCCCGCCATTACCAATTACGGCTGGGTCCAGATTGAGTTGGATTATTCCCACCCCACCGCGATGCTAACAGTGATTGATTATGCTTATCAAACCATAGGCAGCTCCAATATTGTTACCGACCAAGTCGATCCTGGTCCTCCGTTCATTAACGCGTCGCCAACCAATCAAACAGTTGTTGCTGGCTCAACCATAACCATGAGTGTTCTCGCCAAGGGTAATCCGACGCCGGGGTATCAATGGAAGGCGGGCGCGGTTGGCAGCGGCATTTACACCAACTTGCTGAACGCGGGAGCCTTCTCCGGGGCAGACACGCCGACCCTGACCATTTCCACCGTCCTGCCTGGGAATCATCTTGATTATGTGGTGGCGGTGACCAATATCAATGGCTCGGTCACCAGCAGCCCTGCGGCGACCCTGACGGTGCTTGGTGCCGGAGTGGTTGGACCAGTGCCTCCCCAGCAAGTAATTTACGCTGGTTACCCGGCACAATTTTCTGTCACCGACCTTGGCGGTGGGGCGATCACCAACCGCTGGCAGTTAAACAGCGCCAACGTCAGCAATGGCGGGGTGTATTCCGGTGCCACCACCACCAATCTCGTGATCTCAAGTGTGGCACCTGCCAATCTGGGCAATTATTCGGCGATCGTCACCACGGCTTTCGAGTCGGTGACCAGCAGTGTGGCGCCCTTGGGCATCGCGTATCCGGATGGCTCACTTTATGAGGCCGCTGTGCGGGCCTACGGGGCAGTCGTTTACTACCGGCTGGGCGAAACTTCCGGCACAAATGCTTGGGATTTCATCGGCGGGAAAACCGGCACCTACGAAACAAATGCGACTTTGGGACAGCCCGGGCCAACGCCCGCCGGCTTCCCCGGCTTTGCCAGCACGAATTTTGCGGCGGCATTCGATTCCCTCGACACCAACAGCTTCATCACGCTGCCGCCTTGGAACTTGAATGCCAACACCGTCACGATAACGGCTTGGATTAATCCTCAATTCAATCAAGGAAGCGCCGGAATCGTGTTTTTTGCCGGCGCTGGCACTAACTTTTACGGCATTCGTTATGACGGAGGTTATTTAAACAATACCAATGGTATCAATGATGGCGACATCGGATATCTCTGGGACAACGACTTTAACAATGGGCTCTGGGATTCCGGCATTACCGCTCCCCACGGCGAGTGGTCGCTGGTTGCTTTGGCGGTTTCTCCAACCAATGCCACGCTCTACATCATAGACGCCACCTACGGAGTGCAATCTGCCGTCCACACCTATAACCACCCTCCGGGGACCTTTAACAGCACGGGATACATTGGAACCTATCCCTTGGAGGGCGCGCTCGGCAATCACAACTTCAATGGCAATATTGACGAAGTTGCGGTATTTAATTCAACCTTGTCCGCCGACCAAGTCAATGCTCTCTACCAGAGTGCTCTGGGTCAGCCTGTTCCGCCAGTCCTCTCGATCACCCATGCCGGAAGCAACCTCCAGCTTCAATGGACCGGCGGGATGCTGCTACAGGCAACCAACGTTTTGGGGCCGTGGATCACCAACACGGCGGCCACATCGCCTTACACCGTCAGTCCGACGAATCCCCAGCAATTCTTCCGCGTCCAACAGTAAGCGGTTCTAAATAAATTCAGGAAGGCGGTTGGAGTAATCCAACCGCCTTCTTTTTCGCGCTTCCGGAATCATAGTAGGTAAAGATTAAGCTTGCCGCAGAAGAACGGGATGCGGTTGCGAAAGTTCAACAACGATAGAATCACATTGCAGTCATAAACAGCTCGAATCATCGCCGAGCTTTGCGATGGGATTTCTGGCGGGCAACAATTCGGTTGATGGTTTTGCTGTCCGGTTCACCGGCGCGTCCGCCCGC
>CAZKTW010000387.1:0-3173 GCA_964555775.1 uncultured Bifidobacteriaceae bacterium | reverse complement strand
TTCAAGTTCCCACCTCCAGAGAAACTTTCAATCTTCAACTTCCAAATGGAACCCCCGGTGTGGTCCAGAAATGCGAACCAAATTTACAGTCGAAACTCACGCCAAGGTCGCCAGGTCCGCAAAGGGATGAATGATTTTTTGAATCAGGTGGATCCAAATTCTTCAACTGCCGGATGAATGATCGTTGCCATCGTTTTCCTTCCTCTTCGCGCCCTTTGTGCCCTTTGCGTGAGGCCCAGTTCCGTGGAGTTTGGATGTTACGGTCATTTGGATTTTCATCTTCTCTGCGTTCTTTGCGGCTAATGAATCCTGATGACTGAATTCGTGCCAATTTGTGTCATCCGTTTAAAACAGTTTTTGGAGTTTCTCTGGAGGTTGGGGGTTGGAGCTTTTCAATTGGAATCGAAGCACGAGATTCAGGTCGTTGGAGCCGGATCAAGCCTCGTTACCTCGGCTCCTACTATCAGGCAAGGGCTCAGATCACAAAATCACTGAGCTGGCTTTGGGCAAGTTCCAGGATGGAATTGTAACAGCCCTCCACATTTTGCGCCACCGTGTCAATGTAGTTTTCGCGTTCATGCGGGCGAGGCACTTCGAACGGAAAACTTAACAAATCCTGAACCTTCCCCGTCTTCGCCCGCTGGTAAAGCCCTTTGGGATCACGCTCAATACAGACGTTCAGCGGCGCATGAATATAAATCCAGACCAGGCGCTGTCCTAAAACTGCGGCCGCGACGTCGCGTTGACTGTGTTGCGGCGCCATGGTGGCTACCACCACATTCATTCCCTGTTCGGCGGCCAGTTTTGCCACCTCGGCAATGCGCCGGTGGTTTTCAACCCGGGCTTCCGCAGTGAAGCCCAAATCCGAGCAAAGTCCGGACCGCATTTGGTCGCCATCCAGGGAAAAAACCGGAATGCCCCGGTCGGCCAAACCTTCGCACAACTTCCGTGCAAGGGTCGTCTTGCCCGCGCCACAACGCCCGTAGAGCCAGAATACTTTGGTGAGTTTCACGCGGCAGATTTGAACAGCCGCGTCATTTCGTCAAGCGAGAAGGAGGGGGAAATCTGTTGAGAGTTGTTGGTTGAGGGCTCTGCCCTGATAACCGGCCCTTGGTTTCGCTCATGTCACGCCAATTAAGGTGGGCGAAATGAGGAGAAAACCCATGAAGATTATCACCGTCGCCTTACTGATCAACGCAATCGCGGAATGGATTTCCGCTTTCGCAAAATTCATCAATGCAATCCGGCATCGGCGGTGAGGCCGGTGCGCCTAACTTTTGAACTTTTGCAAAACTCTGGTGCAGCGAACCTGAACCAGGTCAACAACAGCTTTTGTTGTCGGATGCTCTGTAATCAATTCCGGAGCTTTTGAAAGGACAGTTTCCGCCACTTCCTGCACTCGTCGCTTCACCATTGGTTTGGCCAGTCCCGTTTCATCTGCCAACTGGTTAAAGTTCTTTGGCTGCACCTTTTCAGATTCATACTCCCCGCCGATCTTCATCGCCATTTTTTTTGCGAGGTCGGGGTAATAGGCAGTGCTGAGAACATCATATAGCGGCGCAAGCCGCGTTTCATTGCCGTAAAGCAGTGAGAAATTTTTCCCGTGCGCGTCATGGTTTCCGATGAGGAAGTTAAAAATGACGGCATCCAGCAAGCCTTGCAGGTCAATCACCGGGGCGCTGGACAATTCGCGCAACAGGTCAAAGCACTGCTTTAGCGACGGGCCGCCTTCGTTCTGGTATTTGTTGTCAGGGATGACTCCCAGGGCTTGGCAAAAATCTTCCTGGTGCTGCCGCTCCAGGTATTCAGCACCGCCAACGTCTTTAAGCACGATGCGATCGTAACGCTCAATCAGGAGATAATCAATATCCTCCACCTTGCCCACTTCTGCCTTGGCCGTTTGGAGGCCGATGGCGTGGGCAAGTTTCATGCAAAAGGCTTCGTTGAAAACGATCCCTTCAAAATGTTCAATCGCCGGTTTGAGAATATGAGTGCTTGGCGCTCCACCCAGCGGTATGGAAATTTGGCCGTTGTGAACATGCACCGCAAATTTATCCTGCGCTCCGGCCAATGACAGGCGGATGCCATCTTCTCCCGCCATGAGCGGACGGCGCGGCAGCATTTTGAAAATTTCCGCCAGCTTCCCGCTGGTCAACGGGCGGTAGCGGTAATTGCGCTCCGGCAGTTTTTCACCTGCCGGGATGAATGTCACCGCTCCGGCGCATTCACCGCCGATTTGTTCCAACATGGCAAAATCATTTCTGGCACTGATGCCAAGATTTTTTGCGATGATCTCGCGTTTGCTTCCATCCGGCAAAATGCCCGCGAAAAATCCCCGGCATTCGTTGCGGCTGAATTTTTCTTTTCTGAGCGGCAGCGAATGGGAGAGCGGCACGGCCTTGGCATTGTTCAGCCAATCCTCGGCATAATAAAATGCCAACTGACCATTCTTGTCCTGAATGAGCTGACCCACCAAGTCCCGCTGCAAGTAAACGTCCAATGTCCTGGGCATGGGTTAGGTTCCTTTCTTGCCGTTACCGGTGGGCGCAGTGAATTCCACCTTGATCCCCAGCGTATGCAGGACGGTCAGCACCTTGCCAAGCTGGCAAGTGGGTTTCCCTTTCTCCATATCAATGATGAACCGTAACCCAGTGCCGGAGGTCATGGCTAAATCCTTTTGGGTCACGCCCATCGTTTTGCGCGTGTTCTTGACCAACTCGCCTATGGTTTCAGGGGTATGTTTCATAGTTCTTATCTATATGTTACCGTGCGGTAACATTACGCCTATTTTAGAGTTCAATCAAGTGAATTATTCCCGAACGGGAACAATATTGGCTTTTGAGGCTGGAAAAAGGGCTTTATTCCCGTTCGGGAATGCCAATGCAATCAATCCTATCGCGCCCCTTTATTCCGGCTCCAACGCTGCTGTGAGGGCTGGCCGCCCGCCTCACGGAGGAGCAAGCGGGCCGGGTGCTGAACTGCCATCTTGACGGTGTTCTAACCGCAGAGGCAGGCGAGAAGCCTGCCCTACGTTGCTGGCGGCTTCGTCGCCAAAGTAGGACAGCGCGTCCCGCCTGTCCGGGACAATGGGGATGTATTGGCAACTTGAAATTTAAGAACAGTGTCAAGATGCGCCCGTTCCATCCTGATTTTTCAAAGACTGCTTGCGCCGG
>CAZKTW010000386.1:0-3191 GCA_964555775.1 uncultured Bifidobacteriaceae bacterium | reverse complement strand
CCGGACAGGATGTTCAGCGAAGCGCCGCCGTGCTTGGAGCAGTTGGTGACTTCCTTGACGTGCATGGAGTTGGTGCTGGTGAAGATTTTGGTGAATTCCGGGATCAACGCGCCGGCCACCGTGCCGCAACTGATGATGCAGGACAACACCCACCACAGGTCGGGATGAACCCCGGGCTGACTGCCGAGCAGCACCCGGCTGGCGAAAAATGTGACCGCGATGGACAATAATGAGGTGATCCAGACCAGATGCGTCAACGGCGCCTCGAAATCGAAGTCCTTGAGCTTCCCGTATTTCGCGTTGCTCACGATGGTGTTCAGGAAATAGGAGGCCAGCGAAGTCGCAATCATCAGCGCGCGCATGACGAACAGCCAGATGATGAGCGTGGCACAAACCGCCTGGTTGGCGGCCAGCGCCAGCGCGAGAAATGAAATCAGCGCGACGCCGGTCACGCCGTAGGTTTCAAAACCATCGGCCGTCGGGCCAACGCTGTCGCCGGCATTGTCGCCGGTGCAATCGGCAATGACGCCCGGGTTCTTGGGGTCATCTTCGGGCAGCTTGAAGACGATCTTCATCAGGTCGGAGCCGATGTCGGCGATTTTGGTGAAGATGCCGCCACAGATGCGCAGCACCGAGGCGCCAAGCGATTCGCCGATGGCAAAACCGATGAAGCAGGGACCGACCAGGTCGCGCGGCAGAAAGGTGAGGATGCAAATCATGAAAAACAGTTCCACGGACACGAGCAGCAGGCCGACGCTCATGCCGGATTGGAGAGGGATCAGCAATGTCTTCAACGGATTGCCCTTCAACGCCGAGAAGGCCGCGCGCGAATTGGCCACCGTGTTGATGCGGATGCCGAACCAGGCCACGCCGTAGGAACCCAGGATGCCCAGGACCGAGGCGAGCAAAATGACGCAGCCATTGCGCACCAATATGCCATGGCTCAGTTGATTGTCGGGGTTGTTCCAAGGCAGGCCGATGAAGTAATAGGCCATGCAGACCGCGATCAAAACCCAGAGGATGAGGAGAAACTTGCCTTGCTGGAAAAGGTAGGTCTTGCAGGTTTCCCAAATCATGTTCGACACGCTGCCCATGCTGGCGTGCACGGGCAAGGCCTTGGTCAACCGGTATTGCACCAGGCCAAAGGCGGCGCCGATGACACACATCACAATGCCCAGATACATCAGCGTCACGCCGCTGATGCCGGCCAGGCCGTCGAACCTGACCTGGGTCAGATCCGGAATGTTGATGCCCGCTTCGCTGGCGAAGGCGTTTGTGGCAAGGCCGGACCAGCAGAACATTGCAGCCATCGATGTCAGTATTTTAATATTTCTCATAGGAAATTTAACAAATTGCACGAGCTTAACATACGGAAGTGCGGGTGACACTTGCCAACCGTTTTTGGCAAAGAACTCTCCCAAAATTGTTTTGGTGTTTTCTGTCCAGTCTGCGCTGATCGGACCGGACGCATTTGACCTTGTCGCTCGCGGAAGGTTTCCGCATCTTTGCAGCGATGCCCGAACGCGCAGTTTCCACTTTGAACAAACCAGACGTGGCGTTGGAAATGACGCTGCGGCCCTCGCTGTTTTCTGAATTCACCGGCCAGCCCAAGGTGAAGGAACGGCTGGAAATCGGGGTCGCCGCCGCCAAGCAACGCAAGGAGCCGCTCGACCACATCCTGCTCAGCGGCCCGCCCGGTCTGGGCAAGACCACGCTGGCGAACATTCTGGCGAAGGCGATGGGGGCCAGTTTCAAAAGCACCAGCGGCCCGACGATTGAAAAGGCCGGCGACCTGGCGGGGTTGCTGACCAATCTCGAGGAAGGCGACGTGCTGTTCATTGACGAAATCCATCGCCTGCAAAAAACCATCGAGGAGTACCTGTACCCGGCGATGGAGGATTTCAAACTCGACATCATCATCGACCAGGGGCCGAACGCGCGCAGCGTGCGGTTGAACCTACCGCGCTTCACGCTCATCGGCGCGACCACGCGCAGCGGCCTGCTCACCGCGCCGCTGCTTACGCGCTTTGCCGTGCGCGAACGGCTGGATTACTACATCGCCGTGGACCTGGAGACGATCATTGTCCGCTCGGCGCGTCTGCTGAAGGTGGAAATCGAGCCGGCGGGCGCGCATGAAATCGCCCGGCGCAGCCGCGGCACGCCGCGCATCGCGAACAACCTGCTTCGCCGCGTGCGCGATTATGCCCAGGTGCGGCACGATGGCCGCATCACCGCCGACGTGGCGGACAAGGCGCTGGCCATGCTGGAAATCGACCAGAACGGCCTGGATGAAATGGACAAGCGCATTCTGGAAGCCGTCATCGTGAAATTCGGTGGCGGTCCAGTGGGGGTGAATTCGCTGGCGGTGGCCGTGGGTGAGGAACCGGACACGATCGAGGAGGTCTATGAGCCGTATCTCATCATGGAAGGCTATTTGAACCGCACGTCGCAGGGCCGCGTGGCGACGGAATTGAGTTACAAAAAGCTGGGATTGAAAACGGCGGCAGGAAATCAGTCGAGATTGCTGTAAGATCGATTTTGTTTTGTCTTTTAATCCGTGCCAAATCCGTGTTTCATCTGGGCCGTTTGAACTATGCCCAAGCGCACTGACATTCACAGCGTCCTCATCATCGGCGCCGGACCGATTATCATCGGTCAGGCGTGCGAGTTCGATTATTCCGGCACCCAGGCCTGCAAGGCCCTCCGCGAGGAAGGCTACCGCGTCATCCTCGTCAACTCCAACCCGGCCACCATCATGACCGACCCGGAGTTCGCCGACCGCACCTATATCGAGCCCATCACGCCCGAATGCGTCGAAAAAATCATTGTGCGCGAGAAGGCGGAGATGAAAAAGCTCAAGGCAAAAGGCAAGCTGGTCCTGTTGCCCACGCTCGGCGGCCAGACGGCGTTGAACACCTCCATGGCCCTGCACAAAAACGGCGCGCTCGAACGGCATGACGTGGAAATGATCGGCGCCAAACCCGAAGCCATCCAGAAGGGCGAAGACCGGCAGGTTTTCAAGGACCTCATGCTTTCCATCGGGCTCGACGTCCCGATTTCCGGCACCGCGCACAATGTGGATGAAGCCCGCGCCGTCGCGGAGAAAATCGGCCGGTTCCCGCTCATCATCCGGCCGGCGTTCACCCTCGGCGGCACCGGCGGCGGCATCGCCTACAACCGCGACGAATTTG
>CAZKTW010000385.1:0-3192 GCA_964555775.1 uncultured Bifidobacteriaceae bacterium | reverse complement strand
CGAACGCCGCCCGGTCGCCGCGTTTGACGCGCAGCATCAGGACGGCATCGGGATCAGGTTGGGGCGGCATCGCGCGCAAAGTGTAACAAACACCGCGCCGACGAAAAGGTTTAGCTGGCATCAATCCTCCGCGTTCTCGAAAATGGAAAATCGAGGACGAGAACGGGCAAAAGGACGGGGAAAGATGCAGCATTTCTTGCTTTGAAATCATTTTGTCCGCAACTTATGCGCCCGTGCAGGATCTGATAAAAAAAATTGAAGCCGACGCCGAGACGCGTCTGCCGTCGCCGTCCACCAGCAGCACGGCGGAAAAGCTCGCGCGTTACAAGGCCTTCCTCAAGGTCGAAACGCACCGGCTCAAATTGCGGCATCGTGCCGGCGTGGGTGGACGCGAAATCTGCGAGGCGCGGGCGGCCATCCTCGATGCGCTGTTGCGGCATCTTTGGACGGAGGCGAAGGACGGTCTATCGCCCCAGGCCCAGAAGGAATTTCCGCCGCTGGCGCTGGTGGCCATTGGCGGCTATGGCCGCGCGGAACTGAACCCGCACAGCGACATCGACTTCATGTTCCTGCACGATGGCCAGATCGCGGCCAACAAACCGCTGCCCTACCTGTCCAAGCTGATTGACGGAGTGCTCTATCCACTGTGGGACGTCGGCCTGAAGGTTGGCCACGCGGTGCGGAGCATCGAAGATTGCGTCAAAGTGGCCAACACCGACATGCAATCGAAAACATCGCTCATCGAGGCGAGACTCATCATCGGCAGCGAGGCGTTGTTCGCCAAATTCCAGAAGACGCTGGTGAACAAATGCGTCATCGGGTTCGAGGAAAAATACATTGCGCTGCGGCTGGAGGACCAGGCGACCCGACGGAGCAAGTTCGGCAACTCGGCCTGCATGCAGGAACCGAACATCAAGAACGGGTGCGGCGGCCTGCGCGATTTCCAGAACCTGCTCTGGATGACCTTTTTCAAATACAGCACCCGGTCGCTGAAGGACTTGCAGGAACGCGAATTTGTGTCGGCGGCCGAACGCAAGCAGCTCGAGGCCGCTTATGATTTCCTGCTGCGGGTGCGGACGGAACTGCATTATCACGTGGACCGCCCGCTCGACGTGCTGGGGAAGAACCTGCAGCCCGCCGTCGCGCACGCGCTCGGCTATGGCGACCGTTCCCCGAGCAAACGCATCGAGAAATTCATGCGCGACCTCTATACGCACATGCGGAACATCCTGCTCATCACGCGCACACTGGAACAGCGCATGGCGTTCCTCTCGCCGCCGCAAAAACGCCTGGCTTCGTTGCGCGCCTGGCTGCCCAAACGCACCCGCGTGGTCGAACCGGTGGATGGATTCCTGTTCGTGGAAGGGGAAATCCGTGCCGCATCCAACCGCATTTTCCGGGATCAACCGCGCCGGTTGATGCGCGTTTTCCTTCATGCCCAGCAACACCGCCTGCAATTGCATCCCGACCTCGCGCAGCTCATCCGCAACCAGGTTTCACTTGTGGACCGCGATTTTTTGAACGACGAGCACGTGCGCGAGACCTTCCTGACCATTCTCGAGCGGCGCGGCAGCGTTGCGCCGATCCTGCGGGCGATGCATGAAGTGAACCTGCTCGGCAAATACATCCCTGAATTCGGCCGGCTCACCTGCCTGGTGCAGCACGAGTTTTATCACCAATACGCCGCCGACGAGCACACGCTGGTCTGCCTGGAACAACTGGACCGGATTTGGGAGGCGCCGGACGAACCCTACAAACATTACGCACCCCTCTTTCAAGGCTTGGAGCGGCCCGGCCTGCTTTACCTTGCGCTGTTGCTGCATGACGTCGGCAAATCGGAACACCACAAGCAGGGCCGGCATGCCGAAGTCAGCGCAACGATGGCCACGCGCGCCGCCAAACGGCTGCAATTGGACGGTTCGGCGGCCGACATGCTGTACAACGTCATCGAAAACCATCTGCTCATGGCCAGCGTGTCCCAACGGCGCGACCTCGATGATCCCACCGTCATCCGGAATTTCGCCCGGGAGGTCAAGACGCCCGAAACCTTGGACCTGCTGATGTTGTTGACCTTCTCCGATTCGCAGGGCACGAGCGACAAACTCTGGAACAGTTTCAAGGATCTGCTGCTCTGGCAACTCTATGAGCGGGCGCGGACCGTGCTGACCGGCGGCACGGAATTTGTCCGGGCCTCGGAAAAACAACGCGAAACGTTGCTGCAGGAGGTCCGCGAAACGGCGGCCAAATCGATCAGCGACGAGGAGCTCAACGCGCATTTTGCCGCGTTGCCGGCGCGCTATTTCGAAATCCACACCGCCCGGGACATTGTCAACGACCTTGAGCTGACGCACCGTTTCATGCGCCGGCAGGTCCTGGAGGAGGAGCAGGTGCTGTCGCCCGCCACGGCGTGGCAGGATGAACCCGACCGCGGTTACAACCTGGTCCGGGTCTGCACCTGGGACCGGGCCGGGCTGTTCAGCAAGATTGCCGGCTCGTTCAGCGCCGTGGGCCTGAACATCCTCAGCGCGCAAATTTTCACGCGCACCGACGGCATCGTGCTCGACAAATTCTTCATCAACGATGCCCGGACCGGCAACCTGGCTGCGCGGGAGCAGCACGAGAAATTTGACCGCCTGCTCGACCAGGTGCTGAATGACGAAACCGTGGACCTGTCCGCGCTCATCGCGCGCCAGGTCGTGGCGCGCCCGGCCTATCAGGCGTATGCCGGCGAACGCATGGCGACGCAAATTTATTTTGACAACAACGCTTCGGAGACCCGCACGCTGATTGAAATTGAGACGGAAGACCGGCTCGGCCTGCTCTATGCCATTTCGCAGGCCTTCGCCGAACTCCGGCTCGACATTTCCGGCGCGCGCATCGTCACCGAGCGGGGCGCGGCCATCGACAGCTTTTACCTGCGCGAACTGGGCGGGAGCAAGGTGGTTTCGCCGGAACGGCAGGCGGCCATTGACAAGCGTTTGCGGGAAGGCATCAGCCGGTTGGAGGCCGTGGCCTGATTACCGCGCAAACCTGTTGCCAGCCGTCAGCCGGTCTGGTAGAGGTTGTGAGTACCGGTGCAGGCTAAAGCCGATGATCGTATCAAGGTGGGCTTGCCGCGCCGAAGCGGCTTCGCCGCACAGGCGGGTGTGGTTCAGTGGTAGAATGCGGGCTTCCCAAGCCTGAGATGAGGGT
>CAZKTW010000384.1:0-3194 GCA_964555775.1 uncultured Bifidobacteriaceae bacterium | reverse complement strand
TGCACGATGCACGAAAACGCGTCCACCGACTCGTTGTTGACCAGCATGTCGAGCTTCACCATCGCCGATTCCCGGTATTCGTCATGTTCGTAATCCATCGAACCAAAACCGCGCGTGATGCTTTTGATGCGGTCATGGAAATCAATCAGGATTTCATTCAACGGCAACAGGCTCGTCAACATCACCCGGCGCGAATCGAGCGTCTCCGTGTGGTCCACCGCTCCGCGCTTCTCGGAAATCAACGCCATCAGGTCGCCAATGTTTTCATTGGGACAAATCACAAAGGCTTTGACCATCGGTTCCTCGATTTTCTCAATATAATTTGGCTCGGGCATGAACGCCGGGTTGTCGATCTCCTTTACCGTGCCGTCGGTCAGCGTCACGCGATATACCACGCTGGGATAGGTCGCGATGATGTCCATCCCGTATTCGCGGCGCAGCCGTTCCTGCACGATTTCCAGGTGCAACAACCCGAGAAAGCCGCAGCGGAAGCCGAAACCCAGCGCCACCGACGTCTCCGACGAATAAACAAACGCCGAATCGTTCAACTGCAGCTTGCCCATGTTCGTCTTGAGATGTTCGTAATCGGCCGTGTTGATCGGGTAAATGCCGCTGAACACCATCGGGTGGATTTCTTTGAACCCCGGCAGCACGCCCGACGGGTTTCGCGCATCCGTCACCGTGTCGCCCATCTTCACTTCCTTGGGGCTTTTGATGTTCGCGGTGAAATAGCCCGTCTCTCCCACTTCAAGTTTATCGCGGACGTAAGGTTTGGGATTGAAGCTGCCGACTTCCTTGATCTCCACGTTCTTGCCGGAGTGCAGCAGTTTCACGTGCTGGCCGGCCTTCAATTCGCCATTGAACACCCGCACATGCGTGACCACGCCCTTGTAAGTGTCGAAAAAGGAATCGAAACCCAGCGCCTGCAGCGATGGCGCGCCGGTCGGTTTGGGTGCCGGAACGCGTTCGACGATCGCCTCGAGGATTTCCTCGATGCCAATGCCCTCCTTGGCGCTGGCCAGAATCGCGGTTTCGCCGGGGATGGCCAGAATGTCTTCCAATTGTTGCTTTGTCAGAGGGATGTTGGCGTGCGGCAGGTCAATTTTGTTGATGACGGGGATGATGCTGAGGTTCTGCTTCATTGCCAGGTGCACGTTGGCGACGGTTTGCGCTTCGACACCCTGGGCCGCGTCAATGATGAGCAGCGCGCCCTCGCACGCGCTCAGGCTGCGCGACACTTCATAGGAAAAATCCACGTGCCCCGGCGTATCAATCAGATTTAACTCGTACGTCTCGCCGTTCCTGGCCTTGTAGCGCATCGTAACCGGATGCGCCTTGATGGTGATGCCGCGTTCCCGCTCCAGATCCATTGAATCGAGCAATTGCGCCGACATGTCGCGCGTGGCGATGGTGCCGGTGCGATGCAGGAGCCGGTCCGAAAGCGTCGTCTTCCCATGATCAATATGGGCAATGATGCTGAAATTTCTTATGTGTGCCGCGTCCATGGTTGTGCGTTAAACCGTTGAATCGTTGAACGTTTAAACCGGCCGGCCGATCCAGCCATTTAACCAAGTCAACGCATTCAGCGAGCGCAGCAGGATAAACGGAAGGCGGGTGAAGAAAAGGAAATTTGCCTGGCATCCGCCTGCCCGGTTTTGGATCGATCAACTCCCCCCAAACGCCAGGGGGCCGGCGCCCTCACTATTGATCGGCAAGATCACCGCGCTCTGATTTCGGGGCCAGGGTCATGATGATGCCGTTTATCAGCAGCCAGACTCCCCACAGACCGATCATTATCGTGACGGCAAACAGTTTCAACGGGATGACTCCGATGCAAAGGAAGATGATCAAAGCCACGATGGGAACGGCCACCAGCCCGATGCCGGTCAGGATTTTTCTGATGCCATTGGCTCTAACCGTTGCCGCCCGTTCCCGGAACATCTCGTGAACCAGGCCCGACGCCTCTTCCTTGCTGAACCCCTGCAACAACAAATACCCGATGACTTGTTCGGGCGGGTCACCCCAAAAAATCTTTGCCCTGGCTTCATGTTGCGCCTGCGTGGGATCAACCTGTCCGGGACGGAGTGCAGTCTTCCTGGGCCCGGGGGTCGGAGGAACTGAGGGTGACGGGGTCGCGATGCGAATGCGCGGCGCGACCGCCGAGGTGGTGGCAGCCGTTGCTTGCGCCGACAGGCTCTGGGCGATGCCCGCATTGGCGGCGGCGGTGCCATCGGTGCCACAGACCGGGCAAATGACGGTATTGGGCACGAGTTCGCCGGCAGTCTCAACCTCGAATGAGTAACGTTGCCCGCATCCACACTGAATCTTGATTGGAATCGCCATGGATGTCGCTCCACTTTCTGAATTTTGTGTTGCGCTCAACTGACCGCCGAACCATCGAAAGGGGTGGGGTTGTTTTTAGAAGACGACGCTATTCCCGGCTTTCGTCCTTGTCCACAAGAATTTGGCGGGTCCTTCAATCCGTTTTCGCTTGGATGCGTTCAATCTGTGCCCGGATGTCCGGTGGCAGTTCATCGAGTGAACGACAAGTACGCTCATTGCCGCAGTACTCTTATCTGAAATTATTCCTGAACCAGGACGGCCTTGTTTTTCTTCAGATACTTCTCCACGGTCGCTTTGCTGCTGCAGGAGTTGGAGGACCTGACGGCGTCGGGCTTGGCCAGTTTGTAATGCACGAGCAATTTGCCGACCAGTCCCACGTGGAGATTCAATTCCGCCATGCGCCAGATTTGGCCGGTTTCCAGCGGTTGCAGGTGATTCCGTTGCGGCGGCTTTATGATCCTCATAACACTCATAACTGAGGTTGTACCTAAATAAACAATTAAGCGAGTTAATTCGCATCGCAGATCCCCGCCGCCACGGTCTTTTGTTTTGTCGGGGAAACCTGTTGGGGTTCAGCCTTCAGGCTGTTTTGGGCCAAAAACCATGCTAAAGCATGAACTCCAACAACTCACGCTCACAAAACAAAAGACCCTGCCCCGCCGCCGCCCGCGCCTCATGCCGCGTGGAGCACCGTGTCCATGGCGGCACTCAGTTCCGGATTCGCCCACCGCCGACCGCTTTTCGCTCTGCAGCAACCGGGCACGGGGGGCCTCCAGTTGGGAGCGCGATGACTGCAGATTTTTCGTCATCTGGTTGAAAACCTTCGCCAATCAAAGCAGATCCAATTTTGC
>CAZKTW010000383.1:0-3196 GCA_964555775.1 uncultured Bifidobacteriaceae bacterium | reverse complement strand
TCTCGTTCAAAACCCGGTCCGCCACGCGCGCCGCCGCGCCTTTGCGCGCGGCCACCTCGCCGGCCAGGCTGGCCACATGCAACGTTTCCACAACCGCTGGAATCACAATGGCCAGGAACAGCAGCGCCGCCAGCACCTCGGCCAGCGTGAACGCGGAAAGGTGGTAGAGTCGGCGCGCTGCGCCGACCGCGCCGCGCCGAGCGGCGCAACTTCCACGCGGGCGGGGACACCGCAACGCGGCGTCCCTACCTTTATTTGTCTGTGTCCCGAATTTCATAACCCATGTGATTGCGCGATTCCATCAGCCAGAGCGCATGGCCCTTGGCATCCACGAGGCGCAGTGTCTGTGGACTGCTTTCATCAATTGTGCCGTCCGCCAAAAAGCGGATGGCCGGCAGGTTCTGGAACATGGTTGGCGCCGATGCCCCGGTGTTCAAAACCGAGATCTGCAGGTTTTCATCCACGGGCAAATTTTCCGCCTTCGGATCGCCACCCCGGGGCGATGTTTCCGCTTCCAGTCCATAGGCATCTTTTTTCTCGTCCACCCAGAGCACGACCGGCAGGCCTTCCGACACCGCGCGGCTCTGGCCCGCGTGCATCAGCGCAAACAGCCGGCGCGCCTCGGAATCCAGCGCGCGACCGCGGATGAAATTCGACATCGCCGGCGCCACGAGCGATGTGACGATCACCAGCAACGCCAGAACCAGGATCAATTCGACCAGCGTGAAAGCTTCGAGCGGAGGGACGAGGGATGAGGGACGAGGACAAAAAACACCCTGTGCGCCGTGTACCGGCACTCGACCCTCGACTCTCGGCTCTCGACCCGGCAATTTCATTTATTTGGTTGTCCAGTTTCCAATGTCATCCTCCGTTCCTTCCTTGGCATCCGGCCCGACGGACGACAGGTCGTAGGAATTTGCGTTATGTTTGCCGGGAAAGGCATAGATGTAATTATTGCCCCACGGATCCTGGGGGATTTTGTCGAGGTAGGGGCCGTGCCAGTTTTTGGCATCCCGCGGCTGCTGGATCAAATCCATCGCGTTCTTGGGGTAATAGCCATTGTCCACTTCGAACGCATCGAGCGCGGTCTTGATCGAGGAAATGTCGGCGCGGGCGGCCGCCTGGCGCGCCTGTTCGCTGCGGCCCATCATTTTGGGCACCACCAGCGCCGCAAGAATGCCGATGATGGTGATGACCAGCAACATTTCGACGAGCGTGAAGGCAGACGTGCGATGAGTGACACGTGACGGATGACACGAAACACCTTCGGTCATTTTGGAGTTCGGATTTCGTATTTGGATTTTCATAATTGTACGTTCTTATTTGATGTAATCCTGCAAATTGAAGATCGGGAGCAGCATGCCGATGAAAATGATGCCGATGAACCCGGCGATCAAAAACAGCATCAACGGCTCGGCAAATGCGACCGCTGTTTTTAAGTGACGATCCAGGTCCACCTCGGTCACGGCCGCGATGCGAACGAGTTCCGTGTCGAGCTTGCCGCTTTCTTCCGCCACGGAAACCATTTCCAGAACGGAGCCCGGGAAAAGGCCTTTGCATTCCGCCAGGCTCTGGCCGAGCCGTCCACCCTGCTGCACCCGTTCGATGGACTCCGTGACCGCATCCACGAGAATCTGGTTGCCGATGGATTTGCGGGCAACGTTGAGGCCCTGCACCAGCGGCACCCCCGCGCCGAGCAGCGTGCCCAACATCCGGCAAAACCGCGCCATTGCGAACTGCGCGATCAACGGACCCACCAGCGGAGCGCGCAAAACCATTCCCTCCCATACTCGTCGCCCTTTTTCAGAGGCGAACCAGGAACGCAAAAGCAACCCGATGACAAACAAGCCCGTCGCGACAAATAATCCATAAGAGCGGACCACATGGCTGACCCCGATGATGATTTGCGTGATCAATGGCAGGGCCCCATGCACGCTGCTGAAGACCTTCTGGAATTTGGGGATGAAGAACACCAGCAGGATGGTCAGCACCACCAGCGCAAGAACCAGCAGGATGCAGGGATAAACCATCGCCGTCGTCACCTTCGATTGCAGGTCCTTCTCCCGCGATTGAAAATCGGCGATCTGCGCCAGCACGAGTTCGAGAAATCCGCCGGTTTCACCCGCCTGCACCATCGCCGTATAGACGCGCGGAAAGGTCTCCGGCGATTTTTCCATTGCGTTGGCCAGCGAAACACCGTCAATGACCTGGTCGTGAATTTCCTTCCACTTGGCCCGGGTCACCGGCGAGGAAGCTTCCCGGTAAAGAATGACCAGCGCGCGGCTCAAGGGCACTCCCGCCGCCAGCAGGCTGGAGAGCAGGCGTGTGAAATTTTCCAGTTCCTTCGCGGAAACTTTTTTGGATTCGAACTTGAACGAAAGGTTCCCGGGCAACGCCGTCACCGGCGAACCGTTTTTGACCTGGGTCGCCATCGCCTTTTCGGCGAGGCTGACCGGACGCAGTCCCAGCGTTTCCACCTGGCGCAGCGCATCGGCCCGGCCGGGGGCATCCAGCTGGCCTTCGGCAATCTTGCCGTCAGTCTGCAATGCTCTGTAGGAAAAGATGGGCATTTTAGGTCGGGGAAAACATTCAACATTCAACATTCAACTTCCAACGTTCAACTTCCAACGTTCAATCCAGCGAAAGCACCCGCAAACATTGGGTGTTCGGTATTGGATGCCTGCTCGCGCGCCAGCGGAGTTGAGCGTTGAATGTTCCGCTTTCATGATTTTGAAACGGCAATGCCCGCCGGGGTTTCACCGGCAGCCGCCTTGGTGGTTTGCGCCACTTCCTTCGCGGTGGTCACGCTCAAAACCTCCTCGACAGTGGTGATGCCGAGGCGCACCAGGCGCCAGCCATCCTCCGCGAGCGAACGCATTCCCGCACGGTTCGCCGCCGCGCGAATCTGGTCGGTCGAGGCGTTTTTTAAAATCAGCTGGCGGATTTCGCTGTCGCTGTCCATCCATTCAAAAATGGCGTGCCGGCCAAAAAATCCGGTGTTGCGGCATTCGCGGCAGCCGACGGAACGGTAAAGGGTGGTGCTGGCGGGGATGCCGAGCTTCGCCTTGAATGCCCGGGCGGTCACCGAATCGTCCGGCTGTTTGCAATGCTTGCAAAGCACGCGGACAAGACGTTGCGCGAGCACGGCTTCGAGCGATGAGGCGACCAGATACGGTTCGACGCCCATGTCCACGAG
>CAZKTW010000382.1:0-3208 GCA_964555775.1 uncultured Bifidobacteriaceae bacterium | reverse complement strand
GGATGGCGTTCTCCAGTTCGCGCACGTTGCCCGGCCAGTGGTATTTTTCGAGCGTTTTGATGACACTGGCGGCGACGGATTTCGGCGGGCGCTGCTGTTCGTGGGCAAGTTTCTTGAGAAAGTAATTCACCAGCAGCGGTATGTCGTCGCGCCGTTCGCGCAGCGGCGCAATGTGGATGCGCACCACATTGAGCCGGTAAAACAGATCCTCGCGGAATTGTTTTGCGGCCACGGCGGCCTCGAGGGGCTTGTTCGTGGCGGCGATGACGCGCACGTCCACCTGGATGGGTTGGTTGCCGCCGACGCGCTCGAAGGTGCCGGATTGCAGCACCCGCAGGATCTTCGTCTGCGTCGCCGGCGTCATGTCGCCGATTTCATCGAGAAAAATCGTGCCCTTGTTGCATTGCTCGAATTTGCCGATGCGTTGCATGGTCGCGCCGGTGAACGCGCCGCGTTCATGGCCGAAGAGTTCGCTTTCGAGCAGTTGCTCGGGGATGGCAGCGCAATTGACCGCGAGAAACGGCTGCTGGCTGCGGTTGCTGTGATGATAGATCGCGCGGGCGACGAGTTCCTTGCCGGTGCCGCTTTCGCCGGTGATGAGCGCGGTGGCGTCGCTGGCGGCGATCTGACCGGTGAGTTTGAAGACCTCCTGCATCGGCTGGCTGCGGCCGACGATGCCCAGTTCGTAATCCTCCGATTCAAGCAGCGGCTCATAGGAGACGACCTGTTTCATGTCGCGCGCCGCCTTGAGTGCGTTGGCGACGATTTCCTTGAGCTTGAGCGCGTCGAACGGTTTGAGCAGATAATCGTACGCCCCGAGTTTCATGGCTTCGATGGCCATCTGCGTCGTGCCATAGGCGGTCATCAAAATGACCAGCAGTTTGGGGTCGCTTAGGCGGATGCGGCGAAGCGTCTCCAGGCCGTTCATGCCGCCCATGCGGATATCCATGAGCACCAGGTCGGGCTTGAATTTGGGAATGGCCTTCAGCCCTTCCTCGCCGCTCGACGCGGTGGCCAGTTCGATTTCCGGCGAATCAAAGATTCGTTGGAACGAATATCGCACGTCCTCTTCATCATCAATCAACAACAACTTGCTCATTGGCGGTTAAACATAGCGAAATCAGGCAAAAGCAATAGGGAATTTTTTAAGGGGGCGCGGCTGGACAAGGCGCCGTTGCGCACCTTGAAATGCTGGAGTTGCCGAGAATCACTGTTTGACCTCGCTTTAAGCATCACTTAGACTCACGTCCCGTTTTTTTATGAAAATTGTCGTGTGTGATCCGATTTCGCCCAAAGGCATCGCGTTGTTGCAGCAACGTCCGGAATTCCAGGTCGTCGTGCTGCCCAAACGGCTGACGGAAGCCGAATTGCTCCCCGTGGTCGCGGATGCCGTTGCCCTGGTAGTCCGTTCCGAAACCAAGGTCACTCGCAAGGTCATCGAGGCCGCCCCAAAATTGCGCGTTGTGGGTCGCGCGGGCGTCGGCGTGGACAACGTGGATATCGAGGCGGCGACCCAGCACGGCACCGTGGTGATGAACACGCCCGGGGGCAACACCGTGACGACCGCCGAATTGAGCTTTGCCATGCTGCTGTCGCTCGCGCGCAAGGTGCCGCAGGCGCACGCCTCCATGACCGCGGGCAAATGGGACCGCAAATTGTTTCAAGGCGCGGAACTGATGGGCAAGACCCTCGGTGTGCTTGGCATGGGACGCATCGGCACGGAAGTCGCCAAACGCGCCCTGGCTTTCGGCATGCGCGTCATCGCGTACGACCCGTATCTGACGGAGGATCGAGCCAAGGCCATCGGCGCGGAGTTTGCCGACAGTGTGGACGCCGTCTATCGCGCCGCGGATTTCATCACCGTGCACATGCCGGTGACGCCGGAAACGAAGCACATGCTGAATACCGCCGCCTTTGCCAAAATGAAGCCCGGCGTGCGGATCGTGAATTGCGCCCGCGGCGAAATCATTGTGGAAAACGACCTCATCGCCGCCCTTGAATCCGGCAAGGTGGCCGGCGCGGCGCTGGATGTTTTCGCCGCCGAACCGCTGCCCGCCGACCATCCGTTCCGCAAGCAGCCGAATTTGATTTTGACGCCGCACCTGGGCGCGAGCACGGAAGAGGCGCAGGAAAAATGCGGCATTGAAGTCGCCGAAGTCATTGCCGGGTATCTCCTGACCGGTGAGGTCCGCAACGCGGTGAACCTGCCTTATCTCGACGCCAAGACGTATGAACAGGTGAAGCCCTACCTGCCCCTGGGCGAGGCGCTGGGAAAATTACTGGCCCAACTCGCGCCCGCAAATGCCGACCGCCTGTACATCACCTATGGCGGCAACGCCCGCCAGTTGCCGAACATTGACCCGGTGACGCGCGCCATCTTGCGCGGCTTTTTGACGGGCAGCAATTTAAAGGACGTGAACAACGTCAATGTCCGTTCCGCCGCCGCCAGCATCGGGATCACTGTCGAGGAAAAGAAGTCCGATGAACCAGTGACATTCAACGAGTGGGTGCATGTCCAGGTTTTCAGCAACGGGCAAAAGTTGATTTCGGCGGGCGGCACGTTTTTTGGTTCGCCGAACAACCCGCGCATCGTGCGGTTGTACAGCGCGCCGGTGGAAATTCCCATCAGCGGCACGTTGCTGCTGCTGAACAACAAGGACCGGCCGGGCATCGTGGGATATCTTGGCACCCTGTTGGGCAAACACAACGTCAACATCGCCAGCATGAGCCTGGGGCGCGACACCGCCGGGGGGCGGGCGCTCACCGTTTTGAATCTGGACAGCGCGCCACCCCGGCCGCTGCTGGACGAACTCCAAAAAGACCCTGACATCAGCAATGTAAAAGTGGTACAACTATAAACGCCATCCAATTGAAAGAAAAAATGAAAAAACACCTGAAGTTGATTTTCCCCGCCGCGGGTGCCGTGGCCTGGTTCGCACTGCTGTGTGCCCTGGCGGTTTCCGCCAAGGCCGCAGCCAATGACGCGTCCGTATCCGCCGCCACGAACGCCAAACCGGTCGATGCCATGACGGCATTGTTTGGCGACCCGGTTATTGTCAAGGCCAAGGGTTTTGAAATCAAGCGCAGTGAGCTGGATCAAGTCGTGACGGGGCTCAAATCCGCCGCCGCGGCGCAGGGCCAGACCATTTCGCCGGCGCAGTTGACCCAGATCGAAGGCCAATTGCTGGGCCGGCTCATCCAGGTCCAG
>CAZKTW010000381.1:0-3240 GCA_964555775.1 uncultured Bifidobacteriaceae bacterium | reverse complement strand
TTTTCTCCACCATTTCCTGGCGCTGGGCCGGGTCGTTGATGATGTCGCGATCCTCAAACGGCAGGTCATATTTCTTGAGCACGGCACGCACGCCGTTGCTCCAACCGCAGGTGGGTTTCAGATAGGCGATAATTTTTGGTTTTTCCATGGCTTTGCAATAATTGTTATCCCAATGACAATATACTGCCATACTTTGGGGCGTTAGCAAGGAATCTCGCGTTCCGGCAGTGCCCTGATTTCGGCCGGGCGTGCCAAAAGCGCCAGAGGACTGGCGCACTCCAGGACGCTTCGCGCAGTTCAGGCCTCGTCGTGCCGCGCGCAACGTCCTGGAGTGCGGTGGCCCTCCGCCGCTTTTCCCAGGGAGGATCAAACCCTGCCTGGATCAACCGGAACTGCCGCACAAACCCAATCAGCGTTCTGTTTCCTGTTTCCGCGCGGCAAGCACTTTTCGCGAGGGCGTGTAGTTGGCAATGAAGTCGCGGTAAAACTCCGCGAAAGTGCCGGCGGCGAGATGCGCGCGGGTGTCGGCCATCACTTTCAGAAACAGGTGCGAGTTGTGAACGCTCACCATCCGCAGGCCGAGGATTTCATTCACGTTCAGCAGATGCCGTAGATAGGCGCGCGTGAAGTGGCGGCAGGCGAAGCAGTCGCATCCCTCTTCGAGGGGGCGGAAGTCCGCCTTGTAGGAGCCGCCCTTGATGCCGAACGCGCCGCGGCGCGTGAACGCCGTGCCGGTGCGCGCCACGCGCGTCGGCAACACGCAGTCGAACATGTCCACGCCCCGCGCGATCAGTTCGAGCATCTGCGCGGGCGTGCCGAGGCCCATGGCGTAACGCGCCTTGTTGGCCGGCAAAAACGGTTCGGTGAATTCAATCGCCTTCAACATCTCCGGTTCCGGTTCGCCCACGCTCACGCCACCGATGGCGTAGCCGTCGAATTCCATCGCGACCAATGCCTTCGCGCATTCCTCGCGCAGCGCGGGGTTGCTGCCGCCCTGCACGATACCGAAGACGAGCTGTCCCTCGGAACGTGGTTGCTCGCGGCATTCCCGTGCCCAGCGGATGGTGCGTTCCACGGCAAGTTTCTGTTCCCTGGCCGGCGCGTCGTGTGGCGGGCATTCGTCAAATACCATGGCGATGTCCGAACCGAGCACGCGTTGGATTTCCATCGCCTCCTTCGGACCGAGAAACAATGGCGATCCATCGAGATGCGAACGGAACTCGACGCCGTGCGGCTTGATTTTCCGGATTTTGGCGAGGCTGAAGACCTGGAAACCGCCGCTGTCGGTGAGGATGGGCAGATCCCAGTTCATGAACCGGTGCAGCCCGCCCGCGGCGCGGATGATGTCGAGTCCGGGCCGGATGTTGAGATGATAGGTGTTGCCGAGGATGATCTGGGTGCCCATCTCGCGGAGTTCGCGCGGGTCGAGCGCCTTGACGCTGGCCTGGGTGCCGACGGGCATGAACACGGGTGTGTCCACGGTACCATGCGCCGTGGTGAGGCGGCCGAGGCGCGCCCGGGTACGCGCGTCCGTTTTGAGCAATTCAAACATCGGGCGAAGGTTTAATCAAAAGGCTGCGGTTGAACATGAAATTTTACGACAGGTTCATGTCGTTTCACGGATTACCCGTCAGATCCAGCAAATGTCTCGCTTCAAGGAGAAGGGTCCACCACCAGGTCAGGAGGATGCCGCCGCGCAGATAAAACGAGACGGCCAGGAAGCCCATGACGACCCGGCCAGCCAGGAGCGATGCAAACAGCGGAACAGGAATTGGCGCCGAAAGGTGCCGGATTTTGATGGCCAGGACGACGACGCCAAACAGGACGGTCAGGCCGGTGGCCACCCGTCGATTTTGGAACAGCCGCATGAGCCAGGCAAACGGGGCGAAGATGAGAAACAACTGGTTGAAGGCCAGTGAAAATAATACCAATGCAAACCACTGTTCCAGGCTTGTCGGGTAATCTTCCGGCAATTGGGGACGGAGCGACGGGTCAAGGAACAGGTGAAGCACGGTGGCAACGGCAACGCCGGCCCCGGTCACGATGGCGAACAGCCGGGGTTCCAGCTTGAGAACAAAGACCGGCCGACGGGTGTATTGGGTGTGCCAGGCGAAGACAAAACTCCAAAGGACTACGCTGCAAAAGAAAATGACGGCCTCCAAATACCAGATTGGGTAGGCACGGTTCAACCAGAGCGACAGGCGCGGGTAACACGCGAGCGTCGTGACCAGGGCGGCAAGGCCGGCTTGTCTCAAGGTCCGGGGTTGGACGAGGTGGCGCACGTTTTGCCTGCCGGGAATGTTTATCGGCCGCCGAGTTCGGCGAAGGAAATGTCCGCCAGCAAATCGCCGGCGATTTTTTCCAGTTCGGTCTTCAGCACTGAAACGTTGCAGCCGCCAGGCAATTGCAGCCGGGCGCTGGCCTTGAACAACAGTTCGCCGGACATGGGGGCGCTGACGCATTCGCTCGAAAATTCCTCGACGTTCACCCCGGCGTCCGCCAGCGCGTGGGTGATCTGCCGGACAATGCCCGGACGGTCATGTCCGACAATTTCGAGCCGGGCCTGTCGGCCGGTGGTTGTCGCCGGGGTCTCGCTGGGACGGACAACGACGGTCAGTCCGCGGCCCTGCAAGGTTTGCAGGGCATCGATCAAAGCCTGCCGTTTTTCGATGGGGAGTTCGATGCGCAGGATGCCGGCGAATTCGCCGCCGAGGCGGCACATGCGGCTTTCCAGCCAGTTGCCGCCGTGATCCGCCACCACGCGCGCGACCGATTCGACGAGGCCGGTGCGGTCCGGGCCGATAATTGTCATGACCAAGGGGACTTGCATCAGGTTTTGTTAACCCGTAACCGGGCGGCTGGCAAGTGATTCTCGGGTTGGCTTTGGGGTGCGGATTGTCCTCAATCCGCAGCGGCTGGACGGATCGAAAATGCCGTGAGCCGGCCAAAGCGCGCTCCGGCTTTCAATTGCAGGGGAGAGGGTTGGGCAACAGATGCGGAATCCGTGGCGCCGGCGGTTGAACTTCAGGGTTGGCTGGTGATTTTCTGCCAATCGACGCCCTGTGCCTGGGCGTACATCGAGAAAGACTTCTCGTTTTGGATCAGCACGGCGCGCACGACGCTGGAATCGTCTGCCCGACCCAGTTCCAGAATGCTGTCCGGGATGATGCCCATTTTTTTGTGCGCGTAGAGGAGGGCGAACACCGCCTGGGCGGTCGCCGCATACGGCAATTCCTTGTA
>CAZKTW010000380.1:0-3246 GCA_964555775.1 uncultured Bifidobacteriaceae bacterium | reverse complement strand
GCAACCGCGATTTGTCACCGCCGCCGAGGACGAATTCGGCCACAAAGTCCGTCGCGCGCCGCGTCGCTTCACCCAGCGGAACACCTAACCGCAAAAAGTCTTTCGCATTCATCTAGTCAAGCAACCGGGAGCACGCCTTGTCGCGCCGAAGGACAACGCAGGCGGACGAGACGGAGAAAATCTTTGGCGTTCATAAGTCACAGCATCTGGCGGGAAACATAGACCCGTCGCAGACCTTGTTAAACCTGTTTGGAAACCACGCTCAAAGGGTCTCGTTCAACGGTAATGCACGAACACGCGCAGGCGCATGGCCCGATAGTCACCGGCGTTGCCGGCAAACGTCCAGTCTGGATTATTGGTTGGTTGATTGCCAATACCGATGTCGGCGTGCGCGCCTTCGCGCCAGTGATTGATCGCAAACAACGTCTGTCGCGCATCGTGATTATGCACCTGCATGGAGCCGTAGCCGTCTTCGGGATCGTTGGGCTGGTCGCCAAAATCAAAGACGTCCGGGGAAGCGTTTGGCACATTGGCACCGTTCTGTGGCTCGTAATTATTCGGCCAGAACTCCATGTTGCCGCCGTTCAGATGGGTGCCGATGACAACTCCTTTCACATTCGAATAGACATTCAAGTTGGTGACGTTCCGTTGAAAATGCACCCCGGAACCAAACGCGGGCACGCCAATTTTTCCAGGATCGTCGGTGAAAGCGTCCATCGAGACATAAATATCCTTGGTGCTCAAATCTGCACCCTGTAGTTCCACAAAATATCCGACACGGTCGAATGGACGACGGATGTCCTGATGGTTATCCACATCATACTTGATGGACGGTCCGAGCTTGGTCAGGTCCAGATCAAAGACCACTTGATAATCCTTCGCCTCGGGGACGTTCACGCCAAGCCAATCGCGCTTGGGCAGATTCCCCGCACGGAAGGCACCGGCCGGAAGTTTTTCCTTATTCATCAGGTTGGGTTCGGCCAAACCGCTCCAGGCAAAACGCACGGCCACCGGATGCTTCACGTCAGCGGCCGAGAGCACCACACTGTCCCCATCAATTCGGGCATCGGCCTTGACGAATCCACCTTCATTCGCGTCAATGATTTCAAACCAGTCCAGCGGCTTGCCATCACGGCTGTCCAGCCCGCCGCCCACGTGATCGAATTTGACACGGAGCGTGTTTCCTTCAATCGCAAGGGATTCAAAGGTTGGGCCGCTGACGACCAGATCCTTTTGGCCGTATGTCTTGGCCAGCGCCAGCAGGGCCAGTCGGTGTCCGACATCCTGTTTGTTGGTTGGATGAATGTCCTTGAGATTGCCAATGTCGTTTACCACCACCATGCCCGCATTCGGGATGTTCCCGGCCGCGACGGTTTGGGCTTCCCAGAGTTCCGCCTCAGTTTCCGGATTGCCGCCATAGTTGAAAGGTGCAATCTGCACAAAATAGAAGGGAAAATCATCTTCACCCCAGAGTTTACGCCAGCCGGTTACCAGTGCTTTCATGCGTTCGGCATATCGCATGCCTTCGCCCATGTTGGCTTCGCCCTGATACCAGATGACTCCGCGCAAAACGAAAGGTTCCAGCGGATGAATCATGCCGTTGTAAAGCGCCGTGGCTTGTTGAAGGTCGTGCGGTGCCAGCAAGGCGTCGGGATACGACGGAACCGGTGGAACGGCTTCCTTGGCGGTCATGGCTTTGCGCGCCGCTTGAAGCCATTGCTCATACTGGTCCAGCGTCTCCTGAAGGCGCTGTTGATGAAGCTGCGTTGTGTGATCACCCATTTGCACCCGCTCATATTCCTGTTTCAAGACGGGCACGGCGGCGAAACCCTCCGGCGGCGTCCATGACTCGATGCGGGTGCCACCCCAATCGGATTCGATCAAGCCGATGGTCACGCCCAGTTTCGCGTTGAGTTCGCGTCCGAAGAAATAACCAACAGCTGAAAAACCATGCCAGCCACCCTCGGCCACGGTTTCTGGCATGCATACTTTCCACGTGCCCTCCATGTCCCTTTGTGGGCAAGGCGTCCAGCGGTTCTCAACCATGAGCAGGCGAATGCCGGGATGATCAGCGGCGGCGATCTCCACTTTGCCATGGCTGGCAAGACCGATGCCCAGTTCCATATTCGACTGGCCGGAACATAACCATACCTCGCCAATCATGACGTCATCAAATTTGACGACGATCGAACCGCTGACGGTGAGTGCATACGGGCCGCCGGCTTGCATCGCTGGCAGCATCACTTTCCATTCGCCTCGATCATTGGCCTGAGCGTTCTGGCTCACGGCGCCCAGTTGCACCGTGACGGTTTCCCGGGGCGTTGCCCAACCCCAAATATTCAGAGGCTTTTCGCGTTGAAAAACCATGTGGCTACCGAACACGTGTGGCAGGTGAATCTCCGCCAGCACGGTTGATGGAGACCCGATGACAGCGGCCATAAGCAATAAAACCATCCAGCTTGAGGCGGCGATACGATGAGTAACGTGTTCGAGCGCTTGTTTCATAATCAAATTGTGTCCTGCAAAAATATCGCCGAAGGGAACCCTGACGCCATACTGGAGTTCATTTTTATATTGGACCAGGCTGGGTTGAAATCTGTCCGTTCAGAAACTATCACAGGTAACTGCGCCTTCTCGCCGCCACCGAGGATGTATTGGGCAACAAAGTCCGTCGCCCGACGGGTGGCTTCACCCGGCGGCACGCCGAGACGGAGAAAGTCTTTGGTGTTCATGATTAATTCAGCACTCGCTTTACGAGTTTTACCACAGTCAAAACGCCTTGCGTTTCGTATAAAATAACGAGTTCACCTTTCGTTTAATTGCATGGGAAGCGGCAACTGCCATTCCATGCTCGAAAAATATTTTTGCGTTTTCAACCAACACCTCTTCTCGTTCAAAGCCGACAACTTCTGAAACATAATAGATTGAGGCGAAATCGTTCGCCTTATCTGTGCCGACTTCGTTCAAGACAAGTAGAATGTAGTCTAAGCGGTAGAATGCGGGTTTTTTCCTTATCCTTCGCACTTTCGAGCAAGGGAACGGCTTTCCGGGTAAGAATCTCGTGTGCAAAATAGTTAATATCGGAAAACTGCCATTGTTCCTTTGGCTTAGATATCCAGCGCGTGAACTCGTCGAATTTCACTTCTAAAAGTAATAGTGGCTTCAATGGATCACTCACCTCGTTAGCTTCGTCCGGGCAAAATTGCAACCACTCCTTATACGATGTCTTCAGCCGAGTTTCAGTTG
>CAZKTW010000379.1:0-3270 GCA_964555775.1 uncultured Bifidobacteriaceae bacterium | reverse complement strand
AAGGAGGCTCGCTATTTACGATTTACGATACCGGATTTACGCGACACATCTGAATCATGGAGGAATTTCGCTGGTCGAAATAAATTCTGGTACGGCGGGCAGTCCTTCCGCCTTCGCGGCGCGCCAAAGCGCCGCTACGGCGCGACGGCGGCTGCCCGCCGCCGAACACGGTGAATCGTCCGTTGGCGAGCAAATACCCGCCGGCGCGCACGGAGTGACGCGCCCTGCCGAATCAGTCAGCCTCAATCCGCCCTGCCAAAAACGTTGCCGAGAAATTGCGGCTGCTTGGGAAGTTTCAGCAACGTCGGGTACTCTTCGTAAGATTCGCGATCCGGCCACAACCACACGCTGCCGTCAGCGGCAAGCGCGATCACATCGGCCCCGGAGTTGGCAATCGCGACCCAATCGCGGTGGTTGCCCAAGCAAGTGGGTGGTTTTTGTGCGGCCATGACGAGTTGTGCCGGTTTCATATTCCATGGGTCGGAGAAGTGCCATTGCCACAATGAGCCGTCAGATTTGAGCGCCACCATCCTGCCATAGTTGACTGCGACCGCCCACCAGCCGTTCTCTTTCCCAATCTGCAACATGCCGGTTTCCCTCGTCTGTCCGGTTTTTTCGTCCCGATACTGGCTGAGCATCCACAAGGTTCCATCTGCGCGAACAAACGCGGTCTGCCGGTCACCGTCGCGCGATGCCGTTGACGAAACAATCTCGTCGCAATTGGTCACCCGGCCCAGTTCATCCTGTCCGGTATTCCAATTCACGTTCAAATACCACACTCGACCGTCCGTGCGTCTGGCAAGAATTCCGCCCAAGGTGAATAGCTCCTGCCAGTCAGAATTGGTCCCGATTTGATATGGCGTGAAAGCGCGCAATCCCGGCCATTGATGCAATTCGTTGGTAACGGGACCCCAACGCCAGAGCGTGCCGTCGCTTTTCAATAGCACGACGCTGGTGCGGGACTGGGCGAGCTGCCGCCAGCTGGTCTCACTGCCAAATCGGTGCAACGTCCCTGGCGTCCATTTGTTTGATTCAGAATTTTCCGAAATCCAAAGTGTCCCGTCCGGTTGAATGCCAACCGTGTCCATAAAGCCGGAAGCAAAAAACTGTTTGTCGGAATCCTGCCAGGTGAAATACAGCCGTTCCGTTGTCGCCGCCACCCAGTTTGAACCGGCAACGAACTGCTGGGGCCCGGCGCTTTCACGCAATGGATGGGTCAGCATTTGCCATAAATACTTCCACCTGACCGTACCGTCATAGTGGTCTCTGTAAGAGCCGCCCAAACAATCAAACCAGACCCGGCCATCGGGGAGCCGCACGAGCAGATTTTCGTATCGCACCATCTGCAAGGCCGGCGGATTGGCCAGGGACAATTTCGCCGCGCCATGCGGCGGTTCAACCGGTTTAAAAACTTCCCAGACACGATTGTAAAGCGAGGTGGTGGTTGCAATAATGAATACCAATACTCCGGCAAAACCGAGCAGGTTGCGCCGCCACAATGGCCAGCCTTCACGGAAATTTTTAAAATTTAGAGACGCCAGCCAGAGCAAACCAACGATCAATGTTGGAACGGCAATAATCAATGGCAACACGGAATAAGCCGGAACACTATCAAGAAACAGCATCCGCCCATTGGCGAGGACTGGAACAAACAGCATGCAACCGAAGAAGGTCGCAACGGCCAGACCGATGGCCTGTAGAAAACTTCGGGCGAGGGTCGAGGCGAAAAAGCTGACCAAGGCCAGCCATCCAGCGAACGCCACGATGCCCAATTGGAATAATAAAACCCCAGATCTGCCCGTGTGCGCTTCCGGGGCAAAGACCGGATTATTAGCGCCCCATCCAGCCGCCAGATGCTCGAGGAACATCGGCAAAATCCCACCAAGGAATATGCCGAGAAACAAAGTCAAAAAAGCCTTGATGGCGAATTGAACCCGGCGCGAAACCGGCAGGCACAATTGTCCCTCCATCACACCGAGCCGACGTTCCTCGGCCACGGCCAGGCTGCCGATAACCGGTGCCATGACCAGCCACAACATCCAGAAAATTGCCGTGAGGATTTCGCCGGCAGAATCTTTGGCAAAGTGGTGGTATTTTCGCAGGACAATGACGCCAATGTGCAACACCAACAATCCGGCCACTGCCATCAGGCTGGGCTGGTGCAATTGAAATTCCTTCTTGATCAACGTGAAAATGGGTTTTCGGTTTCGGGTTGAAACTGCGTTTTCCCTGAGGGCCGCGAAAAACTTCCATTCCGGAAGCGTGATGACTCCGCCGGACCAGCCCGTGTCTTGCGCGCGGAAAAACAGGCGGCGCGCAAACCAAAATCCCCCGACCGAGTAAATCGCAAAGACGACGCACAGAACGGCGATAAGCAGGTGGTTGGACTGGTTTTGGGCGAGAAATGCACCGGAGAACCCGGACAGGGTTGCCGGCACGAGCAGGGTGAGCCAGAATGCGCCGGCTACCTGGCGAAGTAACAGCGTCGTCCAGAGCCCGCCCGTGAACGTGGCAGTCGCAATCAGGCAGATGGTGATGAAAAGATTGTACGAATCGTTCCGGGAGGAGGCGTCCACGTTTGAATTGGCGTAAGCGATGCCAAAGGCCACCAGCCACACGCCGAAAACCGTCAGAAAGGCGACGGCCAGGACGGAAAGCTTTGTCTGCCAGATCCGCATTCTTTCCGCCGGCTGCGCCAGCAGCAACGAAAACGTGTTGAGACTGGATTCGCGGCCGATCGTTGTCAGCGCCATGATCGTCAAACCAAAGAAAAGCAGGCAGGCGACATAGAAATCATAGGGCCGCGTGATCGCCTGGACCATTGCCAGCAGCATGGCGACCAACCAACTCGGCAGCAGCAGGCGGATTTCCTTTTTGACAAGCGCGTTCATGGGTCGTTTGGAAAAAGGTTGGCTGCGCTACCGCAGAAACGCGGAGAACGCAGAGGTTCGCGGAAAGAGGAATAAAGTCCAGGAGCGCGGACAACCATGTCCGCGAGTCCTTGGTGGTCGAAAAGGGTCACGCGGACATGGCTGTCCGCGCTCCTTGGCTTGCGATTCCACCGCTCTGCGTTTCTTCGCGTCCTCTGCGTCTCTGCGTTGAACGGAATCTGGTTCATGGTTTTCCTGCGTTTACTTTTTTCAGGATGCCCGACACCACAAAAATTTCCTCCAGCGATAGCGATTCGCAGCGCAGTTCCTCCGGTGATTGCAATTTCAATTTTTCCAGCAGTTGCTCGCTGTTGCCATTGGCGAGGATTTCCACCTCGCG
>CAZKTW010000378.1:0-3271 GCA_964555775.1 uncultured Bifidobacteriaceae bacterium | reverse complement strand
GAAATGGTATTGTTCGTCACCAATTCCTGGCTCCGCCGGAAATCCTCCGCGGTGCGGCGGGCAGTGGCGGCGGAAGCCTCGGCATCGGCCTGTGCCTTGCGGGCGCTGGCTTCGGCGGTGGCCACTTTCTTGCGCATCAAATCATCCGCGGCCAGCACCGTCTTGAAATTGGCGTCCTGCGAAACTGTCGCCGCCTGTTTTTGCGCCACGGTGATGGCGTAATCCGCTGGATCCAGCTCCACCAGCAAATCATTCGAGTGGACGAATTGATTGTCCAGAACCGGCACGGCCAGAACCTGGCCGTCCACGCGCGGGGCAATGGCAACGACGTGGCCTTCGATGAACGCGTCGTCGGTGGATTCATGCGTCATAAAGCCGCAGAAATAAGACAGTGCCAGGTACAGCAGCACGGCAAACGCCGCCGCGGCCGGCCATTGAAACCAGGGCGAATTCAAACGGGCCAGCCGGGCGCCATTGCCTTTGGGGGCGGGCGGCGGATTGGGGTTGGGCGGATTTTCGCTCATAAGAAGCCTCCACCTACAGAATCGGGAATGCCTTGGGACCATGAACGGCAAAAGGCGGGCGCGGGCGCGAAGCGTCTTGGAGTGCGGTAGCCCTCCACCGCTTTCGTAACGCCGCACCGGTTCAAAAGCGCCGGAGGGCCGGCGCATTCCAAAACCTGACGGCAGTTCGGGTGGCTCATGGGAAACTTAATCTCCGATGGATATGGGTTTTTCACCTGTATGTTGTTTGGCAATCAAAACGTAGATGGAGGGAATCACCAGCAGGGTGAACAACGTGCCGATGCTCATGCCGGCGACCAGCACGATGCCGATGGAATTGCGCGCCGCCGCGCCGGCACCGGTGACGAGTGTGAGCGGAAAGTTGCCCGCAATCGTGGCCACCGTGGTCATCAACACCGGCCGCAACCGTAGCATGGCTGCTTCGCGGATGGCCTGGGTCTTGTTCCGGCCCTGGCGCTGGAGCTGGTTGGCGAATTGCACAATGAGAATGCCATTCTTGGCGATCAGTCCGACCAGCGTGATCAATCCCACTTCGGAATAGATGTTCACGGACGTGGTCCAGCCGTTCGTCCAGAACGGGATGTTCGGGTTGGGCATCTTCAGGAAGCAGAAGATCAGCGCGCCGAAAATCGCCAGCGGCACCGAGCCGAGCAGGATGATGAATGGGTCGCGGAAGCTGTTGAACTGCGCGGCCAGCACCAGGATGATCAGGACGACCGCGAGCAGGAATGCCGGAAGAAATTTATCGCCTTCCACGCGCAAAAACCTCGAATCGCCGGTGTAATCCAGCTTGTAGCCACTGGGCAGAAGATGCGCGCACTCGGTTTCCATGAATTTCAGCGCGGTATCCAGCGGCACGATGGCAACGCCGCTGATTTTGACGGAGTTCAACTGCTGGAACCGGTTCAGCGCGCGCGGCGTGGTGTGTTTTTCCAGGTGTGCGAAGGTGCTGATCGGAATCAACTGATTCCCCGGCCCTTTGACGTAGGTGTTTTCCAACTGCCCGGCATTCAACCGCACGCCGCGTTCCATTTGCGGAATGACCTTGTAACTGCGGCCGGACAGATCGAAGCGGTTGACGTAGTTGCCGCCCACCAGCGTGCCCAAATCCGAGCCGACCGACTGCATGTCGAGGCCCAGCGCGGCAACCTTGTCGCGGTCAATGACCAGTTCCACCTCCGGCTGGTCCACCTTGGTGTCAATCATCGGCGGAAAGGCGAACATGCCGTTGGTGGCGCAGATTTGCTGCAACTGCTGGGCATATTTCAAGATCTGGTCCGGCTCAACGGTGGCCGACAGCACCACGTTCAACGGAAAGTTCTCGCCGCCGGTCGGCAGTGGCGGCGGTGCGACCATGAACATGCGGATGCCGGGGAGCCGGCTCACCATTGCCTGCACTTCCGGCATGATCTGGAAAACGCTCCGCTTCCGCTCACTCCACGGCTTGGTCACCAGGCCGCCCATGCCAAAATCTGGCTGGGTGAGCTGAAAAATTTCATCTTTTTCCGGCACCGTGGCCAGCGAATGTTCGGCCAGGTCCGCGTAAAACGAGGTTTGTTCGATGGTTGCGTCCGGAGGTGTTTCCATGACGCCAAAGAGGACGCCCTGATCCTCTGTCGGTGCGGGTTCCTTCGCCTGCCAGGCCATCTGAAACATCGGAACGGTCAGCAATGACAACCCGATCCAGATCGTATAAATCATCGGCCGCCGCGCCAGCGTCCAGTCGAGAACGCGCCCGTAAAAATTCTTCAATCGATCAAAATCACGGTTGATGCGTCCGACCAGTCCCTGGTCTTCACGGTCATGACTCAGCAGGCGTGACGCCATCACCGGCGACAAGGTCAGGGCCACGATGCCCGAAATGAACACCGCCCCTGCCAGGGTCAGCGCGAATTCGCGGAAGAGCGAACCGGTCAAGCCGCCCTGAAAAGCAATCGGCGCATAGACCGCCGCCAGCGTGATGGTCATGGCGATGACCGGCCCCACCAGCTCCCGCGCGCCCAGGAGCGCGGCGTCCACCGGCGTTTTGCCTTCGCGGATGTGGCGCTCCACATTTTCGACGATGACGATCGCGTCATCCACAACCAGGCCCACGGCCAGCACGATCGCCAGCAGCGTGAGCAGGTTCAGGGTGAACCCGAACAATTGCATCAGGAAAATGGCGCCGATGAGCGAGAGCGGGATGGCGACCAGCGGAATCAAGACCGACCGGAACGAGCCGAGGAACATGAAAATAACCACCGACACAATGATCAGCGTGATGACCAGCGTCTTCACCACTTCGTGCAGTGCGCTCGAAATATACTGGGTGGCGTCATACGCCAAATGGGCGTTGAGACCGGTCGGGAGGTCTTTCTCGATGGCGGCCATTTCCTGGCGCACCCGTTTGACCACATCGAGCGAATTCGCATTGGGCAGGACCCAGATGCCCATGAACACCGCGCGTTCGCCACTGAAACGCACCTCGGAATCGTAATCCTCCGCGCCCAGCACCACGTCGGCCACGTCGCGCAACCGCACCAGCCGGTCGCCATTCTGGCGGACGACCAGGTTCTTGAATTCCTCGACCGAGCGCAAATCCGTGTTCGCCGTCAAATTCACCTGCACCAGCGAGCCTTTGGTGTGGCCGACGGCGGAAAGAAAATTGTTCGCCGCCAGCGCCGTACGCACTTCACTGGGGCTGATATTGAAAGCCGCCAGCCGGTCAGGCTTCAGCCAGATGCGCATGGCAAACGTGCGGCCGCCCA
>CAZKTW010000377.1:0-3277 GCA_964555775.1 uncultured Bifidobacteriaceae bacterium | reverse complement strand
CCGCGCATGCGGCTCAACGACGGCCGGGTCGTGCCCGCGTTCATCAGCCAGGCGCTCAAAAACAAACCCGTCACCGTCTTTGGCCAGGGCCGGCAGACGCGCAGCTTCTGTTACGTGTCCGACCTGATCGAAGGCATCTATCGCTTGATGATGAGCCGCTACGACCTGCCGGTCAACATCGGCAACCCGGCCGAAATGACCATGCTGCAGTTCGCCGAACAAATCATCCGCGCCACCCGCTCGCGCAGCAAAATCATTTTCAAGCCGCTGCCGCAGGATGACCCCAAGCAACGCCGGCCCGACATCACCCGCGCCCGGAAAATCCTCAAATGGGAACCCAGGGTGAAGCTCGCGGATGGCCTCACTGGCACGATTGCCTATTTCCGCACGAAGGTTTGACGGATCAAAATTCCAAACCCTCAACGTCCCAGCACCTGAGTGCCCGTCTGAAAAGTGGCGGCGGGCGTCGCGCCTGCCGTAGAGGGTGGCATCCTGCCGCCCGGAAAAACCGCTGGTGTTACGGTAACGCTCATATTTTACAAGGCTGGCGGTGGAAGACGATTTTTTGCCGGGCTGAAAGCCACGGCTCCACGTCAGCCAGGATGGCTGCCGCTATAGATTTCAGACAGACTCTCAGAAACCCCAAGCCTTCAAGCTCCAATTTAACGCCGCCGCCCTGTTTGGGTTTTGAAATTTCTCTGAAGCTTGGTGCTTGGAATCCGGGTGTTTGATTTGCGACTATCGCCGTCAGCCAAATGCATTTTCGCGCCCGCCAATTTGAATTCACCTTTCCGCGCCCGGCGCTCGTCATGGGGATCGTCAACGTCACCCCCGATTCGTTTTCCGACGGCGGAAGATTTTCCGATCCGGCCCGGGCCGTGGCGCAGGCGCTGGAACTCGTCGCCCAGGGCGCGGACATCCTTGACCTGGGCGGCGAGTCCACCCGCCCGGGGGCGGAACCGGTTGGCGAAACCGAGGAATTGCGCCGTGTTTTGCCCGTCATTGAGCAGCTCGCCGGGCAGGTCAGGATTCCACTTTCGATTGACACGATGAAACCCGCCGTGGCCCGCGCTGCGTTGCAAGCCGGCGCGAGCCTGGTCAACGACGTGGCGGCCAACCGGGAAGATGACGCCATGTGGAAGATTGTGGCGGAGTTTCGCGCGGGCTATGTTTGCATGCACGCGCCGGGCACGCCGCAAACCAGGCAAACAGACCCGGTTTATGCGGACGTGGTGCGGGAAGTCGGCGATTTTTTTCGCGAACGGTTGCAGCGATTGAGCGCCTGCCAGGTCGCCGCCCAACAGGTCGTTCTGGATCCGGGCATTGGTTTTGGCAAAACCCTGGCACATAATTTGCAGTTGCTCGCCAACCTGGGGAGTTTTACAACGTGGGAGCGCCCGTTGTTGCTCGGCGTTTCCCGAAAGTCTTTCATCGGGAAATTGCTGGGGGCGGAGGTGAACGCACGGTTGCCAGCCTCGCTGGCCTGTGCGATTCTCGCGGTCGAGTCCGGCGTGCACATCATCCGGACGCACGACGTGGCGGAAACGGTCCAGGCGGTGCGCATGGCCGAGGCGGTGCGGGCCTGTAAAAAAGAATGATCTGGAAATTTGCAGCCGAGAACTGGCGAAACGCGTTGGAGATTTTAATCCTCGCGGTGGTCATTTATTATGTCTTCCGCTTTTTGCGCGGCACGCGGGGCTGGCCGGTCGTCATCGGCTTTGTCGTGTTGCTGCTGGCGCTCGCGCTGGTCACGACAATTCTGGACTTGAAGGTGCTGCGCTGGCTGCTCGGCACGTTCTCGGCCTTCCTGGCCGTGGCGGTGCTGGTGATTTTTCAACCGGAATTGCGCCGGATGCTGGCGGAACTCGGCAACCTGCCGCTCTTCGCCAGCGCCAGTGAACAGCGCGAAAGCATCGAGGTCATCATCCAAACCGTCGAGCGGTTGGCGGATGTGAAAATCGGCGCGCTCATCGCCATCGAACAATCCATCCAGCTCCAGGAAGCCGTCGAATCCGGCATCCGGGTGGATTGTGATGCGACCCCGGAGATGCTCGAAACCATTTTCTTCCCGAACAATGCCATTCACGACGGCGGCGTCATCATCAAGGGCGACCGCATTGCCTATGCGGCATGTATTTTCCCGCTCACCCAGCGGCAGGATTTGAACAAATCCCTCGGCACGCGTCATCGCGCCGCGATCGGCCTGAGCGAGGAAACCGATGCCGCCATCGTTGTGGTGTCCGAGGAAACCGGCATGATTTCGCATGCCTACAAAGGCCAGCTGGTGCGCGGCGTGTCGCTGGAGGAACTGCGCGCCTTCCTGACCTCGGTGTTGGTCCACCCGGTGAAGTCGCGCAGCGCCGTCGAATGGCTGCGGACGCGTCTCGGCGAGCGGCACAAATCCGGCCATGCCGTCATCACCAAGAACGAGGCCCGCCCGACGCTCAAACAACCGGCCAACTGATTTTAATCACCATGCGCGATTGGATCACCAAGGATTTTGGCTGGAAATTGTTCTCGTTGTTTCTGGCCGTCGCCATCTGGCTCACCGTTCATAAAATTTATGAAGAACCGGGCCTGGCTTCCGGGGCGGTGGCCGGAAACACCGTGACCTACGACGATTTGCCGGTGCTGGCCGTTTCCTCGGGCTCGGATGTGCGTGATTTCCGCGTTGTCCCCCCCACGGTTGCCGTCACTGTCAACGGCCCGTCTGAAGTCATGGCGGTTTTACAGGCAAATCAGATTCGCGCCGTCGTGGATCTGAGCGGCATCGAATCCGCAAAAAATTCACGCCCGCGGGTTGATGTTGTCATGCCGCGCGGCGTTACCCTGGTAAATGTTAATCCGTTCCGGGTGGACGTGATCATTCCGCCTGTACCTGACAAAAAACCATGACCGCACCCAAAAAAATCTTCGGGACCGACGGTGTCCGCGGCACCGCCAATGTTGAACCCGTGACCGCGGAGACCGCCCTCAAACTTGGACGCGCCGCCGCTTACGTCTTCAAAAGCCTCGAACATCAGTCGCGAGGCCGGGGCAAACATAAAATTGTCATCGGCAAGGACACCCGCCTCTCCGGCTACATGCTCGAAAACGCAATTTCGTCCGGCATTCTTTCGATGGGGGTGGACGTGCTGTTCATCGGGCCATTGCCGACTCCCGGTGTGGCCTACGCCACGCGCAGCCTGCGGGCCGACGCCGGCATTGCCATCACCGCCTCGCACAATCCCTATGCCGACAACGGCATCAAGTTCTTCCGCGCCGACGGCTACAAGCT
>CAZKTW010000376.1:0-3289 GCA_964555775.1 uncultured Bifidobacteriaceae bacterium | reverse complement strand
AACTGTTTGAACCGCTTTTCTTCAAAGGCCGCAAAGGCTCGGGCCTGCCCGGCGGCCGCAATGCGTATGCCGACCGGTCGTTGCGACCCGCCGGTGGCGACTTTGAAAAATACGATTACACCTACCGTGTCTGGGGCCGGAACTTTTACAATCCGGATACCGACGCTGACGGTTGGCGGCGTTTGCTGCGCCATCAATTCGGTCATGGCGCGGAAAAGGCGGAAGCGGCGCTGGCATCGGCCAGCCGGATTCTCCCGCTGGTGGCGACGGCGCATTGCCCGTCTGCGGCCAACAACAACTACTGGCCGGAACTGTACACCAACATGGCGATTGTGGCTTTGAGTCCGGCGCAGCCTTATTTCGACACGCCCAGCCCGAAACGTTTCGGCACAGTCAGCCCGCTCGACCCGGAGTTTTTCCTCGGCGTCGATGAATATGCCGATGAACTTTTGGGACACGAACCCAGCGGGAAATACTCGCCGGTCTGGGTCGCGACCCAGCTGGAAGAGGCGTCGGAAACGGCGTCCGCCCGGCTGCGCGGGGCCCGGTCAAAAGTGCGTGACCCGCAAAGCGCCGGATTCCGGCGGCTGGCGGTGGACGTGGCGATTCAAGCCGGGCTGGGCCGGTTTTACGCGGCGAAATTCCGTGCCGGCTTGCTCTACGCCCTTTACGAACGCAGCGGTTATCACTTGGCCCTGGAATCCGCCATCAATCTGCATCAAATGGCGCGCGTGGCGTGGGCGGAACTGGCGGCCCAAGCCAGGGACGTTTACGTCTCCGACATTACTTTCGGTCCGGAGTTTTTCCAACGCGGCCACTGGCTGGACCGGTTGCCGGCTCTCGATGCCGATGCCGCGGACATGGAAAAACTTCTGAAGCAGACAACCGAATCCGGCACCGGCAAGTTGAAAGTGGGGCGCGAGGCGGTGGAAAAGGCCATGCACCAGGCCCTCGCCAAACCGGAGCATGATGAAAATCCGGCACTGGCCAGGCTCCACGAACCAGCGGCTTCATTCCGGCGCGGCCAGCCATTGACCATCGTCGCCCATGTATCGAAGTCCGGGATTTCCGGCCTGCGCCTGCGTTACCGGCACATCAATCAGGCGGAAACCTGGCAGACGGTTGAAATGCAACGCGTTGGCAATGATTTTCACGCGGTGATCGCGGCAGCTTACACGGATTCGCCGTTCCCGCTGCAATATTACTTCCAGATCCGCCACCATTCCGGCCAGGCATGGTTGCATCCTGGTCTCAAACACCGCTGGCACGGCCAGCCATACTTCTTTGTGCGTCAGACAGCTTGAAGAGTAAGAGCATTTAGACCACTCAAGCCGAGGATGGCTGAGCGATCTGTTCACCGTCATTTCCAATAGATTCAGTCGGACAACCCAGTCGTGCTTCCTCCGCTTGCTGGATTTCTTCCGATGTCATTGGTTGTCGGCAAACAATAGAAAATCCAATTTGATCATTGCGAAGAAAGAATTCAGGCGCAGTCGCGCGACACTGATCACAATCGATGCAACTCGAATCCACATAATACCGGCCAAGAACGTTTTCTGGAAGTTTTTCGTTTCGATCTGCCATAGTTACCTTTGGTTTGTTCGTCCGCAGAATACTCCACTGCGACTGTTGATAGAAATTCATTAATAGAATATACTAATGCGATGTATGAATGAATATCTGGCTACAACCCCATTCGATCTTTACGAGTTGCATCTTTTTCATCTTGTCGTAAAGCATCGCAGTTTTACAAAGGCAGCAGAGGTGGCCGGCCTGACCCAAAGCGCTATCACGCGGCAAATGCAAGGAATGGAAAATAGTCTTGGAATCAATTTGCTGGAACGAACGACCCGCAGCGTGAGAGTTACAGCGGCTGGAGAATTTCTTTACGGGGAGTCAGCCAGGTTGCTGGGAGATGTTGAAAATTCACTACGAAGATTGCGCGAAGAATATGCCGGGGCCAAAAAGGAAATTCGTGTTGGGGTCTCCCGGACCATCAGTCTGGCATATCTGCCCGGCTTCTTTCACGCCAATTTGAAACGACTTCGTCAAGTTGCCTGCAGAGTATCGCATCAACCGAGCAAAGATGTTTTATCTGCGCTTGAAGCAAACGAACTTGATATCGGGGTGCTCTGTCCGCCACGACGGCTCCCCAACACATTACGAGTAACGCACAAATTTGAAGATGCGTTTACGCTGGTTGCGTCGGCAGAAGCTGCAGAAACCTTTTCGTCTCTGCCAGCCAGCCGCAAGGCGCGTCTCGAATGGATGGCTGGACAAAACTGGTTGTTGCTTGAGGGAAACTGCCATACTGGACAGCGATTGCGTCAGTGGATGGCAAAACAGGACTGGCGTTTCGAACCGACCATGCAACTCGATAACTTCGATCTCATTATCAACCTGGTTGCGCTTGGTTTGGGAGTGGGTTTTGTGCCCATTCGTGCATTGGCTCTTTACGGGCAGAAACGAACATTACAACGGTTGAATCTGCCAGAGCGATTCGTCCGGGAACTTGTGGTGGTTATTCGCAAGCATCGGAAGATGCCGCAACACCTCGATCAATTCATCGAGAATGTCTTGTTCTGACGTTTTGTTTACGCCGCAGGCTGGGCTGCGGCCATTTCAACCTTGCGCTGGCGCAGGCCCTTGAAAAATTCGAAGCCTTCGCGCACGCGCCGGACCAGCACGTCCTTGTCTTCCAGCATGGTCTTGACGATGCGCAGGATGGGTTTCGGGCGGAAATAATAGGCGCGGTAGAAACGGTCCACTTCCTCGAAAATCATTTCCTTGCTCAGGCCGGGATATTCAATGGTGCTGCTCTGGTAACCTTCCCCGCCCAGGAGATCGGTCTTCTCCTTCTTCGCGAACCAGCCGTTTTGCCGGGCCTGCTCGTACAGTTCCGTGCCGGGATACGGCGCGGCCAGGCTGACCTGGATGCTGAACACGTCGAGTTCCTTCGCAAAATCCAGCGTCTGCTGGATGGTCTGCTTCGTTTCCACCGGCAGGCCGAGAATGAACGTGCCGTGAATGATGACCCCGGCCTGGTGACAGGCCTTGGTGAACCGGCGCATTTCGTCCGTGGTCACACCTTTCTTGATGCGGGTGAGAATGTCGTCGTTGCCGCTCTCGTAGCCGACCAGGAAGAGGCGCAGGCCATTGTCCTTGAGCAGCTTGATGTTGTCGTAATCGAGGTTCGCCCGGCTGTTGCACGACCACATCAGGCCGAGCGGGGCGATTTTTTTGGCAATCTCCCGCGCGCGCGGCAGGTTGGCCGTGAAGGTGTCGTCGT
>CAZKTW010000375.1:0-3292 GCA_964555775.1 uncultured Bifidobacteriaceae bacterium | reverse complement strand
CGGACCGTGCATGTTCAGATTTCCAATCTCGCGCCGCCGCTGGTCGAAGCGATTCGGCGCGTGCCGGGAATCACTTCGGTGGAGGAGCTAGCCGACCGCCTGGCCATCCAGGTGCGCGAAGACGAACTGGCAATGGAAGATTTGCTGGACGCGCTGCACAAATTGGGCGCCCGCATCCGGATGTTTCAACCCGAGGCGATGGACATGGAAACCGCTTTCATGAAATTGACCGAAGGAAAGGTGAGTTGACCATGCCGGCACGGAAAATATTCCTCCGCTGGCGTCTGGACTGGCCGTTGCTGGGCAAGGAATTGCTGGAGCAGGCGGCGCGAAAACAGATGTACGTCATCCGCGTCACCTATGCGCTGGTGCTGTTCGGCGCGTTTTGTGTTTATTATACGCGGCATCTGGCGGAAGGGCCGGTTCTGGCACTGGGGCGCGGACTGGCACCGTTCAACTTTCTGGTTGCGGCGCAGTTGGTCTCGATCTTCCTGTTCTTGCCGCCGTTGATGGCGGGAGCGCTGGCGCAGGAGAAGGAGCGGGAGACACTGGGACTCCTGTTTCTGACCAGCCTGACTCCGTGGGAACTCATCCTGCAAAAATACGTCGGCCGGCTCATTCCCATGCTGACGCTCCTGTTTTTGTCCCTGCCGCTTTTGGCGGTCGCGTATTCCCTGGGCGGCGTCTCCGCCGGCATGTTGTATTCCAGTGCGACGACCTTGTTTCTCACCTGCCTGTGGGTCGGCGCGCTGGCGCTGGAATGTTCCGCTCATGAAGCAACCACGTTCCAGGCGCTCGTGCGTTGCTGGGGAATCTGCCTTGCCTTTGCCACGTGCTGTTCCATGGGGCCGTTCCCGTTCTTGTTGGGGTCATCCACGAGATATGGACCGCCACCGGGCTTCCTGTTCTTCATCGTTCCAATGCTTTTCACCACGGCTGGTTATCTGCTGATGACGCTGCTGTTTCTGCTGCGGGCGAAACAGATTCTTGAAACGCGCGCTTTCATCCAGCGCCGGAATCCGTTTGGGCATCAGTTCAAACAGTTGGACCAATACTGGAAGGATTTGCGGAAGTTGCTTCGCGCCATTTTGCGAAAGCGCGACCGGGAAGCCGGTGCGGACGCCGAACAGGTCGTCCAGCGGGGACTGGGCGGACTGGGCGATCGGCGTAAATGGTCATTGGGGGGATATCTGATGGCGCGGATGCAGATACCCAACGTGCTGGCGTTCGCGATCATATTCGGCGCTATCGTGCTCATCGTCCTGGTCGCAAACATAGTGCTGGATCCCAAGTCGGGAGGGGCGTTCGTGGTCGTCGTCGGTGGACTCTGGATTTTGGCGCTGCTGACCGTCCCGATTCAAAGCGCCAACGCGGTGGCCAGCGAGCGGATCAACGAACGGCTTGGGGCAATTCTGACGACACCCCTGACAGCCCGCGAGATTCTGAATGAATGGCTCGCGCCGATCGGACGATGGATCCAGTTTCTCACCCGGCCGCTGATCGTTGTTTTTGTGGCGGAAGCAATGGTGAAATTTAAAACACAGGAACCGAAGGATTCGCGCTGGACGAATCTGGCGCTCTACCTGGGCATTTCTCTGCTGACCGTTTGGATTTATCCCGCGCTGGTTCGATGGTCGTGCTTTTGGATTGGCCTGCGGATCCGCAATCAGATCCGGGCGTTAATGACGGCTCTCTTGCTGGTTGTGGCGTGGTGCATCATTCCTCCAGTCGCCGCCAGTTATCTGGCCGAGACGGGATTGTTGCCCCCGGAATGGAACGAACCGCTGCGTTTCACAAGCCCGGTCACGGTAATCGGCACCGCCGAGGCACTCGGCAAGACGGCCGACAACCCGGTGACATCGGATATGGTCGTCATGGTTTTCGTCCAGCTTGGATTGGCCGCCGCGCTCATGTGGTGGGTTCGCCGGTTATGTTTAACCAACGCCGATCGTTATCTGGGACGAATTTGAACTTCAATTTCCGGGGCGATTTTCTATCATGCACGTCATGCCGCATACAGCACTCCGATTGCGTGGCGAAAACCACTGCATTCGGATGAATTGCTCCTGGTGGATTGGCCTCCTGATTTTCGCCGCTGTTTCCGTGTCAGCTCTCGAGGTGCAGCAGGTGAAATGGGGCTTTGACGGTCAGGTTGTGCCAGGCCGGTTCAACCTGCTTTCCGTGCGGGTCGCCAACTCCGACGCCATGCCATTTGACGGAACCGTGAATTTCAACAAGAGCCGCGGCCTGGCAGAGCGGGTCGGGGCGGTTTACAAAACTCCCTGTTATCTCTCGCCGCTGACGACCCGCTGGTTGCAATTCTACGTTTACATCGACAACCAATATGACCAATGGCGTGTGGAGTGGGGCCGCGGCTCCGATGAGCACTATGACATTCAGGCGCCGAAATGGGGGCCGCCGGCGCAGGTGCTTTTATCCAACTCGGAAACGCCATTGGGTGCGGTCAGCGCCTTCAAGCAATTTCCGGAAGATTTATTTCCGCCGACCGTGGCCGCAACGAGCGGATTGGACAGTCTGTTGTTGGATCATGCGCCGCATTGGGAACCGGCAAAACGGCAGGCGTTTCTGAACTGGCTGCGAACCGGCGGCAAAGTCCATTTGCTGATGGGTGCAGGTGGCCGCTATCCAGAGTTTTCGGACGAACTTGGCGTGTTGAACTCTCCCTTGGAACGTGTCCCGATCGGTGCAGGCGTGGTCGTGCGGCATGCCACCACAGCGCGCGATATTCAAATACGGGACGTTCAAGAAGGCGGGGTTCCGCTGCGACAGTTCAAGCCGGGCGAACAGGACATGCCGGCTCAATCGGCGGATTCATTTTTCAGAGCTTTGGCCCAGTTGAGTCAGCGACGCTATAGTTGGGGATTTATCTACCTGCTGGCAATCGCCTACGCGGCGCTGGTGGGTCCAGCCAACCTCCGCGCCGGACGGAAGCTGGCGGATTACCGCCTGCGCATCGCGCTGCTGCTGGCGACCGTCGCGGGCTTCGCGTTGCTCTTTGATTTGGTGGGCCGCCGTGGACAAGGCGAAGCCAGTGTAATCCATTCGCTTTCCTACGCGAGGGCAATTGACGGCAATACCTATGATGTGATGCAGTGGGTCAACGTATTCGCAACGCACGGCGCGCATTACACAATAACGCATGCCGCTTCGCACAATCTCTACGCCACCGGCCAGGATTATGAGGCGGTCAATGGCCTGATCGAGAGCGGCAAGGATGGGAGGTTTATTGTGGACATCCCGATGTTCTCGCGCCGGGCATTTCTGCACGAGG
>CAZKTW010000374.1:0-3297 GCA_964555775.1 uncultured Bifidobacteriaceae bacterium | reverse complement strand
ACATCGGTGGAAACTGCTGGAACATGCTGGAGGCTCCGCCGAATTATGTTCACACGGTGGCCTCGATCAATGCGGCGAACATCTGGATGATGCGCCGGCTCGCGGATTACCACACACAGTTGGGACACCTCAAACGGGCGGCCGATCTCCGCGCCCAAGCCGACGCGCTGGTGCCGGAATTGCTGAAACTCTACAACCCCAAAACAGGGTCATGGAATGTTTTATATCCCGACGGCCGGCAAATTGACAGCCGTCACATTTACGACTATCTCACGGTCGGCACGACCATCAGTGAGGATCTTAATTCCAGTATCAAGATTGGAATGATAGATTTCGTTGACCGCGAACTGATGACCAAAACATGGATGCGTGCCATGTCGCGACAAGATCCTTCCGCCTTCGACTCCGACCGCTCGGATCACGGCCCCGCCGGTTCCTATTCGGGCTGGCCCGCCAAAGCTGCTCAAGCGACTGCGGAACTGGGGCGCTTTGACAAGGCCTTGGACATGTTCCATCGCTTCCGTGATGCTTTTAACTCGGCGATTCCCCAGGCCATTGAACTCACAAAGGTTGAGGGACAGGACGGTTTGCAGGCGCGGGTCAGCACGCGCGCCGGAGCCTCGTTTGCCGAAGTCTCCGGCTCGTTCGCCGAAGTGGTCATCAATACATTTTTTGGATTCCGACCTTCCCCAGATGCGAAAAACGCGCTTTGGGAATCTCAAACGCCACGGGGAATAAACGGCCGATTGTGCCATGTTCATTGGAACAACGGGCTCTATACCATTGTTAGCGACGACCACGGCCTCCACCTGGAAAAGGAATGAAATATCACATCGCTCCTCGCAGTCTGAACCGGGTCGAAAAGTTAATGCCGCCAACCTCTTAGATTCGTTTAATCCTTTACGGTCTTTCCACCGAAATACCCAGCACGTTGGCCACCGCCCGCTCGTGACCGTCCGTCGGTTCGTTGAGGATCCTAATTTGGCCTGCGGTTGGGTCGCGAACCGCCATCACAGAACTACCGCCACCATCCAGATTCAATGCTTGCCGGCAACCAAGATGCTGCATTTCCGTTGCCAATTCTTCATATGACATGCCCACGGCAACACCCGGTTTGCGTCCATCCGCCAGTAGAATGACCAGTTTGTCACCGGTCGCATTCAACCCCACCGCAGTGCGAGGATGACGCGTCTTGTCCAGCGGCGCAACATCCACGCCGTCCTTGACCAGCAGCCTGTTGCCCCCAATCACTTCCCAGGCGTCGTTCTCCGGCGTCGTCAATGTTTCAATCGTCACCGAATGATTAGTGTGGACGACAAGGCATGGCCGGGGCTTGTCACTCGTGGACCACGTCCTGCCATCCGTCATCGCCGGCCCTTCCACCAAGCCCCACTGGTCGGCGCGAAATGCCGCATTCGTTCCTTCGCCATCATTGACGCCGCGCGCCTGGAAGAAATCCCCATTCACCACGAAATCAAAACCTTCACGCGCCGCAATCTTTGTCGGCTCCAGCAAGGTCGTTTGCCATTTACCGGGACCATCCGGGTCCAAACCGCCCCGCGAAACCCGAAGATGCAGATTTGGCCTCTTCAGATCCACTTCCGCAACAAATATCCGCGTTGGAGGATCGGTTCGTGTTTCGGAGTGAATGAATACCCCCGGCAACGGCTCATTGGTGGTCGAAATTTCGCCGCTGGCAGCGAAAGCAAAGCCGAATATCGTCAGCATCAAGACACAAGTCCGGTTCATAAATGTCTGGTGCATAATTTTTTTCCTGGCCGTATTTTTCAGCATTGCGCAGCCGCTTTCAACTCATTAAATCCTGACCTTCGTCAGTACAGATTCAGCAACGCGCCAGGGCCGGTTCGCTCGAAACAGGTTTTCAACCGGGTCAGATTGCCTTTCAGACGACGGTGGCCGGCCAGTTCCGGAGCAAGCCGGCCAGATCGGCCAGGGCCGGGCTTTTTGCCGTCCGCACATAATATCCGCTGGTCGTCACGCCCGTGAGCCCACAAAGCGCGTCATCAAAGCCAATCAATTTGCCCAGACAAAAGCCCGCATTGAAATGGTCGCCGGCGCCCGTGGTAATGAGCGGCTTGGGTGTGAACGGCCCTTCCACGAGGCTGACACCGCCGGCGCTCACGGTGAGCGCGTAAGTTGTCGGGTGGATCACGAGGGAGTTTACGGGAATCCGTTCTTGAATTTTCAGACCAAGTTGGGACAAGCCTGCCGGCGAACCGTCTTTCGTGTCCAAGCCAAGAACCTTCCCGATTTCACCGGCTTCCTTTTCATTCAGTCCCAGGATCACCTCAAAATAACGTTCGAAACATACAATCAAATCCAACGCGCGCCGGATATCTGCTGCCGTGCGTTTATCCGGGTCGGCAAGGTCAATGAACAATTTCCGGCGCGGTCCGTGAAGCGCCGGGCAAATCTCCTTGAGGACGGCAGACCAGATTTCACTCATCCGCGACAGCATCGTCCAATTGACAAAGCCCACGAGCTGGGAACCGCTTACTTTGGCCGCGAATTTGTCCTGACCGAACCGGGCGCAGATGTTTTCCCAATTCATCTGTTTCAACGATTCCTGTTTGCCCTGCATGATTTTGCCATCCTCGAATTCCAGCGCATCGGTGGTTCCCGGATCGCCAACGGAATGAACCTCCGCGTGCCGGGAAAAGTCACTGAAGACCGGGTGCAGATTCGGATAACCCAGAAGTCCCAAATAAGTCACTTGCAGGCCCAAGCTGGACAGTGCATTGGCCATGATCGGACCGTTACCGCCCAGTTTGATCAATTGGCTGACGAGTTCAATGTTCGTGCTCCGGCCCGCCGCCGCCGCCAGGCGTTCCGCAAATTGGGAAATCTTTGCCAGGCGGTGATATTTTTCGGCATTTTCCCGCTTGTCCACAACGTGCAGAATTTCATCAACAAATCCGTCCAAGCCGATGAAGGCCTTCAGTTTCTTGGTCTGTGCTTGCGCCGCCAGCAGCAATCCGGCGCAACGTTCGCGCATTTCAGCGGCATTCATAGATTCCAATGGAGAGTGATCGGTCATGGAAATATCTCCGGCTCATCGGGCCAGCCAGCCGCCGTCCACGGCGAGGGTGTAGCCGGTGATGTAATCTGAAGCAGCGGACGCCAGGAAAACCAGTGCGCCCTTTAAATCCTCCGGCTCACCCCAGCGTCCGGCCGGAATACGCCCGAGGATTTCCTTGCCGCGGTCGGCATCCGCCCGCAAGGGCGCCGTGTTGTCCGTGGCCATGTAACCGGGGGCCACCGCATTCACATTGATCC
>CAZKTW010000373.1:0-3306 GCA_964555775.1 uncultured Bifidobacteriaceae bacterium | reverse complement strand
TGGAAACGCTTTGGTCATGAAAAATGTGGGTAATGCAAAGGGAGGGCTGGCGCTTCCCCACAGACAGATCAAAAACAGATCAAACCACGCAAATCTCAAGTGGAACGGATATATGAACTTTATCGGGCCGGGGTCGGACCAGCCTTCGCTCGGAAGCTTCGCACGGCAGGGACCGTCGTTCTGCTCAGGGCGCTGGCGGCGCGTTGGTGGCCCGGAAGGATTCGCGCCAGGGCTGGTGGTTTTTGTAAAGCTCCAACCGTTGTTGCAGCGGTTCGAGTTTCTTCATTTTGGCGTTGGTGGCGAGATCAATGGCGTTTTGGGCAGCCTGTTGCGCTTCGTCAAAACGGCCGACTTCCGCGCAAGCCATGCCCAGCACGTCAAACACAAATGGTTGTGTATTGCCGCTGAGGACATTGGCCTTGAGGGCGAGCACGAGCGCGGTCTGGCCCTGGCGGACTTGCGGGTTTTCATTGGCGGCCAGCACGTGAGCGGTGTAGGCCAGGATTTGAAAGTTGTCGGGATCGAGCCGCAAGGCGGCCCGAAACTCATCCATCGCTTCGCCGTCGCGGCCCTGTTTCAACAGCGCCTTGCCCCGGTCAAAATGCGCGCCCGCATGGTTGGGATTGATCCGCAGGGCCTCGGTGAACTGGCCCATGGCTTCTTCGAAACGGCCGAGTTCCACGAGCACGGCGCCGAGGGCATCGCGCGAACCCGCTGATTGCGGGTCGAGCTGGACGGCTTTGACCAGTTCCGGCCGGGCTTCCTCCGGCCGGCCCATTTTATCGAGCAGGTTGCCAATGTTGTATTGGGCCTGGACGTTACCGGATGCGAGGCGCGCCGCTTCCCGATATTGAAACAAGGCTTCGGGGAAACGGCCTTGTTGTTCGAACGCGACGCCGAGATCAATCCGGGCGTTGGGATTGTCCGGGGTGACCGCCAGCGAGTGGGCAAAAAGCGATTCGCTATCGTGCCAGTAACGTACTTGCTTTTCGGTCAGCACCAGGCAAGCGGTGAGAACAAGAGCGGCGGCAAGGGCGACCGCAGCCTTCGGAAATCGAAAACGCCTGGCCAGATCACGGATGCCGAAGGCAATGACAATGAAGATGCCGATGAGAGGAAAATAGGTATAACGATCCGCCATGGCCGCGCTGCCCACCTGCACCAGGCCGATGACCGGCACGAGTGTTCCCAAAAACCAAAGCCACCCCACCAGCAGGCAAGGCCATTGCCGGCGGGTCCGCCAGGCGAGCCAGGAAATCACGGCGAGCACGGCCGCCGCCACCGCCGCCATGGCCCGGATCCATGATAAATGATCCGGCAGCGGATAGAAAACCGCCAAATGCAATGGCCAGATCATTTTGGCGAGATAAAGCGCATAGGAAATCAGCGCGTTGGCGCACCGCATATTCAAAGGATATTGTTGGAGGGTCATGACCGCTTCGCCATGACGTTGTGCCAGATAGGTGACGACGCACGAAATCACGACGAGCAGGAAAAACGGCCATTTCTCCAGGGTCAGGCGCATCAGGATGGGTAGCTTGAATTTGAAGTCAGGGATCCTTCGCAGCGGCCAATAATCCAGCAGCAGCATGACAAACGGCAGCGTAACCAGCATCGGCTTGGCCATCAGGCCGAGCGCGAAGAAAAACAGGGCCAGAACATAGTCGAAGGCCGAAAGTCGAGGGTCGAGGGCCGGAACAGATGCTTTTGCCATCGTCTCTCGACCCTCGACCCTCGACCGTTTTTGCGCGTAGCGCACGTAAGCCAGCAGCGTCAGCAGCGCGAAGCACGTGCTCAACACGTCCTTGCGTTCGGAAATCCAGGCGACCGATTCCACGTGCAACGGATGCCAGGCGAACAGGGCGGCGATAAAGGCGGCCGGCCACAACGCGCCCGTCAGCCGGAACAGCAACAGCAGGAGCAAGACCGCGTTCGCGGCGTGAAACAATATGTTGACGGCATGATGCACCCAGGCGGTGTTGGGGCCGAACATTTCGTAGCCGGTCAATGAAAACCAGTAATCAATTGTGTGCGAGAGCGTGCAATCGGTCATGAGCGAGAGCCACGTCAGCGGATGCCAGTTGCTCCCGTGCCCGGTGGTGATGGCCCATTGCATTCCGGCCCACGTCAAACCGTTCTGGACGGTGGGATTGTCCGTCACGTAGGTGTTGTCGTCATAAACGACAAACCCGTTATGCACCCCCGGCAGGTACACCAGCAGGGTGATGAGCGCGAGGAACAGACCAATGAGGCGCGGACGGGCTTTCGCCGCGCCGAAGTACTTGTGTCGGAAAGCCGCACCCGGATCTTCCGGGCTGGATTCCTGGCTTTTGCGGTTCTGGCTTCGGCCACGCAGGCGGGACATCGGCTTCTTTGTAGGCGATTTTTTCCCCGCGGCAAGGACAGAGATTTTTCCTTTGCCATGATCGGCTGGAACGGCCGACGAAGCTGGGCCGGCAAATTCAAATCCTCAGCGGGAGTGGGTGAAGGATTGGCGGAACGGCTGGTGGCCCTGGTACAGGTGCAATCGCTGTTGAACTTCGGCCGCATCGTTCGTCAGGCCGCCGGCCTGGGTGAGATTGAGCGCCTCCTGCGCGGCCTTTTGGGCATCCTCGAAACGCCCCAATTCAGCGCAGGCCATTCCCAGCGCGTCGAGCATGGCCGGTTGCGTGCCGCTGGTGAGGTCATTGGCTCTGGACGCCAGCGTCAGAGCGGCCTTACCGTCGCGAACCTCCGGATTTTCATCCGAAGCGAGCACCTGGGCCAAATAGATCAGGACATGAAGATTACTTGGATCAATTTGCAGCGCCTGTTGAAAACAGGGAATGGCTTCCCGGTCGTGGCCTTGTTTGAGCAACGCCTTGCCGCTTAAATAGAGCGCCCGCCAGTCAGCCGGATTCGCTCGCGCCGCGGCGGCATAATGTTCCATCGCCTCGTCGAACCGGCCCAACTCAACAAGCATGGCGCCGAGGTTGTCCTGCAGGGCTGCATTTCGGGGATCCAGCCGCACGGCCTCCCGGAATTCGGTGAGCGCCGCGTTGGTCTGGCCGGAATCGGCGAACAGATTGGCGAGGGTGTCGTGGGATGACGCATCGGCGGGAGCCATTTGCAGCGCTTCGCGCATCTCGGCGAACGCCGCGTTGGTTTGACCTGAGATCGCGAGCAAATGGGCGACATTGCTGTACGTTTTGATGCGACGAGGATTCAGTTTGAGGCCAACGCGGTATTCGGCCAGGGCTTCGGCCGGCCGGCCTTGCATTTCGTACACCTGCCCCAGACAAAGATGGGCCGGTTCATTGTCCCGGG
>CAZKTW010000372.1:0-3308 GCA_964555775.1 uncultured Bifidobacteriaceae bacterium | reverse complement strand
AACGGGCCATGGCCGCCCGGATAGAAAACCGCGTCATAATCCGCCGCCTTGACTGAACTCAATTTCAAAGTGTGCGCTAGCTTCTGCTTGAGCGGTTCGTCCTGGTCGAAACGATGGGTGAATCTGGTTTGGGCCTCAGCCTCTTCGCTCTTGGGATCAATCGGCGGTTGTCCGCCTTTGGGAGAAGCAAGGGTGATCTCCGCGCCCGCATCCGCCAATTCATAGTAGGGAGCCGCGAACTCCTCCACCCAGAACCCGGTTTTCTTGCCGGTGTCACCCAGCTCGCCATGCGAGGTAAGTATCATCAGGACTTTCATCAGGTTATTTGTTTCCAAGGTTATGGGTGTTTGCTGCTCGCCGGGGTCATCGGCCAACCAAACGATCATGCCCGTCGTGCCGGGTGTTCCAAAGTAAACCGAGAGCGATGGAACCTCGCGGCTGACGGGGTGCAGCTCTTTCGTTGAAGCCATGAAGTATTCCCGCCAGCAACGGGAGGATGATTTTCGTATTCACAATATGTCCTGATTTGAAATCAAGCTGTCCTGGTCACACCCAGTCAGACATCACGTTTCAGCACGAGCGGTGACGGTTGTCCCCACTGGCCGGTGAACACGAATTCATTCAAGGGTTTTCGCTGCCGGGGCGCCAGATCGCGTTCCTTCAGGGCCTCTGGCAGTCCGGCCGGGTCGGCTTTGTATCCGATGGCCATTGCTGTCCACGCCTCAAAATGTTCCGGTATCCGGTAAATCTCCCGCGCTTTGTCCGGGAGGATGCCGATCATTTGATGGACCGAAAGACCTCGCACCGTTGCCTCCACCGCCAGATTCCCGGCGGCCAGACCCAGGTCGTGTACCGCGGCCCGATTTTCCTGGTTGTTCTTGGCAAATCGGAGACTGACAATCCCCAGGACCAGCACCGGCGCGGCCTTGGCCCACGCCTGGTTTGTTTCCACAAGGCAGGAAAGGAGTCGTCCAAATTCAGGGGGGTTCTCCCGGGTCGCCACCAGATAGTTCCAGGGCTGTTCGTTGTAGGAAGACGCTGCCCAGCGCGCCGCCTCAAACAACGAATGGAGGTCGGCCTCCGACACCGGACGGTTTTCGAAGCCGTAGGGACTCCACCGTTCCGCTAGAGCATTTTGGATTGGATAAGCTATCGCTGCCTTCTTGATATTCATGATCGCTTTTGATACTTCCGTGACACTCAGGAGTTCATGTTCTTGGTTCGGGGTCTGCGTCAATCAGGGCGCGAAAAATTTGGAGCAGACCTCATCGCACTGCCGGGCGAGGGAGAAATCTTTTTTGGTGAGTCCGCCTTCATCATGCGTGGTGAGTTTCAATGTCACCCGGTTGAAACGGATGTCGATATCCGGATGGTGATTGATTTTTTGGGCTTTCCGGGCGATCCGATTGACAAAATCCATGCTTTTCAAGAATCCCGCAAACTTGAAGGTCCGACGAATGGTTCTCGCGCGTTTCGACCAGTTTGGAACGGCTTTTAAATGAAGGCTGACCTGCTTGGTGGTTAAGGCTGGCATAATTTTAATGAGTTGTCTTCCGTCCGGAGCCGCTTTTATTGCCGCCGCCCGTCAATTTGTTCACGGTAGCCCAGGCGCGGGCTTCGGCGGTATTCGTGCCGACACCTTTTTTCTCATAACCGGCTTCGATGTGTGCCGCCTGACGTTTCTGTTTGCCGGTGTAGCTGGATTTATCGCCTTGAGGCATGATGGTGTTTCACCTGTTTCGACCAATTGTTTATCGGCAGGCTTTATTGTTTATTAACGGGGTCGCTAATACGTGATTTTTCTGGTGCGGGAAAAGGGCAATCGAAGATTTTGCCATATAGATTAGCGAATCACGGGCGGAGGGTTCGTAAATATGGACGACTGGTTTGTGATCATGGGTGACCGGTTCGTAAACATGGGCGACCGGTTTGTGAACGTGGGTGATCGGTTTGTGAACGTGGGTGACTGATTGGGGCCGGGTGCTCCAGGAGAACCCGGCTGAACAGGTTGGCCCGGCTGGATAGGCTGCATAGGTTGGCCCGGTTGAACCGGCGCGGGCGTTGGTGGGGCTGGTGTCACAGGCATGGGCACTGCCGGCGCAGGTTTGACCGGCATGGGCTGTGCCGGAGCAGGGGGTGTCGCTGGCATGGGAGGCTGGACCGATTTGACAGTTTGTCCCGGGATGTTCAAAACGACAATCAGACTCATGATCATTAGAGACAGCAGCGTCCAAGCATTCTTGTTTTTCATAAATTGTTTCGTTTTGTCTGTTTGCATGTAGTCGCCGCCAACCGGTTCTGGCGCCTGGCATTTCGCGCCAAATTACTGGCCGGGCAGATTGTTTGCCATGGGGTGTAACCCTAACGTGAATCAGTTTTCCTGGAAAACCGCGCCAGCCGTTCGGAGTCAATGAGCGGATGTGAACTCGCGCTTCAGGTTCAACCGGCTTGAGGCGTGTGATGGTGGCGACGAAAAAAGCGTCAAGGTTGGAGAGGGGAAGGAATATTGGCACGAAGATAGCTGATTTGATGACAATGAAGAAGCCAACCAATCTGTCTCCCGTTGAACAACTCGTGGAGCTATACTACCAACCTTTGTTCCATTTGGCCACGCGCCTTTATGGCAACCCGGTAAAGGCGATGATCCTGACCCAGCGCACCTTCCGCCTGGCATTCGACTTCAGCCGCACGTTGCCGGTCCCGGCCAATGCCCGCGCGTGGTTGTTCGCCATTTTGTTCAACAAATTTCTGGAAAGCAATCCGCGTGTCCGCCGTGCCTGAACGGGAATGCCGGTCTCCGGCCCGGTGTGGCGACGGCGTTTGAATCCGGGTTCAGCAAAACCGGGTCGGCCACTTCCGGCTGCCCTGACAGCGTTCCATCCCATTCACCCGGCTGATTCTGCCGGGCCACTTGAAACTTTTCCGATTCCTTTTTTGCCGCATTGATCATTTCGGCGGCTATGCCAGGTTTCCGGTTCGGTCAATCCGGCAACCCGGGTGAACGGGACCGGCGTGCATGAGGCGAACCCTTGCCCGAAGACCGCACCAGCCGCCCGGAGTCAATGAGCGGCTGGATTTCACCGGTGTGCTATGCTGTACGGAGCGGGCGTCGGACTGACTCAACCAATTTGCCTGCGCCAGCGGGCGGCCTATTTGCAGCCGCACGTGGAACAGGATTCCTTGAGTTCCTTTTCAACCGCTTCGCGGGTTTCGCCGGTGCGCTTCTGAATCCGGCCAATCAGTTCTTCCTGCTTGCCCTCGGCGAATTGGAGGTCGCTATCCGTGAGTTTGGCCCATTTCTGTTTCAG
>CAZKTW010000371.1:0-3331 GCA_964555775.1 uncultured Bifidobacteriaceae bacterium | reverse complement strand
CCACGCCGTGCTGGTCCACCAGCAGGTCCTTCACATCCGTGGAAGTTTGCACCAGGTCGTGGCGCACGAAGTTCGCATCGTAGCATTGCACACCGGCCTGGGTACCAACCCAAATCCGGCTTTGCCGGTCAACGGCCACCGCAAAAATGGCTTTCTTCACCAGCGTCGAGTCAGGAAAGGGTTTGAGTTGACCGGCCTGCCAGTAAAACAACCCCAGGTCGGTGGTGCCCAGCCAGATGCGATGCTGCGCATCTTCGCAAATGGCCGACACGCCCACGACTTTCGGAAAAAAAGTGCCTTTATTGGTGTCTCCGCCCAAACATCGGGCTGTGCCAGATCCCGTTCCCACCCATAACCAGCCGTCACTGGCTTCCATCAGGCCGCCCACACCCACCGCCGGATCAGTCCAGCCCTTTCGTTCCATCGAATAGAATTGCGCCCCGTCGTAAAAACCAAACGATCCGCTATCAATCCCAAACCATAATCCACCCTTGGCCGCGCAGCCCAGATGGGCGACGGGACCGCGGCGGAATTGCGGCTGGTCCGGCAGATTGATGGACTCGAAAGTAATGCCGTCGAACCGCAGCAGCCCCATTTGGGTTCCCAGCCAGAGATAGCCATCCTTGGTTTGAACAATATCGCGGATGGCGTTGGCTGGCAAACCGGCCTGCCGCGTCCAGGTGCGGCAATTATATTGATAAACACTCCGCGATGGATCGAGGGCATACAGCCGCGCAGGAAGCAGGAACAATCCAAGCCCTGCGCTGACGATGCACCAGAGCAAATGTTTTGATTTCACGACGGGGGCAGTCGGTCCACGTTATTATCGGCAGAATTGGCCGGCAGTTAAGTCTTTTCTGAAAGAAAAGGAGCGCCGCGTTCAGGCCGCACGTTGGAGGAGGAGCCATCTCCAGCCGCCCCCCACCTTCTGGTTGGCCGGCCAAATCAGCGACCGGCGCGACGCTCTCCCGGCAGAGCGGGGCGGTCAAGGTGGAGACTCGGAGTAACGGGGCGTTCTACCTTGACGGCGCGAGCGAGCCATACAATTGCAGCCACAAGGCACGCTTGTCCAGTTTAAGGGTGTTTACACAGCGCGCCGTTGTTTTTCCGCATTTGTCTCTCGCTGTCATTCATCGATTGGATTCTGAGCGGCGGTCTTCGGCGAAGGTATCAAACCAGCACGGATTGAACAGGCCGGTCGGGATCTAATTGGTGTGTTGTCAGCCATTCCGGGTTGAAAAGCTTGGATTGATATTTCAGTCCCGAATCGCAGAGAAGCGTGACGATGGTTTGACCCGGACCCCGTTCACGCGCAAGCCGAACAGCTCCCGCGATGTTGATGCCAGAGGAAATGCCGAGAAACAAACCTTCCTCACGCAAGAGTTGATAAACGATGGTCAGTGCCGCCTGATCCTCGATCCGATAAGCGCGGTCAATCACGATACCTTCCAGATTCTTGGTCACGCGCATCTGACCGATGCCTTTGGCGAATGAAGGAGGTACGTCAAGACGCCCAGGCACGGGAGCAATTAGAATGAACCCGTTGGTTGTGGCGTAAGAATCCGGAACGCTGGACGGCTGGGGAAGCAGATCGCTGGGCGCAATTGAAGGATAAACCGCTGGTCACGGGTCTGGCGTATGCGATGCGATTGGAATTGCAGCAGGCGTATGCCTCCGGGACGGTCGGTCGTGCTCGCAGCCGCTTCCAATCCTGGTGTCGCTGGGTGCGGGCCGAGGCGCAAGCATTGACCTCAGGAAACCTTGCGGCGCGTTGCCCCGGGTGAAAAAGTCGGCACGCTAGCCAGTTGATTCTCTTCTGGGAACGCCGGAGATTCAAGGCCTCCGGACACGATTAATCATTTCCTGTAAGTGCCATGTTGGGCGAGCCAATACGTATCCTTCCCCCCTGTTGCACCGTTTCCCGCTTTAGGATTTAAAAATGCATCCCGCCATTGGTGAAGTTCCGCATGGCCATCAACATAAGAGAACGACGACCACTTGCCATGATTGAGCGCCGGCCTGTCATGTACAGCAGGTGGAATTCCGGCCACCTCATAGTAATACCATCCATCATTTAAACTCGCCGGATTTTCATCCAGGTACAGAAAGCAATCCGAAACACTTAAACGAGCTGTAAAATCCGAAAATTTCTTGAAAACCTTGTAGCCCGTGACCAATTTTTGGCCAGCATCCCCTCCTGCATCTATATACGCATTCGCCGCACACGATCGGACGCGCACTTGCTTGTATTTGACGCTCACAAAAACATCGGCAGGGCAATGATATACTCCAGCCGATTTTGCATAGAATCCGATGGAACCCAGCAACGTTACGCCAAAACCTTTTTCCCCATTCACTCCAAGATAAAAGGGATTCGTCTCACATCCGACGGGAGCCTCTGGTATGCTCGAATTATCTGCAGAGTAAAACTGACCGTCCACCCAATTCGGTCCTACGGGGAAGCAACTGGTATCTCCACCCATGCGAAGCTGGACGTTTGCCGGCAAATTATCATTATCGTCATTCCCGGCAAGTATTGCGCCCGTTTGCAACTGTTTCATATTGCTGATGCAAGCGATTCCCAGCGCCCTTATCTTGGCTTTTGCCAAAACCGGCATAAGCATGGCGGCAAGGATGGCTATAATAGCGATGACCACCAATAGCTCGATTAGAGTAAAGCCCGAACGCCTGATTGTAGTTCTGGCGGGTTTTGAGGTAATAATAGACATTAAATTATTGTTTGGAAATAAACGTTGAATACTTCTTGGCTACTGTCGTCTGGATACAGTGAATTCACAAGTCATAAAAATTCACGACAGGCACAGACTTTGTGACTGCCCGGTAGTGAACGAAGCAGCGACGAAATCGTCCCGGCGAACCCCTCCATCATTCGAGTAAAAGCGGCCTTTTTGAGACGCATAGAAGCATTATTGACAACGGGCCAACAACAGGCCGATTCTGAATGGCGGTTAGTTAGATAGTATATCATTGAACCTAAACAACTTACAAAACAGTCACGGCTTCATCGGTTTCGGCCAACTTTTTGACCACGTTTCGCTTTGAATTTTGGAAATGCCCAGTTTTGCAGGCACTTGCTGCACATTCATGAATGAACATAATACAATTATAAAAACAATTTAGAAACATAAGCGTTGTCACTAGTCGTTAATACCCCACCAACCCAACATCCAATCGCTTTGACGAAATCCGTTTTACCGGCGGGTTTTGTTCCGATTGAAGTATAGGGGTCCATGCCGGAATGCTCCATCGGTTGCAGGCTAGAATTGATGCACCTGGCAGTTCCGCAAATTGGTGTCCACGCTGCAGATAT
>CAZKTW010000370.1:0-3348 GCA_964555775.1 uncultured Bifidobacteriaceae bacterium | reverse complement strand
GAACTTTTGGAAGGGATCGAAATTTCGTTGCACGCCATTTGCGACGGCAAGACGGCGAAGTTGTTTCCCACTGCCCAGGATCACAAGCGTGCGCTCGATGGTGACGCGGGCTTGAACACCGGTGGCATGGGAACCTATTCGCCCACGCCATTTTTGAGCGAACCCGCCTTGGCGGATGTCGGCAAAAAAATCCTGACTCCGTGGCTGCAGGGCTGCCTGCAGGAGCGGATTCATTTTTGTGGCATTCTTTATCCGGGAGTGATGCTGACGAAAGACGGCCCGAAGGTGCTGGAATTCAACGCGCGCTTCGGTGACCCGGAGACGCAGGTTTACCTGACGCGCATGGAAAACGACCTGCTGGAAGTGCTGGCGGCAAGTGTGAGCGGGTCGTTGGGGGGCATCACCCTGAAATGGAGCCCCAGTGCGTCGGTCTGCGTGGTGATGGCCAGCGGCGGTTATCCGGGAAATTACGCGAAGGGCAAGCCCATCCTTGGCCTGGCCGAGGCGGCGAAATTGCCGGACACAAAAGTATTCCATGCCGGCACGGCGTTGAAGGACGGGCAAATTGTCTCGAACGGCGGACGCGTCCTGGGGGTGACGGCACTGGGCAAGGATTTGATAACCGCCCAAGCCGCTGCCTACGCCGCCGTGGAAAAAATCTGTTTCGAGGGCGCGCAGTTCCGTCGCGACATCGCGGCGAAAGCGTTGTAGCGGCAGGCGTCCCCGCCTGACGTGGAGGGCGTGCGTCCCGCCGCCCGGATTTGACGCGCGAGATTTCAACGACCCACAAAGGTTTCGATCGACTTGGGTATGCGTGAGGTTTTGTCCGCCGGGCTGGAAGCCCGGCTCTACGGCAGGCGGGATGCCTGCCGCTACGACGTCGGTTGCCGTTTGTTTGCGCTGCTCCATTTCCAGTCATCCGGTCGCTTGCAGAGCCCGGCTTTAACCGGATTATTTTCAATATAAGCCGCCAGGCTGGTGGATTCAGCATCGTCACGAATCCAATGGTCGAACGATTCCTTCTGCCACAATTCGCCGGTGCGGTTCAGAAACTTGTTGGCGGTTTTGCTCGTGAAGGATTTCCAACTGTGCAGGATGTCGCTCAAGGTGTGTTCCGGCATCGGCCAGACAATGGCGTGAACGTGGTTGGGCATGATCTCCCACGCGCGAAGTTCGTAGCGTTGAGCATCAAAATATTTCAACGCGTTCGAGACGCTGCCGGCGATTTCCGGTTTGCTCAACCAACACGCACCGTGTCCGGCGTCGAGGAAGGCTTCGACCTTGTCGCAATACCACGCGAGCAATTGTTGCTCCTCGTACCAGGTCAGTGGACTCCTGGCGGCACGGGCTTGTTCGAGGACGACTTCGCGCTCGTGTTTTAACCGGGCGACTTCATGGGCCGGTAGCGAATCAGCGAGGCGAAATGTGACGAAATAAACTGCGCCTTGCTTTTTCAAATGCGGAAGCTTCCCGCGAAAATGCAACCCGGAGACCAGCGGATTGGGCGGTGCTTCGGGCTCGGGCATGAGGGAAAAATGTCAAGCGGCCCTGTGATCGGCAAGTGCTTAATAGTGTGTAGCGGCAGGCGTCCCCGCCTGCCGTAGAGGGCGTGCGTCCCGCCGCCCGGATTTGACGCGCGAGATTTCAATGACCCACGAAGGTTTCGATCGACTTGGGTATGCGTGAGGTTTTGTCCGCCGGGCTGGAAGCCCGGCTCTACGGCAGGCGGGACGCCCGCCGCTACGCCAGGGTGCACTTTTTAGTCGCGATATTGCCGCGAAGGCTTTAAGCTTGGCTTAAAGCTCGTGGCTGTACGCATCCAAATTGCTTCTGAACATTCCTGGGAATTGAAGGTTCCGGAATACTTTAATTTTGCCACCGATGTGATCGACCGCTGGGCGAAAGTGCAACCAGATGCCTTGGGATTGTGGTGTGTGAATGCAGCGACGGGCGCGGAACAGAAGTTCACGTTTCAGCAGCTTTCGGTGCTGAGCGCTCGGGCGGCCAATGTCTTCTGTTTGGCCGGGGTGCGGCGCGGGGACCGCGTGCTCATCATGCTGCCGCGTGTGCCGCAATGGTGGATTGCCATGCTGGGACTCATCCGGCTGGGCGCCGTGCCAGTGCCGGGCACGTTGCTGCTGACTCCACGCGATGTGGCTTACCGGATTCAGGCAGCGCAGATCAGCGCCGTGATTGCCAGCGCGGAGGGTGTTGCCAAGCTGGATGGATTTGATGGAGTGCGCCTGGCCGTGGGGGAAACGCCGGCGGGCTGGATTGATTTCGATGCCCGGCTTCGCACTGCAGACGTGAAATTCCGAGCTGAACCCACCCGGAGCGATGATCCGGGAATCATTTATTTTACCAGCGCCACAACCGGTGAACCGAAAATGGTGCTGCACACGCAGGCCAGTTACGGTCTCGGTCATCGGCTTACCGGCGGGTTGTGGCTCGATTGCAAGCCCGGCGAGGTGCATTGGAACATTTCCGATCTGGGCTGGGGCAAGGCGGCGTGGTCCAGTTTCTACGGTCCATGGCACATGGGCGCCTGCGTGTTCGCACTGGATGTCCGTGGCAAATTTGATCCGGTTCAAACCCTGGATACGCTGGCGCATTATCCCATCAACACCTGGTGCGCGCCGCCGACGGCGTTGCGTTTGATTGTGCGACAGAATCTGGCGCGCTGGAATTTTCCGCAGCTTCGCCATTGTGTCACTGCCGGTGAACCGCTGAATCCCGAGGTCTTCAAACTCTGGCAGGACGCCACCGGCCTGACGCTGTACGAAGCTTATGGGCAGACGGAAACCGTGGTGTTGATCGGCAACTTCCGTTCCCTCGGCCATGAGGTGCGTCCAGGTTCGATGGGCAAACCCACGCCGGGATTCACCGTGACGTTGCTGGATGATGATTTGAACGAGCTGCCCGCCGGCCAGGAAGGGGAAATTGCCGTGCGGGTCAAACCGCGCCGGCCGGCGGGACTGTTTCGCGAATACTGGCAGAACCCGGGCGAGATGAAGCACCAGTTCCGCGGTGATTGGTATCTCACGGGTGACCGCGCGGTGCGGGACGCCGACGGCTACTTTTATTTTATCGGCCGCAAGGACGACGTGATCAAGAGTTCGGGCTATCGCATCGGGCCGTTCGAGGTGGAAAGCGTGTTGCTCGAACATCCGGCCGTGCTGGACGCAGCGGTGGTCGGCAAACCGGACGAACTGCGCGGACAAATCGTGAAGGCGTTTGTCATCCCGCGCCCGGAAGCCACGGCCGGTGAAGATTTGAAGCAGGCACTCCAGCAACACTGCAAGCAGACCGCCGCGCCCTACAAATATCCACGGGAAATCGAGTTCGTGA
>CAZKTW010000369.1:0-3355 GCA_964555775.1 uncultured Bifidobacteriaceae bacterium | reverse complement strand
GCCCTACCTCTGGAGCCATTTTAAAAGTCGTTGGAGGACAACGACAGCTTCATCGAGGAGGACGCTAAAAACACGAAAAAACACCCAAGTGTGTAGTAAAGTGTGTAGTAAATGGCGCGCGAGATGGTAAATCGCCCACAATCTAAAGCGAATCCACTCACCACGCACTCACTGCTCGTTAAGCAAAAAGCTCGGAGACACCTAAATTGAAAGGTGTCAATGAAACAGAAATATTGGTTGTGCAAACGGAAGAACACGTTCTTTAGTTTTGATTCGGAAACCGGCAAACGGGAAAGCCTGCTCACGGATGACAAGGAGGAAGCGCAACGTATCCTTCGCGCTCGAAACGATGCCGGCCTGCAACCAGCCATCAACATTTCCATTGCCAAAGCCTACCTGTTGGGCACGGACCCGAAATTGGTGGAGCGGACATGGGCGTTCGTGATCCAGGAATATTGTGCGGTGAAAAAGGCGAGCACCCGGTTGCGACGGGAGCGTGCCGTCAAAGGTCAGGCATTCAATTTTATCCGCCACAAACGGCTGGTTCAGACCACGGCGGATGATTTTTATGCGGTTCTTAAATCCGGCGGAGTGTTCACGCAAAATATTTTGCGCTGCCTGCATAATCTGGCGCTGGGCATGGGTTGGATTCTCGCACCGGTCATTCCACCAAAGCTCTGGCCGAAAACTGAAAAGAAACACAGGCGCGCCATCACGCTTCAAGAGCACCAGCGGATTATTCAAGCCGAAGGCAACATCGAGCGTAAACATTACTACGAGCTTTTATGGGAAATCGGCTCGGCGCAGACCGACGGCTCGAATTTGACAGCCGCCAACATCGACTGGAATAATCAACTGCTGTCGTATCAGCGCCAGAAAACGGGCGAACTTTGCATGCTGGAAATCGGTGGGCGGCTCGAGTCCTTGTTGAAACAATTGCCTTCGGAAGGCCCGCTGTTTCCGAAAATATCCAAGCTGAAAGACAAAGATCGAGCGGCTGAATTTCGCCGCCGTTGCCGCATTTTGAAAATTGAGGGCATTAGTTTGCACAGCTACCGATACGCTTGGGCGTCTCGTGCCAAGCAATTGGGAATGCCAGAACGCTTCGCCCAAAGCGCGCTGGGTCACGCGAGCCTTGCGGTTCACCGCGAATATGCCCGGGAAGGTGTTGCCATTTGCCCATCGCTGGAAAAATACGAGGGAAAACTGGCTCCCTTGCCCGTGGCTGAAAACAGATTGCAGATTGCCGCGGCACCCTAAAATGAAGAAGCGGAAACGGATGATTTTCGACGCGCTTATTTAATATGAATCAATCTGCTGAAATTGAGTCTTGGAGTTGTTGGCGCGACGGCTGTCGGTTGGCTGTTGGGTCTTGCTTCCGCCCATTCTTGGACCGCCAGTATTCTGTGACAGCATCAGTGGCCCGGCTGTGCCATTTTTCGTCACGGCGCAGGTCTTCGATCATCGCGGTCAAAAAGTATTTCGGTCCGTTGGGTGCCGGATGTCCCAGCGGCTTCAATAGGTTCCTGGCAATCAGAATCGGAATTTCATGGGCGGAAAAACCGAGCTTGCCCGCCGCCTGTGCCGCCGTCAGCCGGTCGGGAAGATGCCTCAAACTCAAAAACCTTTCGATGTCCTGGTTCATATTGTCCTCCTTAAATATTCATTTCATTGCCGTTGAATTGATTGATCAATCATTCATAAACACTGCGAGCGTGACAGAAAGAACAACGGGGTTTGTGTAATGTTTACACAAAATCACAACGTTCAAAATCGATGGAAGCGGCACAAAATAGCACCTGTCAGGGCAATCGTGAACAGCCATGAAACAGCACAATTTACGTTTAACATCCGCGACCAACGCTCGTTCCGCTGCGGCTTCACGCGCGCTCGTCGCGGACGGAATTATGAACGCAGTCGCGTTCAGCTTCCGTCAGCGGCACGGCGGCGGGCGTTGCGTTCCGGCTTCGTTCTGCCGTCTCTCCGCCTGCACTTCACTTTTCCGCCCGCCGAACCGCTGGCCGAAGCGTGTGGCTGATGATTTCGGGAATGACTTGAATCGCATTGTGGATGAACCCAATCTAATGCTTATGGCATGAACAAACGCATTCCAAAGAACAAAACCATTTTGTCTGTTGCCGCTGGTAACTACGCCAGGCTGTTGACCGACATCAAGCAGCGCATCCGCACGGCCCAGGTGCGCACCGCGATGGCGGGTAATGCCAGCATGCTCATGCTCTATTGGGAGATCGGCGGCGTGCTCGCCGAGCGGCAGAAAAGGGAAGGTTGGGGCGCTGCCGTCCTGCCTCGGCTGGCGACCGATTTGCATAACGACTTGCCCGAGTTGAAGGGTTTCTCTGAGCGGAACCTGAAACGCATGGTGCAGTTTTTCCGCGAGTATCCCTCGCTGTTTGAAATTGGGCCACGACCCGTGGCCCAATTGGTGAATGATCCATTTCCACGAACAAAAGGGCCACCGCCCGTGGCCCAATCACCCGCTCAATCCGCCGCCGCCCAAATGTGGCAACGGGCCGTTGCCCAATTGACTTGGGCGCACAACATCATTCTTATCCAGAAAGTGAAAGACCTGCCCACGCGCCTCTGGTATGCCCGGCAGGCATTCGAGCATGGCTGGAGCCGGGATGTGCTATCGCTCCAGATCCAAAGCCGCGCGCACGAACGGCACGGCAAGGCCGTCACCAACTTCCAGCGCACCCTGCCGCCGCCACAGTCAGACCTGGCGTCCCAGCTTCTGAAGGACCCCTACGTCTTCGATTTCCTCACTCTGGAAAAACCCTTCCACGAGCGCGAACTCGAAACCGGTCTGCTCCGCCACCTTCAGGATTTTCTCGTGGAATTGGGCACCGGCTTTGCGTTCGTCGGCCGTCAGATCCACATGGAAGTGGGCAACGACGATTTCTACATCGACCTCCTCTTCTACCATCTAAAACTTCGGAACTTCGTTGTTATCGATCTCAAGGTTGGACCGTTCAAGGCGGAATATGCCGGCAAGATGAATTTTTATCTGAATGCGGTGGACGACCGGCTGAAGCACGCCACGGATCAACATTCCATCGGCCTCATCCTGTGTGAGGAGAAAAACAAGATCGTGGCCGAGTATGCTTTGCGCGGCATGGACAAAGCCATCGGCATTTCCGACTACCAGCTCACCCGGGCTCTGCCGAAGAAACTCCGGAGTTCCCTGCCAAGCATTGAACAGTTGGAGAAAGAGCTCTCGCACAACAAGCCTGCAAAATCCGCTGTCAGGTCGAAGCCGGGAAGGCGCAGATAACTGTCATGGCCTGAGCAGCGAGTCTCACGATGCTTGAAAGTCAGAGATTGCCGGCGCAACCAG
>CAZKTW010000368.1:0-3399 GCA_964555775.1 uncultured Bifidobacteriaceae bacterium | reverse complement strand
GATGCGCGAGATGGTGCGGCAGATCCAGGGTTTGCCGGCGCTGCAGGCGCAGGCGGTGCTCGCGTTCATCCCCCGCAAATCGGCCCGGTACGTGGCCAAGACGCTCCGGTCGGCGATTGCCAACGCAGAAAACAACAACAAACTCAAGCCGGAATCGCTGCGTGTGAAGGAAGCCGTGGCCGGTTCGGCAACGATCCTCAAACGTTTCACCCCCAAGGCGCGCGGTTCGGCGGGACCGATTCTCAAGCGCCGTTGCCACATCAAAATCACCTTGTCGGACGAATAGTATGGGACAAAAAACAAATCCAATCGGTCTGCGGGTCGGCGTCAACAAAGACTGGCGCTCCAAGTGGTATGCCGACAAGAAGGACTTTGGCAAGCTGCTCGGCGAAGACCGCGAAATCCGCAAGTTGCTCAAGAAGAAGCTCGAATCGGCCTCGGTGCCGAGGATTTTGATCGAACGTGCGGCCAACCGTTGCCGCATCACCATTTTGACCGCGCGTCCGGGCGTGGTCATTGGCCGCAAGGGCGCGGAAATTGACAAGCTCAAGGAAGAGATGAGCAAGATGACCGGCAAGGAAGTCTATGTGGACATCATCGAGGTCAAGACCCCGGAGACCGATGCGCAGCTCGTGGCGGAAAACGTCGCGTTGCAGCTCGAACGCCGGGTGTCGTTCCGCCGGGCGATGAAAAAGGCCGTGCAAACGGCAAAAGATTTCGGGGCGGAAGGGATCAAGATTCGTTGCGCGGGCCGGCTGGGTGGCGCGGAACTGGCGCGCACGGAAATGTATCACTGGGGCCGCGTGCCGCTGCACACGTTGCGCGCGAACATCGATTATGGTTTTGCCGAGGCGCGCACGCTTTACGGGAAGCTCGGCGTCAAGTGCTGGATTTGCAAGGGTGAAAACAAGCCGATGAAGGAAAAGGCCGCCAATGTGGCTGCGCCGATTGCGCCGGTCGAAGCCGCCGCGAATTGATTTGCTCAAAGAATTTTTGTTATGCCATTGCAACCAGCAAGAGTCAAATTTCGCAAGATGCACCGCGGCAACCGCGCCGGCATGGCTTACAGCGGGAACACGGTGGCGTTTGGCGAGTACGGATTAATGTCGTTGGAACGGTGCTGGCTCGACACCAAGCAAATCGAGGCCGCGCGCGTGGCGATTGCCCGCAACATGAAGCGGCACGGGAAAATGTGGATCCGCATCTTCCCGCAAAAGTCGTTCACGAAGAAGCCGCTGGAAACGCGCATGGGCAAGGGCAAGGGCCCCCTGGAATCCTGGGTGGCGGTCATCCGTCCGGCGAACGTGCTGTTCGAGGTGGATGGGGTGACCGAGATTGTGGCGCGCGAGTCGTTGCGCCTGGCGGCGACGAAGCTGCCGATCCGGACCAAATTCATCTCGCGGCATCGCGGCACGCGCTAGGCGGAATTGAAGTTATGAAATTTACGGAAATGAAAGACATGACGCTGGTGGAGTTGTCGGCCAAGAGCCGGGACCTGCGCCATGAAATGTTCAACCTGCGTCTGCAGCAGGCAAGCGCCCAGCTGGAGAAACCGGCGCGCCTGCGGACGCTGCGCCGGGACATCGCGCGACTGGAAACGCGCATCTCCCAGTTGCGCAACAAAGCGGCTGGAAATTGAGTATGGCTGACACTGTGAATCCAACGGAAGCGGCGCGCGGACATCGCAAACAACGCGTCGGCGAGGTCATCTCCAACAAGATGGCCAAAACCATCGTCGTGCGCGTGCAGCGCCGGTTCCCGCATGCGAAACTGCGGAAGGTGGTGACCGCCTACAATAAATTTTACGCCCACGATGAAAAGGGCGAGGCGAAGGTGGGCGACCGGGTGCGGATCGAGGAAACCCGGCCGCTGTCCAAGATCAAACGCTGGCGGCTGATGGAAGTCGTCGAGCGCAGCCGGGGCGTGGAGCCGGTGGCGGCCGAATAGAGAGATTTTATGCTGCAAATTCGTTCCCATTTGGATGTTGCGGACAACACGGGCGCAAAAGTCGCCTGGACGATCGGCGTCCTGGGCCGCAACCAGACGTATGCGGGGATCGGTGATGTCATCAAGGTGCACATCAAGGTTGCCGCCCCCGACGGCCAGGTGAAAAAGGGCGAGGTGCACAATGCGGTGGTGGTTCGCACGCGCCAGGCCATCCGACGCAACGACGGCTCGTACCTGCGTTTTGACAGCAATGCGGTGGTCATCATTGACGCGGAATTGAACCCGAAGGGCACGCGCATTTTCGGGCCGGTGGCGCGCGAGTTGCGCGACAAGAAGTTCATGAAAATAATTTCGCTCGCGCCGGAAGTGATTTGAAGAGGCATATGAAATTGCACATTAAAAAAGGCGACGAAGTGGTGGTTCTGGCCGGCAAGGAAAAAGGCAAGCGCGGCAAAATCATCGCGGTGGCCCCGAAGAAAAGCCGGGTGATTGTGGAGGGGTTGCAGATGACCAAGCGCCACATGCGCAAAAGCCAGCAGCATCCCCAGGGCGCGATCCTCGAGCGGGAAGGCACCATCCACCTCTCGAACGTGATGAAGGCGGAGCAATTTGACGCCCGGGTGGCGAAGCGGAGCGGGGCGGCCGAACCGGCCCAGGCCTGAACGGACAACGATCCAGACAATCAAGCATACGAAACATAAGTCACGGCCAAATCCGTGACCCAGACTGATGAAAGCCAGACTTTACAACAAATACGTCAATGACGTGGTGCCCGCCCTCAAGGAGAAGCACAAGTACGCGAACGTGCACCAGATTCCCCGTCTGGTGAAAATCGTGGTGAACATGGGGGTGAGCGCGTCGCTGGAAAAGAACGCCATCGACGACGCGGCGAAGGATCTCTCGATGATCACCGGCCGCAAGGCGGTCATCAGCAAGTCGCGCCACAGCATCGCGAATTTCAAATTGCGCGAAGGCCAGCCCATTGGCTGCCGGGTCACCTTGCGCCGGGACGCGATGTACGAGTTTTTTGACCGGTTGATTGCCGCCGCCCTGCCGCGCATCCGCGACTTTCGCGGGCTGTCGCCGCGCAAATTTGACGGCCGCGGCAATTACACGTTCGGCATCGCCGAGCAGACGATTTTTCCGGAGATAGAACTGGACAAGATCAAACGGACGCAGGGAATGGACGTGACGATAGTGACCAGCGCGCACTCCGATGCGGAGGCGCTGGATTTCCTGAAACTCATGGGTTTCCCGCTCGCAGAAAAGTAAATTTTATGGCCAAGAAAGCATGGATGGAGCGCAACAAGCGCAAGGCACAAACGGTAAAAAAATACGCCGCGATCCGCGCGGAAATGAAAGCCAAGCGCGACTACGCCGGCCTCGCGAAGCTGCCCCGCGACGCCAGCCCCGTGCGGCTGGTGAACCGTTGCTCGGCCAGCGGCCGCCGCC
>CAZKTW010000367.1:0-3413 GCA_964555775.1 uncultured Bifidobacteriaceae bacterium | reverse complement strand
TATGATAAAACCATCAATTCGCCATTTAGGGCGAATATCCTGCATCAAGCCGCTTCTTTCGCCACCTTGGACGACTTGCCAGCCGCCGTGACCAACGCGCGTTCCTTCGCTCCGCCAATCCAACGCACGCGCCGCGGCGGTCTGGTTCATGGAGCATTGCTGGTGCCTCAACCTGGACTTCCACGAGCTGGCGTGGATCCTGACTGGTCGATAGGTAAATTGAGGGCAGTTACTCTGGCTAGCCTGATTTGTGCAAGAGGCTCCGGGCGAAGGTATGGCGTGGGGGCAACTCATTTCCCCCCATCCGCATGGCAAGGTTTGCGGTTTCGCGATGTTCCATTTCGCCGCCGCGAAACTGAAGGCGGTTGATGTCCCTGCGCGCCGTTCCGTATGTCAGGGCAGAGTGACGGAGCAAAGCCACGTTTCCCAGTGAGTTCAACAACCGGTTTCCGGTCTGCACCACGCGGACATCCACAAACAGCACGTCCATCTTGCGGCGCATCAAGAACGCTCCCAGCGGACGCGCCCCGTCGAAAAGGATGGCGGACAAATCCAGTTCAAAGCCATACGGACAATCGTCACGCCAGCGGTCGCGCACTTCATCAGCCGGCATCAGGTGAAAGGGTTCAATGAAATCCAGGATGGTTTCCGGCGGATGCTGGCGGATGGATTCCGTGTGCCAACTGGGAGGGAATTTATCGCGCATGCGTTCGGCGATCTCCACAGTTCGCGCCCATGACTCCCGGGCCGACGCTTCAAAGAACCGCTCGGAATGCAAAATAACGAATCCGTTTTCCTTCAGCAAGGGAACCCATTCGCTGTTGTCGAGCAGCAGATCGGCATAGCGCAGGTTGCTGATTCCCCGGGCGCGTCCACCTTCGGCAAGTTGCCGGACCAGGAGGTTGCAGGCCACGAGCCGGTCCGCACTTCCTGGCTGGACGACGAGCCGGAACAAAAGCGTGTCGCCAATCGGCCACCAGGCCGCCGCCGCGACAAAGCGTTCCAGCGGTCGCGTCTTTACGGCCGCAAACAAGCGCGCCTCGCGCGGCAAAGGGTCGGCGCGAAACAGATACAGCGCCCGGCCGACCTCCTTCGGAGACGGTTCGCGCACCATCAAGTCGGATGGATCTGGTCCGGTCACAAGGCGAATCAACTGGATTCTGTAGAAAGCGCCGCTTATGATCAAAAGAAAAGTTTCCCAATAGCTATCTATATGGCCGGGCGCTTATTGTTAGTGGAATGGGATGCCGCCGATTGGAAAGTGCTGCATACCTTGATAGATGCTGGAAAAATGCCGGCGTTAAACCGGCTGGTGGAAGAAGGGGTTTCCGGTGAGTTATTGTCCGTCCAACCGATGGTGCCGGCGATGTTATGCACCTCCATAGTCACGGGCAAACGCGCCTGGCAGCATGGGGTGTGTCATGCCATGGAACTTGGCCAGCATGGCCGGCCGGTGACAATTTCGGCAACGGCCCGGCGGACGGCAGCACTTTGGCAAATACTGGCGCACACGGGCAGGCGGAGCATTGTGGTCGGATGGCCCGCCAGTCAGGACGAAAAAGCCGGCAATTGCATCTTAGTGTCCGACCGCTATCCCGAACCCACTGCCGGCCCGGGCATAAAGCCGTGGCCGCCGGCAGTGCCTGGAACCTACTGGCCCGAGGCGCTGCGGGCGCGACTCGATCTCAAACGGGCAAGCCCGGAACAAATCGATGCGTCGGTGATCTCACGTTATATTCCCGAATGGAAACGAATCGAACAAAAGCGGGACCATCGCATCGGGCAGTTACGCCTGTATTTGGCGGCCGACTATTCTTACCAGACGGCCATGCTGGAATTGTTGAAGCAGGAACCGTGGGATTTTGCGGCCGTGCGCTTTCCTGCCCTTGGTCCCATCAGCCAGATCTTCATCCCGCCCCATCTTTTCCAGCCTGGCGCCACCGCCCCGCCGGAGTTCGAATTTTACAAAGGTGTCCTGAGCATGACTTGCCGGATATTGGATAATATGTTGCATCAATTGGTGGAGCTTGCCGGGAAGGATGCCACAGTCATGCTGGTTTCGGCTCATGGCGCGCGCACCTTGGGCGTGCCGCCCGGCGGATTTGCCCCCGGCAACCAGGAATCCTGGAAATCGCCTTACGGCATATTTGCGGCGCGGGGTCCCAACTTTGCCCGCGATGCGCTCCTTCATGGGGCCGGCGTTTTGGACGTGGCCCCCACCATTCTGACCTGTTTTGGATTGCCTATTGGCGATGACATGGAAGGACGGGTTCTAATGGAAGCTTTCCGCACCACTCCTGAAATCACGCGGGTGGACTCGTGGGATTCGCAGCTGGGAATTCAGCCACAGCCTAACGTGGAAAACCCGTTGCCATCGCCGGATAATCCGGCTACGACGGCATTGCGCCGCGAATCGGACTGGCTGTTCGTCCAATCCGCCATGGAAGCGGGACGTTATGCGGAAGCGCTGCCGGTATTGGACCGATTGTTCCGCGAATTTCCGGAGCGGGTGGAAGTGGGCTATGCGCTGTTCCAATGCCAGTTGGCCTTGAATCAATTATCCGGCGCTTCCGACACGCTGGAAGTTGTGCTGGAATCTATACCGGCGGGCATCGCTTCGCTTTTGCCGCGCGCGGAACTAGCAATAGCCAAGAGGGACTTCAGCCAGGCGCACACTCTGGTCGCCGAACTAAACAGGCTTAATCCAATGCATCCGCTGGCCTTGCGCCGGCTTGGGCTGCTGTTGCTTCGGCTGAGGGAGTGGGATGCGCTGGAGCAAATCGCACGCAGGGCATTGGGCATGGATGAACAGGAACCCATCGCCTGGCTTGGACTGGCTGCGGCGCAATTGCGCAAAGGCAAACCGAAGGAAGCCGAAGAATCGGCGGCAAGAGCGATCAGCCTCAAATATTTTCTGCCCGACGCCCACTTCATCCTGGCACGAGCGCGGGTGGCCCAAGGCCGCTGGCAGGAGGCCCATGACGCCATGCAGGCGCTGTTGAAGATCCAACCGCAAAACCGGACGGCAGCAACCTACTTGAAACGGATCCCGGCAAACCCCGCCGGTTGACGCACGCAAAAGAAATTTATCCCGGCAGGTGAAGCCTGCTATTGCGCCGGGCGTGATTAAATGTTGGTGGGCTGTCGGAACCCCGCCTTCAGGCGTCGGAGCGCGGGTCTGTGACCCGCAGCAGCTTCGCGGGTCGGAACGCGCGCGTAATGGAATCATCGCGTCTTGCAGTGTGGACATTGCTGCGGCTCACAGAGCCGCGCTCCTCATCTTCACCCGCTTTCAATCACACCCTATTGCGCCTGCATCCGGTAAAACATCTGGGGTTGGTCAGGCTGGATAGTATAAGGCGAAGTGGCATTGTTCGTCGTCCATGGCCCGGTCACATTGGTAGCCTGTAACA
>CAZKTW010000366.1:0-3425 GCA_964555775.1 uncultured Bifidobacteriaceae bacterium | reverse complement strand
AGAAATCAATCAGCGCGAACCAATTGAGCCGGATGCTCAAAATCACCTACAAGGCGGCATGGTTTATGGCGCATCGGCTTCGATTCGCTGTCAGCCCTGAAATGCCGCTGGCCAACCTTCTGAAAGGCACCGTGGAAGTGGACGAGACTTTTGTAGGCGGCAAAGGGGTTCTCTGTACTCGTGGACGCCGCCATACGCCAGTGGTTGCCTTGGTAGAGCGCGGTGGGTCAATGCAGGCCCGCGTGATAAGCAACGTCACCCAAAAGAATCTTGGCCAAGTTTTGAATGAATGTGTGAGCAAAGATGCAATCGTAAACACCGATGAGCTTCCGGCTTATCGCAAGCCGCTAAAGGAATGGAAAAAGCATACCACGGTAGTTCATTCAAAAGGCGAATATAGCCGCCGCAACGCGGATGGCACGGTTTCCGGCATCAATGGTTGTGAATCGTTTTTCAGCCTGCTCAAGAGGGGTGTGTATGGTTCATGGCACCATGTCAGCCGAGAGCATCTGCCGAAATACGCGAATGAATTTGCATTTCGTTGGGACACACGCAATCAGACCGATGGCGAACGCATGGAAACGGCCATTGGCATGGTTACCGGAAAACGTCTGACCTACAGGCAAATGATTTGAAGGAACAAACTTCACCGGAAGTTTGATTGTCTGGTGAAACCGAAAGCCCCGCATATTCCGTGGGGCAGAAAGAGAAATCGTGGCAAGATCAAAACGAGCGAAGCACAGGAAGCAACCGGAAGAAGTGATGCTGCCAAACTTGAGCAGCGTCTCATTCAAGGATGCTTTGAAGGCTTTGCTTAAAACTCCGCCACCCAAGAATCCAAAGAAACCATGAGCGATACGCCAAAAGTCGGCAGGCCAGCACTTCCAAAAAAGGAGAGGCGAGGCAGGTTCATTTCCACTCGCTTGTCACCGTTGGAATATGCCGACATTGAGCAGGCAATAAAAGAATCCGGCGTCAGCAAGACGAAGTGGGTTAGGACAAAGCTGGTTGCCGCCGCCCGCCGCGCTTAAATACACAATGAAATCAACCTTATTTAAAAGTCAGGTTGGGTTTGTGAAAGACATAATCCCGACAGCTCAAACCCATTCATAATCGGGCAGCCATGAATGGCCAGCCGAAATCCGAACAAAAGAAAACGTACCAGCCAATGCGCCTGAACAACCGGTTGATGCTTAAATAAACCAAACCTCGGCAGGGCAAATCCGTTGACATTCCTGGCCGTGCGTCTTAAGAGTGCCTGCCAGCAACATCATCCCTTAACATCTCATCCAACCAACTAATCACCATGAAAGTCATACTCGAAGTCACCATTCCCCTTGAACCGTTCAACACTGCGGTGAAAGACGGCACCGTGGGTTCAAAAATAAACCGCATTCTGGCCGCCACCAAACCGGAGGCGGTCTATTTCACCGGGCACCAAGGCCAGCGCGGCGCGACGCTCATTGTGAATATGAAGGACGCGTCACAACTTCCGGCGTTCTGCGAACCGTGGTTTTTGACCTTTCAAGCAGATATTGAGTTCCGGATTGCCATGACCCCGGCCGACCTGAAGAAAGCGGGGCTGGGCAAACTCGGCAAGGCCTGGGCTTGACCCCTTCAGGATTGACTGCCAAGACGCCAGGACGCGGAGATTTTATTTCAATTTGACTGGGTGAGCTTGCGTTCCGCGAGCAATTGCTCCTCGGCCTCCAGCCAATGCTGCACCTCGTACCCGGGCAGCGCCCCCTGATTCAAATAATTGAAGTATGCCCTGCTGGCCACTTCGTCTGCTGACGGCGCAAAATCAATTCCGCTTTGGTTTGAATCCGCAGTCGCCGTTGGCACGGACACACTGGCTGCTTTTTGATTTTGATGATGGGGGAAATTTTTGTGTTTCATGCCATGAGGATGGCCTGTGTCACAGCATGTCCGCCATGGGGTGTTCACCCCTTTGATCTGAACTGGCAGCAGGACGGTCTTGACATGACTGACCATACAGCAAAGCATCACCAAGCATTTCCCGATGAAAACATGCCCTTACTGCGGGAATGAATTTCCGGACGACGTCGTGGTCTGCCCGATGGACCGGAATACACTTACGCCAATTACAGCTAGAACTGTTTTGACGCGGGAAGAAGAACATCTTCGGCTGCTTTCGATATTTCATTACGTGGTTGGCGGATTGGCCGCCCTGTTCGCGCTGTTTCCGGTCATCCACTTGATGATCGGATTATGCATGATTTTTACCCCGGAAAAGCTTGCCGGACATGGGCAGCAACAGCCGCCGCTCGCCTGGATGGGCTGGTTTTTTGTGATTATTGCAGTCGGGTTCATCACCATTGGTTGGACATTTGCGGTGTTTGTTTTGACCGCCGGACGTTTCCTCGCCCGTCACAAGCATTACACATTCTGCCTCGTCATGGCTGGCATCGAGTGCATGTTTATGCCTTTTGGAACGGTGCTGGGTGTCTTTACGCTTGTCGTGTTGCTTCAGGAGCCGGTAAAGCAGCTATTTGGAGCCAACCCGCCAGCAGTTCGGCCCACCGCGCAAAAGTAAGTCACCGTCGCGAAGTTCCTGAAGGTGCTCGCGGCCATGAATGGCCAGCGGAAGGCCGGACCAGCGGAAAATGTATCAGCAAATGCGCCTGAACAACCGGGTGATGTTCAAATAAACCAAAGACAAGGAGTTAACCGCCAAGACGCCAAGGTATAGACCAGCATCAGGACGGGAATGCCGTGTCAAAATTGTAACCGCCTTGAAAGTCCTTCTTGGTGTCCCCCTCCTGTTTCACGAGCAATTTCGCTTCGATGAGATTAAAAATAGTTTCGCCAAAATCCTCACACTTAAAAATGCCCCAGGCATTCAATGTGGCTTTGGCTCGCTTGCCAAACGATTCGATGGCGAGTTCGCGCAATGCTTCGAGCAATTGAGCGCCGGACATGTGCCCGGGCTTACCGGGCTTACCGGGCTCCCAGAACATCGTCTGGGTTCTGCTCAATCCCTCCTGCACAAAAAGATAGGCCGCCTTCGGATAGCGAGGATCGGAGGCGACAATAAACGTCAACATCATCTCCGTAGTACCGCCAGATGTAAGGGCATCGAGCGCAATGCAGCCACCCCTCCCAGACATATCCACAAATTCTTTTCCGCAGACCTCGCACAAATCGCGTTTGGTCATCTTACTCCCCACGACTTGGGTAAGATGAATCGTTGCTTCGCGTTCTTTGCACTTGTTGCTGAGCATCATGCCCAGCGTATCACAACGTCATGGCAGACGCCAGAGTCCGCGGTCGATGTGGAGCAGCAAAGCAAAACGTTTTAACAGGAGCACGCAGAGACAGCAGAGATGTTGGGGACCAGAAAAGGCAAGCCTCTGTTCCCTCCGCCTGCTCGCGACACCGACTTTGTCGCGTGCTCGCGGTAA
>CAZKTW010000365.1:0-3431 GCA_964555775.1 uncultured Bifidobacteriaceae bacterium | reverse complement strand
CCCGGGCAATCTGCGCCATCGTCACCATGTTGGAAATGGCGCCGCTGTAAAAGTTCGGGGAATCGGATTCGTTCCAGAGCTCGTAATATCGGATGACGCCCCGGTAACGCGTGGCCACGGCGTAAACGTAGTTGCTCCAGTCGTTCATGTCGCGCGGTTCGGAGCTGGCGCCCAGGCCGTAGGCCGCGTTGGGGGTGTTGGTGTTGAGCGCCGCCCATGTCGGCGTCTGGCCGAGCGTGTAAAGGATCGCGCCATTCGGATTGTTGCTCAGGATGACGTTGGTGCAGGCGTCAAAATGTGTCCAGGTAAAGGTGTCCGCGTTGGTCTCGATCAGGTTCCAGCGGGTGCCGGTATCCCAGAGACGGATGAGCCCCGGCTGCAAGGGCGGCCAGTTGTTGGTGGCGGTCAGCTTGTTGACGTGCAGGCCGAACAGCGTCGCCGGGATGACTGCGGCCGGGTTCACCGGCGGCGCATGCAGATAATTGGATGTGACCTCGGTAAGGTTTGCGTCGTCGATCCAGTTCGGGCCGTTGCCAAGAAAGTTCACCGTGAACTGCGCGTTGGTGCCGGACTGCCAGCCGCCGTTGATGATCACCTGCTGCCAGTTCGAGTCCACCGTCACGATGTGGCTCGCCGCCGCCTGAAAATGATTGTCCGCGTTCTGCAGTTCAAATTGCACCAGTGAATTGCTCGCGGCGCGCAGCCAGAGGCCGGCGTTGTAGACGTGCCCGGCTTGAAACTTGAATGGTTGGAAAAATGACGCCGAGTTGGTCGCGTTCAGGCCGCTGACGGCGATTTTCTGGCAGCTGGAGCCGCCGTGGACGTTCGCTGTTTCCTGCGAACCGGCCAGTTGCGCACCCTGGACGGCGGTGGCCGTCCAGTTCGTGGCGAGGACACCGGAGACGTTAAGGATGGTCGGGCTGATGAACGGCGATTCGAGGCCGGGATTCAACAGCAGATTGGTTTGCGCGTGCAGCGCAAGATCCGGGCTGCCGGCCAGGAGCAACGCGAGCCATGCGGTTGGAACAAACCTCATGCGCTGAACCTTAATCCGTGAGCTGGCCGAAAGCAAAATGCTAAAGTCATATCTATTCAATTCAACCATGGATGAACACGGATGGACACGGATTAAGATGAGATGAAAGGTCTCGTCCGCGAACTTGCAAAGCCTCACTGATTTATGAACCCTTGTCCGGCTGAAAGCGTTTTCCGATCCGTGTTCATCCGTGGTTAAGATAGGATTGGTGGATGGGCACGGCCGATGGAGGCTTTTGGCCGCATGGGATAAAAAACATCACCCCGAGAACAGTGAAGGAATCGAAAAGGGCAGCAATTTGAGAAAATCTGGCATGGCACGTCAGTTGCGTTCACTGCTTCCATGGAGGTTTATTTCAGCACACCAAAGTTAGACTGCCAGTAACCTACACTCGGCTTCATTCTTCCAGTCTCGGCCGGCGGATCAACCAACCCGGGCGGGGCTTGTCTTTTTTTTGGTCGGCGCAAAAGGCCGGCCTCACGCGGCGGAGAACATTCAACATTCAACATTCAACATCGAATGATTTTAAGGCAAGGGCGGGGCGCAGGGCATCATTCTGTCGCGCAATTACACAGAGATGAAACCGCAAAACCTGTCCGGTGCGGGGACGGCGTTGCGCGAGTTGAAGAGTAATTCACCGCAAAAAACAGTCCGGCCCGAAGCCGAGGCCCCAGGCCGGACCCGGTTGCAGCTAGTCCTGGTCGCAACCCTTGCCTTTATGTTGTTTCTTTGCCGGAACGATGCTGCCAAACAGGCCGTCAGCTTCGCCGTTCAGACCGGCGGTGAAATAAAGCGCGTCCGGCACACCGGCCTTGCCGCCATTTCCAAAGGCGAGCCCCCACAGGCCGTCCGCGCCGACGGGCTGGCCATGAGCGTCTTCGAGTACACCGCGGAAGTCGCCGTCGGCTTCAAACGCCATGATGGTGCCGTTGCCGAAATTGCCAACGAGGAGCTGGTCTTCGTGTTTGCCGAAACTTTCCGGGGCCAGCGCCAGGCCCCATGGTGAGTTGATGGCTTTCAGGTGGCCGCCGGCATTCGCGCCGGTGGCAAACCGGTGGAACTTGCCGGTCTTCGGGTTAAACACATCAATCAAACCATTGCCGTCGCCCGGGACATCGTCATGTTTCTCGGCATCCTGCATGGCGAAGGTCACAAAAACGAAGCCATGGAGGTTTTGGACATTGAAGGGCGCATAACCGGCGGGCGCCTTCGGGTCCGAGTACTGGGTGAGGTTCAGGTTGGTGTCGTACACGTCGATGGTCCCCTCGGCGAAGTTGGCGAGCAGCAACAGGGGCGTGCCGGTATTGGTGACGAGGGTGATGCCTTTATAAACGGCATTCGAGCGCGATGTCAGAAGTTCCGCCGTGGCGCCCAAGGCGCCTCGCCAGCCGGAAATGGTGCCGTCCTCGCCGGCGAAGATGAAAATATCTCCATGGAAACCGGGCGTATTATTGAACAATTGCCCGGTGGGGTTGCCTTCGCCGGGGATGGCCACCTGCAGGCCTTGCTTGACCACGGTGGGATTACCGGCCGCATCGTTGGTGACGGCGTACAAGGTGGACAGGCCGGAGCCGTTGTCACTGATCCAGAACGGGCTGGTGCCACTGAAGGAAATGCCCCAGGGATTCACCAGGTTTGTATCTTGCAACTGTGCAATCCCCGGCAGATTGGAAACCAGGTTGGTTTGCACGTAACCATCGGACTTTTCATCCTGATCCTTTGCCGGCGCCGGCGCCGAAGTCAGCGCCAGAAAAGCCGTCAGAACCAACCAACTCAGGCGTCGAGGGGCGGATATTGAAGCGACCGTCATTTTTGCCATGTTTTTTTTCATACCGTTTTCCTTTTTTCCTTTGTGTGTGTGTTTCGTTTGCGCTCCTATTTATCGTTCCCAGTTAGTACCGGTTCCCATCGTGGCATGAGCATCGCCTGCAACCGGACACGCAAAAGGCAAGTCCATCCATGTCCGATCCGGTTTCGCATCACTGCCAGCAAATCAGATCCGTTTTGTTTCAATGAGAGGCAGCGGAAGGAATTTGGTTCCCGAAATTTTTTGGAATTTTTGTTACGAAATGGTTTCGGGGGGTGATTTGCGATAGCCAGCCGCCAATTGATCGCTCCAAAAGGTTCAGGCAGCACTGAATTAAATTTTGCGCGCTTGGGCCTTCTGGCAGCAAGGCGCGCATTCAATCCGGTCTTGTGTTTCATGCGGTTCGACGGATAATGGCCGGCGAACCCTTTCACCTTTGCCCACCATGAGCGCCAAATCCACCAAACCCAAGGAAACACCCGAGAGCCGCTGGCTCTCCTTCCGCCCCGAAATCAAGGTGCTCGATTGCACCATCCGCGATGGCGGCCTGATGAACAATCACCATTTCGACGACCAGATCGTCAAGAG
>CAZKTW010000364.1:0-3444 GCA_964555775.1 uncultured Bifidobacteriaceae bacterium | reverse complement strand
GCCGCGTCAGCGTGAATCCCTTTGAATTGGTGGAACGGACGGACACGCGCGGCAAAGAACGGGTTCAACGGCGGGCATTATCGGATGCGCAGGTCGTCGAGTTGTTGCAAGCGGCGGGCAAGAATCAACTGGCCTATATGCTGCCCCTGTATGCGGGGCTGCGGCGCAATGAAGTCAAAACGCTGCGCTGGTCGAATCTGGTGCTTGGCGAGTCCGGTGGATTGCTACGCATTCATGCTGCCGTGAACAAGAACCGGAAAGAGCAATCGTTGCCGTTGCATCGTGAGTTGGCCGAAGTGTTGCAGCAGCAGAAACCGACGGACAGCAAAACGGACGATCTGGTGGTGGTCAACGGCGTTCCGAAAATGAAGGAATTTCGGCAAGACTTGGCAAAAGCGGGCATCCCATTTCTGGACGAGCGCGGACACCGCATGGATTATCATGCGTTGCGGACGACTTTTATCACCCGGCTTTCGACCATGAAAGTGCATCCGCGTTTGGCGATGGAATTGGCGCGACACAGCGATATGCGGCTGACGATGAAGACCTACACGGACGCCGGGCAACTGCCGTTGCGCGAAGTCATGGACACGTTGCCGGGTTTTGGCGGGCGGTCTGACTCCCGAATAGACTCCCGAACTTTAGGCCAGACGGGTCAATCAGTGTCACAACCTGTCACTGAAACAAGGGAGTTGAAAACTAAAAACAGCCTCGAAAACACTGGCGAAAGTCATGGTGACTCACAGCTTGTCACCACGAGTCCCGAAAAGTCAAAGTGGCGGAGAGAGGGGGATTCGAACCCCCGATACGGTTTAACCCGTATAACGGTTTAGCAAACCGTCGCCTTCAGCCACTCGGCCATCTCTCCATCGCCAAAAAAATCAATGATCTTATGAACCTTGCAAAAGCCCGGAAAAACTTCACATGGCACGTATGCCGGCATTTGACGGTGCAAAACGCAAAACCGCACCCACCTCAGAGCAGGTCAACACCAGCGACAGCACTTTCAAAATTTACCAACGCAAACGGGACACAGCAACTCGAAAGCGACGGGGTTAACCCAATATGGCCCATTCCTCGCAACCTTGGGCTTTGAGCCTGATTCAAGTTGGGATGCTCTAAAAGGACACCACGGGAGGCCAACAAAATCTGCCGTTCGCTTTAGTATGACTTGAACCTTGATAAATCAATTCTTTGCAGCGGGTAAACCGTAAGTCCAAGGCTCTGTTCTTGTGCTTGCATGGCATTCTGAATTGTATCAAACGCAGATAGCCCGGTGGTTAAGTCAACCCCACAAAAATTCGGCCCGCCGCTGGGGTAGTGAAACGCGCTGAGCGCGACAAAATTGGTTCCCACCACGGTCCCAATCAGACCCCCACTGTCTCCGGACCAGGTATAGATCGTGTTATTCGTAACCCAATAGCCGACCGACCAGTAGTTGGGACCGGAATTCAACGTGTTCAAAATTATTTCTGAATTCATCAGCGCCTGGGTATTGCCGGCATAATAATAATTCAGCCCTCCAACCAGGAAGGCATTGTACTGACTGTGATATACCAGATCTGTGTTTTTCACCCCCAGGGACAGGAAATTGGTCCATGCCGGCGCCTTGCCGACCACATTGGTGGGCATGAAATAAACGGGCGGGATGGAAGGAGGAAGATTGCTGTTCAACAGGTAAAGGATGGCATTTTCTCCAACCAGATTCGTTGTGGCTATGGTCAACCGGGTTATCAGGTTGCCATTCCAATCCACAAAACAAATCATCGTATTGGTCGGCAATCCCGAATCCAACGTGCCCAAAACCGCATTGGGTGAAAGCACAAACGCCGAAAAATAAGAAATGAAATTGGTGGTCATTCCAATGCCGCCGGGGCTGCTTCCATTATATCCCCAGCCCACGCTTTCACTCTGAATTCCCCAGATGTTTCTCAGCCAAAAATGGGGGTTGAGGTTCGCCGTGAGCAGGTTAGTCGGCAACGGCGCCCAGGGGATCACCCCATCGATCACCTTGATGTAATTGCTGTAATCAACTCCGGTTCTGGCCGCCAATCCCAACTCATTGGTGGCAATATGATTTGCCAAAGAGCCCGGAGCAAAGGAGATGAAATACTTGTTCGTGGCCGGAACAGGTATTTGAAATTGGTACCCACGGCCGTCTCCCGTAAAAAAAGTATAGGCGCCGGGATTGCTGACGGAGTTGAAGCTGTTGCTCGCGGCGTCTCTGATGGTTCCCACCACCTGAATCCGGTTGGTATTGCTGTACACAATATCCTGCTCGATGACGGGTCCGACGTGCCCCAGAATGTTACTGGGTGATATGAGCTGGACCGGGGTATTGCGCGGCTCAACTCCTGCGCTAAACGTCATATTCTGCCCGCAAGCCACACTCAAAGCGAACAGGAGAATCAACGATGCCACGCTTTTGGTCATAACCTTGGGTCACCCGCAGCATCGGATGAAAGAAGCCGTCGTCTCGAGAACGTGTTCAAACGTCTCAGCCTGGAATCGTATTGATTTCATGGATCCCGCCCAGCTTGGCATATTGTAACTCTAACCGTGAAAGCCGTTTCGTGAAAGGCCTTTTTTATTCTTGAACACCAGAGAATAAAAAGGAACGCTGTGGCAAAGGATGCGTAGTCCGCCGTGCAATGCCCCATTCCTCCGCACACCAGGATTAACACCCGGTTCCGGGGCGGGTGCAAAATCCAGAAAGCATCGCCGCCCCGGGACAACATTGCGTGAAAGAAATCCGGGGCGGCCGCGGCATCCGGAAGGATGCAGGCTTGCTTTTCAGGCCCAAAAGTCAATAATTGTCATGCGTATGCAAACTGGCGTCATTCCCCGCACCGGATGCCAAGTGCAATTTTAAACCGACACATATGGAAAAGAAACGACTCGTGGAGAAAGATCCCCCTTTGAAAAAGGATGACTTGATCGTCATCACCGGCGCCGGCGGTTTCATCGCCGGCAATCTTGCCCTGTTTTTCAAAAAGAAAGGCTTCACCAATATCCGCGCGGTGGACAAGAAACCCCTTTACGAATGGTATCTCAAGGTGCCGGACGTCGAATCGCTTTGCCTCGATGTGAGCGACCAGGAAAACTGCCGGCGCGTCTGCGAAGGCGCGGTCGAGGTTTACCAGCTGGCCGCCGACATGGGCGGGATGGGCTTCATTGAGCGTTTCCGTGTGGAATGTCTGCGCAGCATCCTGATCAACACCCACATGATCGAGGCGGCTTATCAGGCGGGCACCCGCCGTTACTTTTATTCCTCGTCGGCTTGCGCCTACAATGTGCTGCTGCAGCAGGATCCGAAGGTCCGCGCCTTGAAGGAATCCGATGCCTACCCGGCCATGGCCGAGCGGGGCTATGGCTGGGAGAAACTCGTTTCCGAAATGTTCTGCCAGGAATACTGGGCCGAACGCGGCATGAAGACCGCCATCG
>CAZKTW010000363.1:0-3460 GCA_964555775.1 uncultured Bifidobacteriaceae bacterium | reverse complement strand
CGATGCTGCCGGTGATGGTCAGTTCGTTGGCCACAATCCAGCGGCAGGGCACGGAGATGTAATAACCGCCCGATGCCGCCAGGCTCCCCATCGAACACACGACCGGTTTGCCCGAGTCATCCTGGAATTTCGCAATCACCTTGTTGATTTCATCCGAGGCCATCACCTCGCCGCCGGGTGAATCCACCCTCAGAATCACTGCTTTTACCCGGTCAGCCTCCTTCGCCAGGTCGAGTTGGGCCTTGATCACATCCACCATGTTGTTGCCCGCTTTGTCCACCGAGTGGTCGGTGATGATGCCGTCCACTGTGACCACGGCGATCTTCCAGTGTGCGTCGTTGTCTTCGAGCAAGTATTCATCCAGGCGTGGAGTCGCGTCATGAGTGGCCGTGGCCCGGAAGCCGCTCTTCAATCCGGAACTGAACCCGGAGCGGATGGCCCGGGAAACAAACTGGGCGAGGTTCCCGAACAGGCTGATCGCCAGCAACCCGAACAAAATGATGGCCACAATCATCCAACCCCGGCTGCGACGGGGTTTGGCGGGCGGCGGCGTGATGACCGGCGGCGGGGTCAACGGCGGCGGCACATAGTTCGGTGGCAAAGGTGGTGTTTCCATGTCCATAGCGTGTCCAAACTAGCGCAAAACCGGCGGGGGAGCAAGGTGGAACGGAGCGCGGGTGTCCCACCCGCAGATGCCCGGATTGCGAACGAGTGTACAGAATTCCACGAGTTTGAAAATTGCCGACGTGCTGCGGCTGAGACAGCCGCGTTCCGCTGTTTGTCACCAGTATTGATGCACCAGCGGCTTGATTTGCGCGTCGTAAAGGGCGTCAATTTTTTTCAGGGTGGCTTTGGACAATGGTAGCAAATCCGAAGCCGCAATGTTTTCCGCGACCTGCGCCGGGCGTTTGGCGCCGGGAATCGCGCAGGTCACCGCCGGAAATTCCAGGATCCAGCGCAAGGCCAGTTGGGCCAGGCTCGCCCCGGCGGGCGCCAACGCTTTCAATTCTTCAACTGCCTTCAGGCCGGTCTCGAAATCCACTCCGGAGAACGTTTCGCCGCGGTCAAACGCCTCGCCGTGGCGGTTGAAATTTCGATGGTCGTTCTTCGCGAATTTGCTCGCCCGCGTGATTTTGCCGGACAACAAGCCCGAGGCCAGCGGAACGCGGGCGAGGATGCCGACCTTGCGGCGTTGCGCCTCGGGGAAAAACAATTCCGCCGGGCGTTGGCGGAAGATGTTGAAAATGATCTGGATCGTCTGGACGTTGGGAAATTCAATCGCTTTCAAGGCCTCCTCGACCTTTTCCACGCTGACGCCGTAATGCCGCAATTTGCCGGCCTTCACGAGGTCATCGAGGATGCCGAACACCTCGGGCATGTAAAAAACCCCGGTGGGCGGGCAATGCAGTTGCAGCAAATCGATTGCGTCGGTATCCAGGTTCTTCAGGTTGCGCTCAACCCACGCCGTAAGATTCTTGCGGCTGTACCCTTCCGGGGTCTGCTGGGGCAGGCGGCGGCCGGCCTTGGTGGCGATGTAAAATTTTTCCTTCCGCTCCTGGCGCAGTTTTGCCATCAACCGTTCGCTGTGGCCGTCGCCGTAAACGTCTGCCGTGTCGAAGAAATTCACGCCACCGTCGAGCGCGGCGTGCAAGGCGGCGAGCGATTCCTTGTCGTCCACATTGCCCCAGGCGCCGCCGATGGCCCACGCGCCGAAACTGATTTCCGAGACCTTCCAGCCGGTGCGGCCCAGTTCGCGATATTTCATGCGCGAAAAACTAGACGAAAAACTAATTTTTGGCCACAGATGAAACGCAGATGAAACGCAGATTCTTTCTTTTACCACGGATGGACACGGATAAACACGGATGAGGGCGAGAGGTGAATGAAAATGCCGTAGGCACGGTATCTTTGTATAAACAGAACCCGGGATGAACAAAGCTCCGTAAGGAGCGGAATATTCCGGTCATTCTCCCAACGATATCGCTCTTACGGAGCTTGAATTTGTTTTACACGGGATTCCACAAATATGCCACGCCTACGGCGTTGCCCTGCAAAAAATCCGTGTTTATCCGTGTCCATCCGTGGTTGAAATATCGCGTCTTTGCGTCTCGGTGTCTTTGCGTTACATTCGCTCTTCTATGCAACCGGAGAAATTGACCCAGAAATCGCAGGAGGCGCTGGCCGAGGCGCAACGGCTCGCGCGCGAACTGTCGCATCAGGAAATTGACGGCGAACATCTCGCGTTGGCGCTCATCGGCCAGACCGAAAGCCTCATCCCCGACCTGCTGGAACGCATCGGCGTGCCGGTCACCCGGATCAAGCCTGATCTGGAGGCCGAGCTCGCCCGCCGTCACAAGGTTCAGGGCGCCGGCGAGGTTTATGCGGGCAGCGATTTGAAGAAAGCGCTCGATGCCGCGCAATCGGAGGCGACCAAACTCAAGGACGATTACGGCAGCACCGAACATCTGTTGCTCGGTTTGCTGGACAGCGGCGGTTCGGCGTTGAAAAAGATTTTCGCCAAACATGGCCTCAAGCGCGACGCCGTGCTCAAGGCGCTCGCCGAGTTGCGCGGCAACCAGCGCGTCACGGACGAAAATCCCGAGGGCAAATTTCAGGCGCTAGAAAAATATGGGCGTGACCTCACCGCGCTGGCGCGGCAGGGAAAGATTGACCCGGTCATCGGCCGCGACGAGGAAATCCGCCGCGTGATGCAGGTGCTGACGCGCCGTACGAAAAACAACCCCGTGCTCATCGGCGAGCCCGGCGTGGGCAAGACGGCCATTGCCGAAGGTCTGGCCCGGCGCATCGTGAGCGGCGACGTTCCCGAATCACTCAAGAACAAGCGGCTGGTGGCGATGGATTTGAGCGCGATGATTGCCGGTGCGAAATATCGCGGCGAATTCGAGGACCGGCTCAAGGCGTTTCTCAAGGAAATCACCGCCAGCGAAGGCAAAATCATTTTGTTCATCGACGAACTGCACACCATCGTCGGCGCGGGAGCCGCGGAAGGCGCGACGGATGCGGCGAACATCATGAAACCGCAACTCGCGCGCGGCGAACTCCGTTGCGTAGGCGCGACGACGCTTGACGAATACCGCAAACACATCGAGAAAGACCCGGCACTGGAACGCCGCTTCCAGCCGGTGCAGGTAAACGAGCCCACGGTGGAGGCGACTATCGCCATTTTGCGCGGATTGAAGGAACGGTACGAGGTGCATCATGGCGTGCGCATCCAGGATTCGGCGCTCGTGGCGGCAGCGACGTTGTCACATCGCTACATCACCGACCGGTTTCTACCGGACAAGGCGATTGACCTGGTGGACGAGGCGGCTTCACGCATCAAGATGGAGCTGGATTCCAAGCCGACGGAATTGGACCAGCTTGACCGGAAGATTTTGCAGCTGGAGATTGAGCGCACGTCGCTGGCCAAGGAAAAGGACGCCGCGAGCAAGGAACGGCT
>CAZKTW010000362.1:0-3465 GCA_964555775.1 uncultured Bifidobacteriaceae bacterium | reverse complement strand
GATTACGTGGCCCACCGGACTGAAGCAATGCGAAGACAATCAGAAGGGCAAAAAACAGCCGGTATTGGCCAATTCCCGACAGGAAATCATGAAACCGTTCTACTAATCTTTAAAAGTAAATAATATGAAATACGTTCAATCCCATCGCGGCGCGCTTGACCATCGGTCACCGCGACGGCAACTTTTCCGCCCATGGATGTTCTAACTTTATCCCGCATCCAGTTTGGAGCGACCGTTGCGTTTCACTATATCTACCCGCCGTTAAGCATCGGCCTGGGCATCCTGCTTGTGGTCATGGAAGGGTTGTGGCTTAAAACCAAAAATCCGGTTTATCATCAGATGGCGCGGTTCTGGACCAAGGTCTTCGCCCTCACCTTCGCCATCGGCGTGGCCACGGGCATCGTGATGGAATTCGAGTTCGGCACGAACTGGGCCACCTATTCGCGGTTCGTTGGCGACGTCTTCGGCAGCGCGCTGGCGGCGGAAGGCATTTTTGCGTTTTTCCTCGAATCGGGTTTTCTCGCCGTGTTGCTGTTCGGTTGGGACCGGGTCGGCCGCAAAACGCATTTTTTCTCGACGTGCATGGTCTGTCTCGGCGCACATTTCAGCGCCATCTGGATCGTGGTCGCCAATTCCTGGATGCAGACGCCGGTGGGTTACCAGATCGTAACCCACAACGGTGTGGCTCGCGCCGAAGTCACCAATTTTTGGGCGGTGGTGTTCAATCCGTCCATGGTCGAGCGTTTGTTCCACACGTTGTGCGGCGCATGGCAGGCGGGCGCGTTTCTCATCGTCAGCGTGAGCGCCTGGTACCTGCTCAAGAAAAGGCATCTGGATTTTGCCCGCGCTTCGTTGCGGGTGGGTCTGACGGTGGCGTTGATTGCTTCGCTGCTGCAACTCGTCAGCGGTCACACCAGCGCGCAAGGCGTGGCCAAAAACCAGCCGGAAAAACTCGCTGCGTTTGAAGGACTTTACAATACGGCGTCCAACGCGCCGCTGACCCTCATCGGCTGGGTGGACGAAAAAAATGAAAAAGTCAACGGCCTCCAGTTGCCGGGCATGTTGAGCTTTCTCGCGTTCAACAACATCCATGCCACCGTGACCGGATTGGATGCCTATGCCCCGGAGGATCGTCCGCCGGTCCAGGCCTCGTTCCTGTTTTTCCACGGCATGGTGGGCGTCGGTTTTACGATGATTGCCATCGCCGCCCTTGGGTTTCTCTATTTCCGTCACGGTTCCCTCCACGAACGGCGCTGGTTGTTATGGATCCTGGTTTTTTCCGTGCTCGGCCCGCAGATGGCCAACCAGATGGGCTGGTTCGCCGCCGAAGTCGGGCGCCAGCCCTGGATCGTCTATCATGTGATGCGCACCCCGGCGGGATTGTCGGCGGTCGTCCAGGCCAACGTGGTGCTGTCGTCACTGATTCTGTTCACGTTCATTTATTTTCTGCTGTTCGCGGTGTTCATCTACCTGCTCAACGACAAAATCCAGCACGGGCCGGACGACGCCGATTTGATGCCATCAGGCAAGCTCGCGCTGCCGACAAAAAATTAATCAACCACGAATGGACACGCACAGACACGAATTAATGGAAAGAAATCTCTGCCAGAACAGCGCAGCGGCTCTCGGCAGAAATCCGCACCCTTTCGTTTTCTGCAATTGGCGGCGCTCTGCCGAGACGCCGCTGCGGCAGATTGGGTTTTGTAGGGTTCTCATTTCGTGTTCATTGGTGTCCATTGGTGGTTACAAGTTTTTGCCATGAATTTTGATCTCAACACCATCTGGTTCATCCTCGTCGGTGTGCTGCTGACCGGTTACGCGATGCTCGACGGCTTTGACCTTGGTATTGGCGCGCTGCACCTGTTCACGCGAGACGACCAGGAACGCCGTGTCCTGCTCAATTCCATCGGTCCGGTCTGGGATGGCAATGAAGTCTGGCTCGTGACCGGCGGCGGCGCGCTGTTCGCCGCATTTCCCAACGTGTATGCGACGGTGTTTTCCGGCTTTTATCTCGCGCTGATGCTGTTATTGGCGTCGCTGATTTTCCGCGCAGTGGCCATCGAATTCCGCAGCAAACAACCCATGCGCTGGTGGCGGCAGATGTGGGACGTCGGTTTCTCCGTCGGTAGCGTGCTGTCCGCCTTGCTCCTGGGCGTGGCACTGGGCAACATCGCCTGGGGCATTCCGATTGATGAACACGGCGAATTCGCCGGCACCTTCCTTGGCCTGCTCAAACCGTACCCGGTGCTGGTCGGCATCACGACCGTGGCGTTGTTCATGATGCACGGCGCGATTTACGGCGCCATGAAAACCGAGGGCGCCTTGCACGACAAACTGCGCCGCTGGGCGATGAACTGCATCATTTTCTTTGTGATTTGCGCCGCAACCCTCACGATGGCCACGCTGTTGTTTGTGCCGCACATGTCCGCCCGCGTGCGGGAAACTCCGTGGCTGTTCAGCATTGCGCTGTTGAACATGCTGTCCATCGCCAACATCCCGCGCGAATTCCACTACAGCCGCGATAGGCGCGCGTTCGTGTCGTCGTGCGCCGCCATCATCACGCTGATGGCTCTGTTCGCCGTGGACATTTTCCCGAACCTGGTTTACAGCCTGCCCAATCCGGAAAACAGCCTGACGATTTACAACGCCTGCTCGTCACAGAAAACGCTGGGCATCATGCTCATCATCGCGTGCATCGGCGTGCCGGTGGTAATTGCCTATACCGTCTGCATCTACTGGATCTTCCGCGGCAAGGTGAAGCTGGACCGGATGAGCTACTGAGCCTGTGCTCCAAGCGTGGCCGCGTTCGTGAGAGCGCGGCTGATTTTGCCACACTCTTACGAGACGTGGCCATAACTCAAATTCAAATCACTCTTGCCCCGCCGCCGCCTTTGACAACTTCGCCAATAAGCCATGCCTTGTGTTTCTGGGTACAGATGAATTTCAAAACCGTATCCGCCTTGTCGGCCGCAACGATGCTCACCATGCCGATGCCCATGTTGAACACCTGGTAAAGTTCCGCATCCGGCACGCCGCTCTTCTGCTCAATGATTCTGAAGATCGGCAGCATATCCCACGAGCCCTTGCGGATGATCACGTCCAGATTCTTCGGCAGCACGCGCGGGATGTTGTCCACAAACCCGCCACCGGTGATGTGCGCAAATGCCCTGACGGGCAGTTGAGAGTTGAGAGTTGATGGTTGAGAGTTAAAGCGCTTCAACAGCATTTGGACGAGAGGGCCGTAGCTGATGTGTTCCTTCAACAACTCCCGACCCACCGTGCCTTTCAGTCCGGGCAAACGGCTGGAGGTCTTCAATTTCAACTGTTCGAAGAAAATTTTACGACCGAGCGAATAGCCGTTGGTGTGCAGGCCGCTCGACGCGATGCCGATGACCGCGTCCCCGGCCCTCACGGTTTTCTGGCCGTTGAGCATCTTTGATTTTTCAACCACACCAACAATGGTGC
>CAZKTW010000361.1:0-3475 GCA_964555775.1 uncultured Bifidobacteriaceae bacterium | reverse complement strand
ACCAAGCAATACGGCCAGGCCTTTCTCGACGCGCTGCCGAAATGCCCGGTGGAAATTGTTTGAATAAATTTGGGGCGAAGGATGAGAAAAAAGTTCAGGCGAACGGCGCAATCAGAGGAATGACGCTTCGTCCTTTGCGCCGATAAACCAGAAAATCCCTGTCCGTTGTCAACACCTGGCAATGGTCATTCAATTCCGCCATGCGAACGAGACACGCATCGGCAAGACTCATGGGCTGATCGGCGTATTTGCGCAGAAGATTCAAAATGTCGGCCCTGTTTTTCTCCAGGTTGAAATCAGTCCTGACCGCTCCACGCTCCAGAAGTTGCAGGAAAGTTTCAATATCCAGACCGGCGGAGCGCAATAAGAACAGGGTTTCCGAAATCACTGCTTCGCAAGTGTAGATCGGTTCGTAGAAAGAACCAAAAGTTTCAACCGTCCAGGAATGGTGCTGATCGGTCTGGCAGACATAAGCCACCAGCGGTCCGGTATCCGCCAGAATTTTAGTCGCGGCCATAGCCGGTCAAAGGGCGCGTGGACAAATCCTTTGGTCCGCGCACGCTGCCGCAGAGGTCTTTGGTCAAATCATACAACGAGGGGCGTTTTTTGCTGCCCAGATGCCGGTCAATCAAATCACGCACGACCGCCGCCTGGGAACGGCCCAGCGCCTTCGCCTGTTCCTTCAGGAGCGCAATGTGCTTCCGCTCCATTTTCAACGTGACGGTTTCCATGCGGCAAAAGTATTCCTTTTATGGCAGAATGTCAATACCGGTATCATCGCGTTTTTTTGAAATTTTGCGTGGGTTTAGCTGGGCTCGACACGGTTGAATTAAGTTACTAGCCTCCGCACATGACGCACCCGGAAAAACTTCTGCCTGAATTCGTCGCATTTTCCCAGTTCCGGGCAGAATTGTCTAAACCGCCATGGACTTGCATGACGTCTTAAAACTCGCCGGCGGCATTGGGGCGCTGGCGCTGTTTGTCCCCATGGCAATCCGATTCATCAGGGACGGTGGTGCGGGCCAGAGCTTTGCCACCTGGATGCTTTGGGCGGCGCTGGACTCGATTTTAACCATCAGCCTTTTCCTGCAACACGGGAATTATCTCCTGCCGCTCGGATTTGCGACCGGTGGCATTGCGTTGACGACACTGTTGCTGTTCAAGGGACGTTTGGCCTGGGGCCGCATGGACAGTGTGGTTTTGGTGCTCGTGCTCGGTTGTTTGGTCGGTTGGAAACTGGGTGGAACCCAAGCGGCCACGGTTGCCGCCACGGTGGGGATTTTCCTGGCCGGAATTCCCGGCTTGGTTGAATTGTGGCGGAACCCGCAGCGTCAGGTGGGAAACATCTGGGGCTGGTATGTGCTGGCCAACGGGTTGTCCTTTTTGGGCGGAACCGCCATGACCCTGGAGGAACGTTTCGCTCCCGGGGTATTTGCAGCCTATTCCCTGTTGATGTTTTTTGCGAGCCGGAGACCGGGCGCCACCCGGCCACCCGCTCGAGCCCGGTAAGCCACGCCCGGCATTGCCTTTCGACCCAAAACTCGACACGCGTGCAGCCGATCATTAAGCTGTCGGCGCATGACGCGCACGGAAAAACTTCTGGCTGAACTCATCGCATTGCCGAGCGTAAATCCCGCCTTTTTGCCGGCGCGCCATCCCTATGCCGGGGAAAAGCGCGTGGCGGAGTTTCTGGCATCGATCGCGGCGCGCGCCGGACTCGAGGTCGAATTGCAAAAGGTTTTGCCCGGCCGGTTCAACGTAATGGCCCGGTTGCAGCCCCGAAACAAGATACGCCGGACCATCCTGCTGGCGCCGCATCTCGACACCGTTGGTGCGGACGGAACGCGGTTTATCCCCCAGCGCAATAATGGCCGGGTGCACGGGCGCGGCGCCTGCGACACCAAAGGTTCCGTCGCCGCCATGCTCGTCGCGCTGTGCGAACTGGCGAAATCGCGGCCGGGGGAAACCGAAGTTGTCTTTGCCGGATTGATTGACGAGGAAAACGCCCAGGCCGGTTCGCGCGCACTGGCCGGCAGCGGATTCAAGGCGGACCTGGCCATTGTCGGCGAACCGACCCGATTGCAGGTTGTCACCGCGCACAAGGGCAGTCTCTGGCTGCAACTGGAAACGCATGGCAAGGCGGCCCACGGGGCCACTCCGCAACTGGGCCGGAATGCCGTTCACGAAATGGCGCGCATCGTGGAAGCGTTCGAAACCGATTACGCGGCACGGTTGCGAAAACGAATGCACCCATTGCTGGGCGTGGGGACGGTCAATGTCGGCACCATTTCCGGCGGCGCACAGCCGAACATTGTGCCTGACCGGTGTGTCATCACGATTGACCGGCGGACCTTGCCGGGTGAAACCGAAGCCGGGGTGCGCCGCGAAATCGCCGCGTGGTTGCGGGCCAAGAAATTAGCCGCAAACATTTCCAGCACCAAACTCGCGCCGTGCCTGCCGCTGGAAACCAGCCCGAGCCTGCCGCTGGTCCGGCAGTTCATAAGCAACGCCGGCCAGACCGGGTCCGTTGGCGTGGATTTCTTCTGTGATGCGGCGGTGCTGGCGGCCGGCGGCATTCCGAGCGTGGTGTTTGGTCCCGGCGACATTGCGCAAGCGCACACGGTGGACGAATGGATTTCGCTGGCGTCGCTGGAGCGCGGCAAGGATTTGCTCCTGAATTTCATGAAATCGCTTCCCTGAGCCATTCCGGTTTCGTATTTTCCAACGCTCATGTCCGCAGCATCAACTGAAACCACCCCGACAACGACAGCGTCGCATCACGCGGCGTTTTTCCGGCAGAGCGGCTGGCTGATGATGGCGAACGTGAGCAGTGGTGGATTGATGTATGCGGTCCACCTGCTCGCCAAAAAAATTCCGGATGCGGAATACGGCGTGTTCGGCGTGTTGCTGGCCGTGGCCATGTGCGTGCCCAACCTCCCGCTGCAAATGGTGTTTGCGCAGCAGACGGCCCAGGCGCTGGCGACCAACCGCGAACGCGAACTGGCCGGCATGATCCGGCTGGCGTGGCTGGGGACGTTTGGCCTGTTTTTGGTGCTGGCTGCGGGGGTGATCATCTGGCGGGAGGACATTCTGGCGCGGTGGCAAATCACCCATCCCGCCGGGTTGTGGATCACCCTGTTTGTGGTGCTGTTTTCGTTGTGGCTGCCGATGTTCTGGGGCGTGATGCAGGGGCAGCAGAATTTTTTCTGGCTGGGCTGGTCAAACATTCTCAACGGAGTCGGGCGAGGAGGCGGGGCGGCTTTCATCGTGTTATTACTCGGCGGCTATGCGGCGGGCATGATGACAGGTGTCTGTCTGGGGCTGGCAGTGGCCACCGGTATTGGCATCTGGCAAACCCGCGCGCTGTGGCGGTTGCCGGCGCAACCGTTTGACCGGCGCAAACTGCTGGCGCAAATCATCCCGCTGATGCTGGGATTTGGCGCCGTGCAGTTTCTGTTCACGGCGGACACGATGT
>CAZKTW010000360.1:0-3490 GCA_964555775.1 uncultured Bifidobacteriaceae bacterium | reverse complement strand
TGCTCAAGTACCGCAATTTCGGCAAGAAATCGCTGAACGAAATCAAAGACAAACTGACGGCCCTGGGCCTCGCGCTCGGCATGAATTTCGAGCCGGGATTGCTGGACACGCCCAAGGAAGAGCCGAAGGTGGAGTAAGGATCAGCCATGAGACATTTGAAACGCACGGCCAAACTGGGCCGCACATTCGAGCATCGCAACGCGATGCTGGCCAACCTGGTTTGCAGCCTCATCAAGCACAAGCGCGTGACCACGACGCTCGCGAAGGCCAAGGCCGCGCGTCCCGTCGCGGAGAAGATGGTCACACTCGGCAAGAGCGCCACGTTGCAATCGCGCCGCCTGGTGGCAGCCCGCCTGCACACGCACGGTCCGACGGTGCAGCTTACCAAGGAAGCGCGCCAGAATTGGCGGAAGAACGACGACATCCTGCGTATCCTGTTCGAGGAAATCGCCCCCGCGTTCAAGGAACGCAACGGCGGTTACACGCGCATCGTCAAGATGGAGCAACGCCAGGGTGACGCGGCCCAAAAGGCAATTTTGGAATGGGTGGATTACACGCCGCCCGCCCCGGCGGAGGAGACACCTGATGCCGGCGCTGAAGCCAAAACCGCCGAGCCGGCCAAGGAAGCGCCCGCCAAGGCTTGACCCGGAGAAAGCCAAAACATTTCCAAGCCCGCTCTCACGAGCGGGCTTTTTTATTGGGAACAAAAAGCCGAACATTAAACGAAAATCTGCCCTGAGTCGCGTTAGCGTCCTGAAGTGCGCCAGCCCTCTGGCGCTTTCGACAACCGGCATCGTCCAGAGCGCCATCGGGCTGGAGCACTCCAAGACCATGCGGTTGTCGGAGCGGGTTTGCGTTTTGTAGCAACCTGCTGTTGGGCCGGAGGTGAGAATTCTCCCAAACGGAATTTCGCGCTTTGAACCTTCGAACCAGGGCACAGTTCCTGGGAGCGCTGGGGGCTCGCCGGCGGGTTCCAGTTTTCGATTCCCAATTGGCCGGCGGGACGCCGGCGCTCCCAGGAGGCTCACGGGGAGGTGAGGATCAACGCAAGAGCAAGAACACCATTGCCGCCGCCGCCAGCGCCGCCACCACCCACCAAAACCAGCCGACGCCATGCGGCTTGACCGGTTCCGGGCCGAATTCCCGTTTGACGAATTCGTCGTGATCAAATTCCTCGTCCGGCAGGTTGAGTCCACTGGCATAGGCGGTTTCCGACCAGCCGGTCTCTTCATCCGAGCCGCATTCCGGACAGGCCTTGGCGTCCGGTGGCACCTCGGCGCCGCAGTTGGGACAAATTTCAGGAGGCATTGGAATTTACGATATACAATTTACGCGTATGAATTCAAATTGGCAGCAGCCGACGTGAGGAGGCTCCATATTTCTTGAAGTTTGAGCCTCGTTACCTCGGCTGCCACAGGTCTTGAAAGAGCCTTCAAGTCTGGCCATTTTCGACAACTGGCAAAACCAGACGGTCCGCGGAAATCGTAAATCCGAAATCGTAAATGAAAAATCAGCCGCTCGCACCCGCGTATTCCTCGTCCGTGACCAGGTCGAGTCCCATCAAGATATAATCGTGTGTATTGGCCTGCATGTCCTTGACGTAATTTTCCAGGCGCAGAAGCTGGCTGAAACCGAGCATCGCAAACATTTTGATCGCCGCTTCCTGTTCGCCGATGAATTCCGCCTCCACCTTTTCCAGGCTCACCTGCCGCGCAATGTCGATGATTTCACCAATGAGCGCCCGCGCCATGCCGCGGCCGCGAAACTGGGGATGCACGAGCACGCTCACCCGGCCCACATGCCGTTTCCAGCCGCCGAGTTGCTGGTGCAATGTGGCCACGCCGACAATTTTACCGTCCAACAGCCCGACCAGCGGCAGGTTGCGCCCGTAATCAATGTTCCGGCACCAGTCACGAATGGTTTCAATGTCCGCGACCCGGTGTTTGATGAACATCCGCTCGGGCTCGGGAATGCTCAGAAACAGGGCGTGAAATTCCTTTTCGTCGTCGCGGCGCAACGGGCGCAGGTTGGCTTTGGTGCCGTCCTTTAGCGCGACGGTTTTCGGAAATTGTTGGACTTCAAGTTCAATGCTAAATGACATGCTTCCTTTCTTGTCCGGCCAATCTGCCTGACGTGCCCGAAAACGCAAGACTCAATCCGGTCAGAACGAGTCATCCGCCACGTCGTCGGCATGCTTTTGCAGCCGTCCGTCAATCCGGGCCGGATCCAGGCTCCAGCGCGCGGCCAGCAACGGGACTTTGGCGACATTGGCAGCCATCCACTCCGCCGCCGCCCACGAATCGACCGCCGGATGTTCATCGTAGCCCAGACATTTCATGCTCAAATCCGTTTCCGCCGCGGTCTTGCTGCCCTGGTTCCACACGGTTTCGGCCGCCCACGCGTACGCCCGTGTCACCCGGCCGTTCTCCACGCGCGCCCAGGCGTGATGATGCAGGACGCGTTCCGCCTGGAAAAATTGCACGTGCCCGAGTTTGCGGCTGAGAGCGGTCAGAAATCGAAAACATTCATCCGCATCGTTGCCCGGGTCCGGCAGGCCGGGTCCGGTGACAATGATCCAGCCATTCACCGGCGGGCCGATGAAAAACCCAGGTCCGCCAGACAAGCCCTTCATCCAGGGATCGGGCGCAAAAAGATCCAGACCCAAGGCAGCGCGAACGGCCTTGGGACTTTGCGAGCGGACGGCCAGCCAGCTGGCGGGACGGGGTGCGAACGCGAGTTGGAATGGGGGGAAATCCGGCCGGTGGCGGATCATGGATTCCGCGGCGCGGTTCCGTCGATGCAAGGCAATCATCCAAGCCAGCATCATTGCGCCCATGACAAGCGCCAGTCCATGCAGTGCCAGCAGCATCAACGGAATCGCGGTCACCTGATCCACGCTTTTAATTTACGCTCCCGCCGCCAGGGTTCAATCAAAATCTGTTGTAGCGGCGGTCGGTGACCTCCGTCATACAGATACCGGAAAACCAGCAGTGACGCTCATAGAGTGCCGCGACAGCTGGCCGCCAGCCAATCGAGATAACGCTTGTTTCCGCCGCTCAAGGACAGGACAACAAACTCCGGGGTGTCGTACGGATGTTTGGCCAGGACCAGCTTTTCGAGCGACGCCAATTTTGATCTTTGTGTTTTCAAAACCAGCAGGATCTCCGTGCCGGATTCAATTTTTCCCCGCCACCAGTAGTGCGATTCAATTCGGGAAATGAGGTTCGCACAGGCGATGAGTTTTGCCGACAGAGCGGCCCGGGCGAGCCGGCGAGCGATTTTCAAATTCGGCACGGTAACCAGGACGACGGCGAAGGCATGGGAGATTTTCATCGGGCGGCTGTCAAAGTTTGATTTGTTTGCCCGTCGAGGTGGCGTCGTCCGTCCACAGAACTGGCTTGGGCGTACCAATATTCATCATTGTTCCAGACGGAATATTGCAGCGTTGGCCAATCGCAAAACATTTTTGCCTCTTTTTGTGGAAAGCCAA
>CAZKTW010000359.1:0-3504 GCA_964555775.1 uncultured Bifidobacteriaceae bacterium | reverse complement strand
ATGAGTTCCGCCAGCACGCGCGAGTCGGAACAGGTGATGAAGAGGGTGTGCGGGTGTTGCTCCTGCTGCGACAGCTTGCGGAAAAGCTTCCGGTAATTGCCAAACTCCTCGTTGCGGAACTTGTGGACGCCTTCGATGAGCCGCTGCATGAAAAATTATTGCGCGAGCGTTTTGTTTTTGGCGCGCGATTCATCAGCGAGCCGTTGTTTGAATTTCCCCAGCGCCGTTTGCAGGCGGTCATCGCCCAGGCCCAGAATCTGCACCGCCAGCAGTCCGGCGTTCCTTGCCGCGCCGATGCCGACCGTCGCCACCGGCACCCCCGGCGGCATTTGCACGATGGAAAGCAATGAGTCCAGTCCCTTCAACGATTTGCTTTCAATGGGCACGCCGATGACGGGCAGGGTGGTGAAGGCGGCCGTCACACCGGGCAGATGGGCCGCGCCGCCGGCGCCGGCGATGATGACACGCAGGCCGCGTTTGGCGGCACCGGTAACGTATTCCTCCAGTCCGTGCGGGTCGCGATGAGCGGAGATCACTCTGGCTTCGCTGGCGATGCCAAATTCCGTCAGCGCATCGGCGGCGGCCTTCATTGTCGGCCAGTCGGAATCGCTGCCCATCAAAATGCCCACTACAGGTTTCGTTTCATTCGCTTTCATTGGCGACAAAATATCCATTTCCAAATCAAAAGTCATCCCTGGAAAATGGGTGGCCATCGGGTGGGGGGATGCTCCTGGGCACTGCCCCGTGGCGGCAGGCATCTTGCCTGCCATGTAGCCGGGCTTCCAGCCGGCAGAAGCAGCCTCCTTGGTGAGAAAGGAGTGAAACAGCGCGCATTATCCTGTCGCTTCTGCTTCGTTCCGGATGGCAGGATGCCACCCTCTACGTCAGGCAATATGCCTGACGCTTCATTTCTTTGGGGGCAGTGCGCGGGGGTTTGTTACTCAGATTGACCCGGAACCCGGACAGCCATGTCCGCATGTTGTGAACATCTTTGAAAACTCCAAAAGATTGGCGAAGGGGAACGCGCGGACTCAGCGGTCCGCGCTCCGGATCCTTGCACCCAATTCAATTGGTGCAAATTCATCAAGTTCGTGTAAAACTTCGGCGTAATTTGCCATGACGACGGCCAACAAAGTTACGATCCTGCGCATCCTGCTGATCCCGTTTTTTGTCGTCGTATTGATCTATTACCTCCAGACCGGCAATGAGCTCTACCGGCTGCTGGCGCTGCTGTCGTTCGCGGTCACGGCGATTCTTGACGGCGTGGACGGTTACATCGCGCGACATTACAATCAGAAAAGTGAACTCGGGGCCATTCTCGATCCGCTGGCGGACAAGTTACTGCTCGTCTCGGCCATCGTCACGTTGAGTTTCAACCACGCCGCTTATATCGGGCAAATTCCGCTCTGGCTCACCGGCACCATCCTTGGGCGCGACTTGCTGTTGCTCATGGGCATCGCCGTCATCCGGCTCACCGTCGGCAGGGTGATCGTGCGCCCACGCGTCAGCGGGAAAATCGCGACGGTGCTGCAAATGATCGTGGTTCTCTGGATTTTGCTGAACTGGGACCACGACTTGAGCGGGCGGTGGCTGAAAGGCTGGACGCTCGGTGCGGCGATTTGCACGGGCATTTCCGGGGTGCTTTACGTTTGGGACGGCGTGCGACAGCTCGGTTCGCATCCGGCCAGTTCCCCAACGAAAATATAAAAAAATCCATGACCAAGGACATTGAACTTAAACTGAAGGCCGGCGACGTGGCGCCGGATTTTTCGGCGGCAACCAATGGCGGCGGCGAGGTTTCGCTGGCCGACTACAAAGGCAGGAACGTCGTGCTTTATTTTTATCCACGGGACGACACGCCGGGCTGCACCAAGGAGGCGTGCGCGTTCCGCGATCATTTTGCGGATTTCAAAAAGTGCGGCGCGGTGGTGCTGGGCGTCAGCACCGACCCGGCAAAGTCGCACGACAAGTTCGTGGAGAAGTTCAAACTGCCGTTTACCTTGCTGACGGATGAGGATAAGAAGATCGTCTCGGCGTACGGTGTCTGGGGCGAGAAAAGTTTCATGGGCCGCAAATACCAGGGAACGCATCGCGTGACGTTTCTGATCGGCCCGGACGGTCGCATCAAAAAGATCTGGCCCAAGGTGAAACCGGAGGAGCACGCGGAAGAAGTGCTGGCGGCATTGTAAAATCTGACAGGTGCATTGAAAACTGCCGAGGGCAGCGCAAATAAAATCAGGTCTTGTTGGATCTCATTTTGGGACTCTCATTCCTCCACGCTTGGATTCAGGGACTTGCGGGGCCATCCTTCCGGGCATTGAACCGCGGTGCAACGCCACCGGTTCGGGCATTATTCGTGCTTGAACAGGGGGTTACAACGTGCAGTCTAAGGACAATTAGGATGCGTTGAATTCATGATGAACCGATGGTCATGGGTTTTAATTTGTATGGTTTCCGGCCTGCTGCTGTTGCTCTGCGGCTTGCTGGTGCCGGTGTATTTGCGGGCGGTGGACGTCAGCGTCATCCAAAGGGCCGGACGGAGCACGCCGGCCTTGACCGCCCAGGGACTGTCGCTCGTAAACCAGCAGAACCTCGGAACGGCCTGGATGTATCTGCAAGCGGCGCAGGCGGAGGGGATTCCCGCCCGGGAAAGTTTCGGCCTCGCGGTGACGAATGCCCTGCGACAACATCCTGACTGGCTGGTCTGGGGCAACAACAACGGCTTGAAACGCCTCTTTGAAGGAGGTTATGCGTCGTCGGAAACGTTCACCGAAATCATGGTCCGGCAAATAAACCGGGATGTCGCCCTGGAAATTTTGCGCGGCTCGCCCAATCCCACCGTACAGCAATTGTTGCAATGCCGGGAATTGACCAGCACCGTCCTCTTCACCCCGTCGCAATCTTCTTCCGGCCAGGCCTTTGATGTGGCGATCACGACTTGCGGATTGTTGCTGGTGGAAGGGCGGTTGACCACGGACCTGGGGGACAACATCTTCAGGCTGGCCTCGGATGCCAACCGCAGCGGAAAATCGCCGGCCTTGGAGCAGGTGCTGATGGACATGCTGTCGTTGGGACAACGATTCAACTGGGACCAGCTGGTGGCGTTCACCGGCCGGATTGAGGACGCGGGGACGCTGCATTCCCTGACGGACCAGGCCCGGAATTGCGGCACGCAATTGCCGGTGCTTTTTTCCGCCGTGGTGCTTTCCGGCAAGCCGGCTGACGTGGCCCAATACCTCACGCACTTCGGCCAGACGGGCATGACGGACCTCGGCTCCAGCCTGAGGTTTGGCGCGGGCGGAGTGAACGAGCTGCTGGCGCGCAATCAACTGCTTTACCGCACCGGCTACAGCCATCACCTGGGTTTGGGCTGCAGCCTGGGATTGCCATGGCTGGCGTTCGGGCTGAAATGGCTGGCCTATCTGGCGAGCGGATTTCTCCTGGCCGCAGCGTTGCATTTTGCGCGTCCTGCCGTATCGTCGCTGGAACGACCGTTGCAGGTGC
>CAZKTW010000358.1:0-3520 GCA_964555775.1 uncultured Bifidobacteriaceae bacterium | reverse complement strand
ACCTTTCCGCCGTTGGCGATGGCCGAATACACGACCGCAATTTGCATTGGCGTTATGGCAACTTCGCCCTGGCCAAAGCAAATGTTCGCCGAATCGCCATCGTGCCAATCGGGCTTGTTTATCCGTTCGAGCGTCGGGAAACTCCCCTTGGCATCCTGAAGGGTGGGCAAACCTTCCCGCTGACCCAAATGAAATTTTTCACCGAGCCGGACAATATTCTCGATGCCCGTGCGCAAACCGTTGAAAATAAAATAGGCATTGCTGGATTGCACGATGGCGCGTTTGAGATTGTAAGAACCCGGCGGCACGGTGTCCTTGACTTTTCTTGCGCCAACAAAAATGCAACCGTGCCATGGCTCCGCCGGGTCCGGTTGCACCTGATAAACCTCATCCGGATTCAACCCATTTTCCAATGCGGCGAGCGCCGTGATGGGTTTAAAAATCGAACCTGGCATGTAGTTTTCATACGTAGCCCGGTTGATTTGCGGACGCAGCTTGGGGTCGGCCAGGCGCGCCGGGTCGTTGGCGGCGTAATCCGGATTGATCGCCGGAGACGAAACCAGGGCGAGCACATCGCCGGTGTGCACGTCCATCACCACCACCGCGGCGCGCGCGTTCGCGCCCTGGTGCGCCAGGAGCGAGTTTTCCGCCGCCTGTTGGACATCGAGGTCGATCGTCAGCACGACATTGTCGCCCGGCTCAGCCTGGCTCCACACGTTTTCGGTCTGCCGGTAGCCGAGATTGTTCACCAGCACAGCCGCCGCACCGGGGTGTCCGCGCAATTGCGTGTCGAAGCCGGCCTCGATCCCCACTTGGCCGCGATAATCGGGCAGATAATAATTGAACGGCGAGGCATCTTCACCCTCCTTGGAACTGTCGTCGCGCAGGACATATCCGAGCAAATGCGCCGCCGTCGTGTCAAGCGGGTAGGAACGAACAGGCTGCTGGTCCAAAACCAGGCCCAAACCGCCGGGGTATTGCTCCTCAAAACGGGCTATTTGTGTGTCGTTCAGGTCCTTGAGGACGGTATAAGGCATCGCCCGTTCCTTTTCATAGGCGGTCGCAAAATTCCTTGCATCCAGCGTGAGCGGCTGCCCGAGCCAGCGCCCTACTTCCGCAATCACGGCACTGGCCACGTTGTAGCGCGCTCGGGCGTAAAGTTGATCCAGTTGCCCCGGAGCAAACCGGATTTGTTTCAGTTCAGCCTTGGTCAGGGAACGGCCGAGTTTTTTCTCCTGCGCCGCGATTCCTTGTTTTTGGTCGGCCCGGGCTGATTTCAATACATTGCTGCAAGCAAGGGAAAACGGCTGGCGCAAATCATCGAGGTAAAGGCTGAGGCTGTAGCGGGGACGATTTTCCGCCAGCACGCGGCCGCGCCGATCAAGGATTTTTCCGCGCATGGCGGGGATGCGAACCGTGCGATACGATTGGGTCTCCAGATGGCTTTCGTACTTGCCCGCGGAAACGACCTGCACCCACCACAGGCCCGTCAGCAAAAACAACAGGCCAACGGCCAGCGTGGCCGCCAGAAGACGGAGCTGCGGGTCGTTGCGTTTCAATTCGTCGAAAATCAGCATGGCATACAGTCCTTCGTCCACAGTCCACAGTCCACAGTCTTGCCGTTGCCTTCGCCACGGCGTTTCGACTGTGGACGGTGGACTGGCAACCGTGGACTCATAATCTTCCCCGCCGGATTTCCCGGTCGGGACGGAAACTGGTTTCGGTCCTCGGCTGATAACCGAGTGCATGGTGGCACCAATTGAACAGCGCAAACACCAAGGGCGTCGCTGCCGCGCCGCCGGCCGTCATCACGATCCATTGCCAGATCGAACTCCAGCCCAACAGTGGTTGTTCCCCGACAGTCAACATCAGCAAAACGGACAAGGCCGGCACGACGGCGCAGGCGACGGTACCGAGAGTGAGCTGGGCGAACGACCCTTCGCGCAAAATCAAATCGCGCCGCAGATAAATCAGAAATCCCATCACATAAAGCGGCAGAACGCTGACCCCGAGCGGGTTGGCCGACAACGCATCGAACCATAGGCCACCCAACACCGCCAGCAGCGAAACCGTGACCAGGTCCGCGTTCAATGCCGCATACACCATCAAAACCGGCAGCAAATCCACCTGGGCTCCGAGCCAATAGCGCAGAACCGGAAACGTCGCCTCGCCGAACACCGCGAGAAATGCGGCGGTCAGAATCAGGATGGTCTGCAGAACGTTCATTAATTGAGTGGCGGATTGAGAATCACCCCGACTTGTTCGAGCGCGCCGAGGTTGACGGAGAGTTTCACGCGCGCTTCGGTATAAAGGCCCATTTCAACCGGACGCGAATCGACCACCTGGCCCAGGAGAATGCCCTTGGGAAAAACACCGCCAAGGCCGCTGGTGAAAACGTTCTGGCCGGGCTTTAAATTCGCCGTGCCGGAAAGGTAGGTCAAATCCACGAGCGAAGTGCCCACCGGGCTGCCGGAGCTGATGATTCCCATGTCATGCGCCGGATTTTCAACAATCGCAGAGACACGGCATTTCGGATCACCAATCAAAACCACCTGTGAACGCGCGTATCCCACGGCGGAAACCCGTCCAACCAGCCCTTCGGCGGTCAGCACCGGTTGATTGACTTGGATGCCATCACGACTGCCGAGGTTGATTTGGACGGTCTGCCACCAGTTGGCGGGGTCGCGAAGCACAACGTTGGCCAGTTTGAGCTTCCAGGGTGCCTGCTGCGACCAGTTGAGGAGCGAGTGGAGCTGGTTGTTTTCACGCGCGATGGCCGTGTTCTGCACGGCCTGGGCTTTATACTGATCGTTTTCACGGCGGAACCGGTCAATTTGCTGGAGCAACTCGCGCCGGGGCAGAACGCTGTCGGCCAGATCGGCGGGAAGTTGTTGCGCCGCGTTGGCCAGGCCGAACAGCGGCAAAAACCAGCTGCCGACGGCAAGTTTGAGGCGGGAAGTGGCGCGCGGGGGCAGGCTGAGAATCAGCAGTGCCACCAGCGTCACCGCGCCGAGCGCGAGATATTGTTTTTTTCTAAACATCCTGCAACCGCTCCGACCCGCGGGTCGGGGTATGCAGGCGAACGCTAAGGCGGGAAATCAGTATTTGGCGTTGGTCGCGACGCGCTTGAGGAATTCGATTTCCTGCAAGACGCGGCCGGTGCCTTCGGCGACCGCACTCATGGGGTCGTCCGCCAGATGGACCGGCAATCCGGTTTCCTCCGCCACCAGCCGGTCAATGCCGCGCAACAGTGAGCCGCCGCCGGCCATGACCAGGCCGCGATCCACTAGATCAGCGGCGAGTTCAGGCGGACAGCGTTCCAGCGTGAGGCGGATGGACTCCAAAATGCTCGATAGCGGTTCTTGCAACGCTTCGCGAACTTCCTCGGAACGGATGGTCAGGGTTTTGGGCAGGCCGGAACCCAGGTCGCGGCCTTTGACATCCATGGTTAATTCCTGTTCCAAAGGAAACGCGGAGCCGATGCGTATCTTGATTTCTTCCGCAGTACGTTCACCTATCA
>CAZKTW010000357.1:0-3528 GCA_964555775.1 uncultured Bifidobacteriaceae bacterium | reverse complement strand
TTGGGTGAAGATGGGTGCACCCGATCCACGCGTAGGAATGGTGTTGGCGACAAACAAATCGCCGCGCGATCATTGGGCCTTCAAACCCATTAAGAATCCGCTCGTGCCGGAGGTCCAGGAAACCAACTGGGTCCAGACCCCGGTTGACAATTTCATTCTGGCGAAGCTGGAAGCCAACGACATGAAGCCCAATCCGATTGCGGACAAGCGCACGCTGATCCGCCGGGCGACGTTTGATCTCATTGGCCTGCCACCCACCATGCAGGAGGTGGATGATTTTCTGGCCGATGACTCACCGGACGCCTTTGCCAAAGTCGTTGACCGCCTGCTGGCTTCGCCACATTACGGCGAACGCTGGGGCCGATACTGGCTGGATGTGGCGCGATACTCCGACACCAAGGGCGATGTGAAAAAGATCCAGGAGGATTATCGCTATCCCTACGCCTGGACCTACCGCGATTATGTCGTCCGCGCCTTCAACGAGGACAAGCCGTTCAACCGGTTCATCCTGGAACAAATGGCGGCCGACAAACTCGCCCCGATGACCCCGGACAAAACCATCCTCGCCGCCATGGGTTTCCTGACCGTGGGTGAACGGTTCGAAGAAAAACAAAACGACATCATCAACGACCGCATTGATGTGGTGACGAAAGGTTTCCTGGGGCTGACCGTCACCTGTGCCCGCTGTCATGACCACAAGTTCGATCCCATTCCCACCAAGGATTATTATTCCCTGCACGGCGTCTTTGCCAGTTGCACCGAACCCGCCCAGGGACCGATCATCGGCAAGGTCAACTCCAGTTCCACCAACTACCTTGATTACTACGACAAGACCATGGCCTTGAACAATCAACTGGCCGCGTTGGAACAGGAGAGAAAAGAGAACCGGGGAGACCGGGCGAAAGTTCGGCCGATTCTCCAGAAAGAAGCGCAGATCCGCGGTGATCAGGCGGAGTTGGAACTGAACCATCCGGATGCCCCCGAGCGCGCCATGATCCTGGTGGACAGTCCGACACCAAAAGATTCGCCGGTCTTCATCCGGGGTGAGGCGGAAAACAAGGGACCCATCGTGCCGCGCCAATTTCTGGAAATCCTGTCGCCGCCAAACCGGGTCCCGTTCCAATACGGCAGCGGGCGCGTGGAGCTGGCCAACGACATCGCGAGCCCGAACAATCCCCTGACCGCCCGCGTGATTGTCAACCGCGTCTGGTTGCACCATTTTGACGAGGGCATCGTGACGACCCCCGATGACCTGGGCAACCAGTCGGCGCCGCCAAGCCATCCGGAGTTGCTGGATTATCTGGCCACACGTTTCATGGCGGACGGCTGGTCAATCAAGAAACTGCACCGGCTGATCATGCTTTCCAGCGTTTATCAGGAAAGCTGCGAGGACAATCCCCGTTATGCGCAGATCGATCCCATGAACCGCTGGTTATGGCGGGCGAACATCCGGCGCATGGACTTTGAAGAGGTCCGCGATTCCCTGCTGGCCATCGGCGGGAAGCTGGATGAAACCATGGGCGGCCAGCCGGTGAACCTGGGAGCGTATCCCTACTCCACCCGGCGCACCATTTATGGATTCATTGACCGGCGCAACCTGCCAGAGCTTTACAACCAGTTTGATTTCGCCAATCCCGACATCACCACGGGCAAACGTTACGAGACCATCGTGCCGCAACAATCGTTGTTCCTGATGAACAGCCCGCTGGTGATTGAACAGGCCCGGAACCTGGTGGCCCGGCCCGACTTCACCACCCTGACCAACGACGACGACCGGGTGAAGCTGCTGTATGAATTATGTTATCAGCGCGAACCGAACCCGGTGGAAATCCAGTTGGGCGTGAACTTTGTGCTGAATTCGCCGGAAAACGAAAATGTTCCGCGGATGTCGGTGCCTAAGGTGGCGAATCCAATCCGGGCCAAAAAACTGGCGGATTCCTTTGCCAGCATTCCCACCGACCGCCAGCCGTTGAAGCCCTGGGAAAAATACGCCCACGCCCTGTTGCAAGCCAACGAGGCCATGTTCGTAAATTAAGGCCGGCAGCTCGCCGAGACAGCCGGGTGGTTGGTGGCAAACACTTCTTGCATAACCGAAGTGGTGTCATTAGGAATCGGATAAAACATTGACGTTGGGCCAGTGACGGAAGCCGATTTGCGCAACGACCTGTTTGACTCGTCGAGAAATCCATTTTGATGGATTCATGGAAAAGTGGAGACCTTGACAGCGTTTAATCCTGTGGCACAATTGATACATGACTGAGCAAATCAGGCTTCGGATTGACAGCGAACTGGCGGAAGAGGCGGACGAGGTCTGCCGCGAAATCGGCATTACGCCGACGGCGGCGGTGTCCATGTTTTTTGCGCAAATGGTTAAATTGCGCGGCCTGCCTTTTCGTCCCAGTGATTTTCCGGCGTTGGACGAATATGGTGTGACGTTGGCGCAAGCCACGGCAGCGGAGGATTCCGCGCTGGCTGAAATCGCGTCATCGCGCAAAGCGGGCAAGCTGGAGACCTTCACGGGCAAGCTATGATCCGAGTCCTGCTCTCGGAACGAATCAAAAAAGCAGCGGGCAAGCTGCCACCGGACGTGCGGGAAAAAGCGTCCAAGGCCATTGGCGACGTTGCCTTGGCTTTTGGCGATCCGCATCAACATCGGGGACTTGGGCTTCGCAAACTGGCCCGGCGTTCCTACGAAATCCGCGTGCATCTGCAATGGCGGGTGGTGTTTATCCACGACGGTAAAACCCTGATTGCCTATGACGTAATGAACCACGATGAAGTTGCGCTTTGGTTGCGCGGCCAGCGGAGATAATTCAAACACGGAACCGGACCGGCGACTAGACCTGCCATGACACTTCAAGACGCCGAAAAGATTGTTCAGGAGTTTGGCTCGGCCCTAGCGATTAAGAGTGCGGCCGACGGGCCAGCGTCCTACGCATCCCGTCCTCCACACTCGCCGGAGAGAATCGTTCAGGCGATGAAACTTTGGCTAGCCCACGACATCCAGAAGTGTTTAACGTAAGCTGCTTACAACAACCGCGTTGTGCTGAACTGGTCGCAATTTGCGACCAGTTCCAAACGACACACTTTGCATTGGTTTTAAGATCACAAATTGTGACCTTAGACTTTGATGACAACGCTCTCACGCCGCCACCGCAAATGCCGTTGCCTCGTCCGTGGCCGGATGTTCGCGTTCCTCCATCCCGGTGCGCAGTTTTTTGAGTGCTTCCTCCTGGATCTGACGGATGCGTTCGCGGGTCACGCCCATGCGCTCGCCAACCTCCTCCAGGGTCTTCGGCCGGCCGTCTTCCAGACCAAAACGCAGACTGAGAATCGCGCTCTCGCGTTCGGTAAGGGTGGCCAGAACCTCCCGCACCAGGCTCGTGTCGGTTTCTTGGATGATCCGGTCAAACGGCAACGCCGCATTCGGATCGGCCACGACTTCGGAGACCCGGCTCAGTTCGTCGTCACCGATCGGCGCATCCAATGAAACCGGCGCCTTGGACGCGAGGCGATAGCGCCGCACGC
>CAZKTW010000356.1:0-3566 GCA_964555775.1 uncultured Bifidobacteriaceae bacterium | reverse complement strand
GTTGCACCCGCACCACCGGTCCAAACGGCGACTGGTCCCGCCCAATAATCCGGCCACCCAGCTTTTCAATCTGTGTGACCGTCGCCGCCGCATCGGCGTTGAACAATCCCAGCGTCAAGGACGTTCCCACCGGCAGCGGTGACTGTTTCACCGCCAACTCCAGCAACGATGGTCCCCCCACCCGGTTGGTTGATGGCGCCACCGCCGCCAATGTTTTTTCTCCCACCATCACCGGCATTGACGCCGATATTTTGTAATACGGCTCGTACGGTATCGCCGACTGCACCAGGGAATTTGCCAGCAACCCCTTCGCGCCCCCTTGTGAAACACGCACCAGATAGGCGTTGTTCGGAATGTAAGCCACGATTTGCACGCCCGACCGCGCCAGCAACGCGCGGAAGCTGCGGCCGATCGGTCCGCGCGCCTGTACGATGTAGGCCCCCGGATCACCCGGCGAACGCAGCTGCGCCGGAATGGACAGGTTCAACGGCTTGCTCGTGTCCAGCAGCGCGTTCTCCAGCAGCACCGCATGCCGGTCACCCGTCAACTGTCCGATTGTCTTGGTTGTGTTGCTGAGGCGGTAAGCAAACTCATTGGCGCCGGCTTTGGCCGCAGTGCTGGCGGCCGGGGTCAAGAGGTTCGGCGCCGTCGAGGCGGAACGGACCGTGGTCGCCAGTGGCGTGGCGACAGTGGGGCGCGCGGGCGGCTGCGTCCGCGAATTCACGGGTTGATGCCAGAACAGCCACGTGCCCGCCAGACACAGCAGGCAGGCCAACAAAACAATCCACACACGCGCACGCATAAAACGTTGGGTCAGTTAATGATTATCTCACAAAATTTCCGCTAAAACCAAAAGAAAAGGCGGGGATAGCGCGCCAGCCTTCGCTTCGCTGCAGCGTCGCCACCACAACCATTCTCAACCAAGAAACCAAAATTGATCTTGAACAGGAGCCAACGGAGCCAATGGAGAGCAGGCTCGGGCCGGAAAAGCTCCGGAACGATCGGTTCAAGAACGCGTTGCCCGCAACTTCTTCGCTCTCCGTTACCTCCGTTATCTTCTGTAAGATGACTTCGGAATTCGGGTGCCACCCTCTATTATCCATCTTCGCTTTCATTCAATCGGGCGGCAACGGGTTGAAGTTCTCGATGACAGCATGGTTGTTCGTCACATAGGGCATACTGAACCAGTTGATGCCACCAAACACAAAATTGGTGCCAACCACATTGGTCTTCATGCTGTCAAATCGCACGACGGCACGGGTGGCAGTTTCCGCAACGACCTGATAATTCGTGACCATTTGGAAGAACGGGCCGCTGCCGTTATAGATGCCATTGGGCGCGGGCTTGAGCGTCTGGCCGTAACAGTAAATCACGTAACGCGGCGAATCGCTGACCCGCAACAGCGACATTATCTGTTGCGGCAGCCATTCATACATCTCGTCATTGATGCCGTACTGCTGTTGCGCACCATTGTTCCAGTTCAGGAATGGCGATTGTTCGGTGAACTGCGGCGCCCGGAAAATATCGCCCACGTGCTCAAACGTTCCCACCAAACCATCGGCGTTGGTGAGCGTCATGCGCGCCTGATTGATGCCTTGCACGATCTGCACAATCGCCGGCTTTTGGGCCGGCAGCAGGGCCGGATTGTAAACGCCGGCCGGATTGATCGTAAACCAGCTATTGGTAGGAGGCACCCCGATGGCTGGATTGGGAGAATTATTGGTGAGCACAACGATACCACTGAGCAAAGCCGACCAGGCGGCCAGATTGGCATTGGTCGGACCGACATTGACTGACAGGGTTCCGCGCGAGGCGTTGTCATTGAACGCGGTGGTGAACAAATCAAACATCCATCGATCCTGCGCCGGCGTGGAATTGACCGCGTCGAAGTATTGGCCGAAAGCCAATTGCGAGTCGCCCGTCCAATTCACCCAGGTGTTGGTTCCAACGTACACCCCGCCTTGAATTTCGCCGAGGATGCCTGACGCCTTGAGATAAACCGTCTGCCACGGCGTGCCACGATGGACCCGGCCCAGCCAGCCAACAGTCGGGAATTTGTTCGTCGGAAAATCCCAATTGTCCGACTGCCAGACCAACGGGTCTTTGATCATGAGGTTGTAGGAGGGATCTGAATCCGACCCCGGATAGACGTGCTTTCTTCCCCATGGCTGGTATTTCTGATTCAAAGTGTTGAAAACAGGCCGGGGCAAAGGCGCATCGCTGTACCACTTTTGTATTCCGGTGGGCGGTGTGGTGTCTTGCCCGGTATAATTCAGGTCGCTCGCCAAGTAATGGACGAGCGGATCGTTTGCCTGCCAGGAAATATATTCGTAACAAGTTCGTATCGGCGAGAAGGGTGCCTGCTGGCTCAGGTTGGTGTTGAGGATTGTCCCTCCGGACGGCCGGCTATACGGTTGACCCTCGTTAAAAAAGGCGGCAAAAAAGTCTTGTTCAAAGGCCTTGTTACCCGGGTTCCACGAGGGCTCGATCGTGCCCATTGCCGGCGCGGTCGGGTCCGGCAGCCCGCTGGAATAGTTGATTTGGTTCACAATCCCATATGGCGTAGGTCCGCCAAAGTAAGCATTGGTGCTCCACATATACTCATCCCTGGCATTGCCAAAGGAATCTGGATCCCTTAATTCTGCGTTGATGTCTCGAGAACTGTTAGGCCCGGCGAAATGGGCATAATCAATGACGTTGGTGCCGTCCAGAATGACCACCTGCAGACGGTTGGTGGTCAACAAACCAAAGTGCGGCAGTTGCGGAGTGCCGTGGTCCAAATAGTTCGAAGGATACAGGTATTGGGGGATGAAGCCCGGACCGGGAAATGGACCGCCTCCGAGGGGGGGAATGTAACTGCCAGGGCCGTAATAATAGACCGAGTTGGTGAGCAAAACAACCGTCGAAACCGCTGGGTTTAATGGGATGAAGAACGAACCTGCTCGGGGTTGACCACTGTAAGCATCCGCATTCCACGGAGCGGAACCCGGCCACGTGGATACCGAAAAAGTATTGGTGAAACCGCCGTTAATGATCTTTGGGGGGAAAAGCATCGGGGGCAAAAAAGCATCGTTCGTCAGTACCATCGAAATGTTGTCACGGACCAAACATTGGATCTGAGGCAAAGCAGGGGAAGAGGCATTGACGCTGACATAATTGGAATTATACGAGTTCCACAGTTCGGCGCCCAGGGAGTTGCTAACACTGAAAATATACATCTGATTGGTGGAGATGACCCCGTCGAGCGTCTGGCGCGTCACCTGCAATTTGCGTTCCACCACCACCACATTTTGCATCGTAAACTGGTTGAAGTTGGGGAAACCTTTTTTGGCGCCAATGATCCATGGCACACCATAAACGTTGGTAGCCAGATTAATCACCTGGCCACCCATGGTCGATAATTCCTCAATATCAATCGGTTGTGCCAGCTGGAAATCATTCGTCAAAAATGCAACTCCAGCAACATTCGTATAGCCGGTGATATAGACATTGGTGCCCAAGCCATCGGCGTCCCGGGAAAAGAGCGGCCGGAAGACGGACGGATAAAAATTGGTCCGGGTGGCGTC
>CAZKTW010000355.1:0-3584 GCA_964555775.1 uncultured Bifidobacteriaceae bacterium | reverse complement strand
TGTTGAGCACGTTGCCCACGTTGTGCAGCACGCTCGTCGCCACTTCCGCCATCCCCGCCTGCCGCGAGGCATCCACCAGTTGCCGGTGGACTTCCTCCAGCCGGGCCTCCGCCTCCTTGATGGCCGTGATGTTTTTTGAGATGCCGAACGTGCCGATGACCTGGCCGGTTTTGTCTCGCAACGGCATTTTGGTGGTGAGCACCCAGCTTTCCCCGCGTCCGTCCTTCCAGGATTCCTTTTCTATTCTGCCAATCATCGGCTGTCCGGTGCGGATGATATTCTGTTCATCCTCAAAAGCGGGACGGGCATGTTCTTCGGTGAAGAAATCAAAGTCACTCCTGCCCACCATTTCATCCGCGGCGGCCGCGCCAAACTGGCGGGCCTGGGATTGGCTGGTTTTGATGAAGCGGGATTGAGCATCCTTGAAATAAATGTGATCCGGCGAATTATCCAGCAGCGCCCGCAACAAATCGCGTTCGTAAGCCAGCTCGGCCTCGGCCCGTTGCCGTTCGGTGATGTCTCGGGCGACCCCGACGATGAATTTTTCGTTCTTTTCGTCGGTGTAAAGCGATTTTTTGGTGATGAGGCAATGGACCGTTCCGTCAGCGGCCGTGAACTTTTCCTCGTTGACGTTCTCCTTCCCGGTCTCGAAGACCAGTTCGTCCTTGGACCTGAACCCGTTCGCTTCCGCACCGGAGAAACAATCATGATCATGGTCCGATTTCCCGATCAACTCCTCGCGTCTGCGCGCCATTAAACTGCAGAAGGCATCGTTGACCAACACTCCCCGGTGCTGCCGATCCTTGACAAAAATGGGATCACTGATGGAATTGATGATCCGATCCAAGAAATTTCGTGATTCGGCGATTTCCCGTTGGATTCTGGCCCGCTCGGTAACGTCCCTGAAGCTCCAGACCCGGCCCACGATATTTTCGCCCATGCGCTGCGGTTTTGAACTGCGTTCCAAAACCCTTCCATCGTTGCATTCCAGCACGTCAAAGCTTTCCCGTTCCGGATGCTCATACAACTCCTTCACCCCGCGAGCAAACTGTTCGGAATCCTTCAGCTGCCGGAAGGCGACGGCCAACCATTGCTGCTCATCCTTGGTTTCCGCAAGCTCACGCGGGATGTGCCATAGGGAGATGAACTGTTCGTTGAAGTTGGTCACTTTTCCCTGTCCATCCGTCACCAGTATTCCGTCCGTGGTGGATTCCAGGGTGGCGCGGGTCAGGGAAAGGGAATGGGCCAGTTCCCCGGTGCGTTCCTTGACCCGGCGTTCCAAATTGGCGTCGCGTTCCTGAATCTGCGCCAGCATTTCATTGAACCCGTCAATCAGCCGCCCCAGTTCGTCCTCCCCCGATTTGACCGCCCGCACCGAATAATCCTTGTTCGCGGTAATGATCGTGACGGTGCTGGCCAGGTCCGAAAGCGGTTTGGATATGTACGCTTGCAGCCACGCCGAAAGGAAAAAAGCCACGACGCCCGCGGCCAGAAGGACCAGCAACATGATCAACACGTAACGCCAGATGCGCATGTTCATTTCATGCAAATCCATTTCGAGATAAATCGTGCCGATGGTTTCACCGGCCAGGTTGATCCGTCGGAACAACTCCAGCCGGTTTTGTCCAAATTGACTTCCATCACCGCGGACGGAAGGCGGCCTGAACTCCCCCGTCACCTGAGCGCGCTGATAGCGGGCAAACGGCCGGCCATCCTTGTCATAGATGCAGGCGTGAACAATGCCGGGTTGAGCGCTCAACGATTTCAGCGCCTCGCCCACGGAGCCGGCTTCGTTGAACGACAGGCCGGCCGTGCTGTTGGCGCCGGTTACGGCGGCCAAAATGGACAGGTCCTGCACCATCTGCCTGCGGTAGGCAACCTGTTGATAGGTGATAAAGCTCAGACTGACCACCCACGTTGCGACGCCGCTGACCACCATGATAATAACCATGAGCTTGCGTTTGATCGGAAGGTTGCGGAGAAAGTTCATGGCTTCGGGTCAGGAGGGGTGTGAACCGGTTTGGCCAGCTTGAGCAGCTGGGCACTGATTTTCAGGCCGGCGTGTTCCGCCGCCGCGGCGTTGATCTCAAAACGCACCTTGTCGGCCTCCCTCACAAAGTTGATCAGCCCGCCGGCGGCAATGAACTTGTCCGATTCACCCACGGTCAGCACCGCGCCCCCCTTGAGCGCGGCCAACATTTCCACCACGCGGCTGTTGGCGTCGTTGCCGAAAAACAACAGCTGCACCTGGCCTGCTTCCGCGGCGTCCGCGACCGCCTTGATCACAATATTCCGGCCGTTGATGTTATGGTCCCGGGCAATGGCCTGCAATTCCTGGCCGATCGGGGCCTTTCCCAGAATGCCGATGACCAGCGGCGACCGGGCATTGGTGAAACTTTGCGCCGGCCACTCCACGAACTTCGCGAAGTTATACAAATACGCCGCCTTGATTTGATATTCCTTGGAGACGGAATCATCCGCCTGTGCGACGGTCCAACTGATGAAGAAGAATATCAACGTCCAAAGCCTGAAGTGCAAAGTCCAAAGTCGCGCCCCCGGCGGAACCGGGTCGGCCCCCCGCTTTGGACTATGGACTTTGGACTTCAGACTCTTCACTAGAATCGCAGCGTTACGCGGCCAACCACACTCCGCGGGATTTCCGTTATCAAAGCCGTTTTGTAACTGGTGAATTCGGCGTGCTGGTCGGTCAGCAAGTTCTGTCCCCAGATGCCGATTTCCAGGTTTTTTGTCGGATGCCAGACCACGCCGATGTCCAGCCGGAAGTAATCGGGAATAGTGATTTGCGAGATGCCATACGGCACTTCGGCTTGCTCCGTGAAGGAGACGGCGCCATTCAATTCAAAATGATCCGGCAGGTCCAGCGACGAACGGAGTTGGGCCTGGTGCTCCGGCCCCGCTTGCAGATACGACGAATTGAAATCAAATTGCACATTAAGCCACGAGTAGTTCGCGGTCAGATGCCAGCGGTCCGTCACATCCCAGCGGGCGGACACTTCGACGCCGTAGGAACTGCCGCCCCCGGCATTTTCAAAAGTGCTGGTCACCAGTCCGTGCGGCGGCGGATTCCCATCAAAACCGGTCGTAACGGCCGTCGGCTCAATCAAGCGGTCGTAATCGTTGTAGAATCCCGTCACGTCCACTGAAAAATTCCTGGCCAGTTCGGCGCGGTAACCCAGTTCGTAGGCGATCACTGCCTCGGCATCCAGGGCCGGGTTTCCCAGGCTGACCAGCGAGGTTGGAAAAGGGATGAACGGCGGCGCGGGCGGCAACGTTTCCAGATTTACGTGGGCCGCCAGATCGCTCCAGGATGGCGTGCGCACCGCCCGCGACACAGCCGCCCAGACGGTTTGCTTCTTCGTCGGCGTCCATGACAAACGGACGCTGGGTTCGATTTCAAAGCCCGTGTAATCGTTGTGCTCGAACTTGGAGCCGAGCGTCGCCTTGAACCGGTTTGGAACCAAAATAATTTCATCCTGCACAAATGCACTCAAAAGCCGGTCCGTGGTCGTCGCTGGAAACCAGGACACAAAATCACTGGAATGGAAATCGGCTTGCAGGTAACG
>CAZKTW010000354.1:0-3588 GCA_964555775.1 uncultured Bifidobacteriaceae bacterium | reverse complement strand
TGGCACAGTCACATGGGAAAAAACAACCAGCGTTCACAACAACGCCACTTACTTTCCCGTGGAAGTAAACCTGGCATTGCGGACAGCGAAAGATGAATTCCAAGGAATCACTTCGCAGGAACTGGCGAACGATCCGAAAAAGCTGGAACTAGTCGTCGAACAGATCGCGCAAAAGCAGGTGGCACTGATCGAGGCGCAGCGGCGGGAGCAAGCTGCTACCGTCGCAACGCAACCGGCACAAGGAGAGATGTTCAAGCCCGGCGGGAGGCCGGCAGAACAATTTGACGCTGACAAGTTCAAAGAGGATTTGAAGGAAAAATTGCGTGTTGAGATTCAGCGGTTTGCCGGTAAGAACATTGATATTCCAAGAATCACGACAATCGTTAATACCAAAGAGATTCGTCTGGATTTCACCGCCAAACCGGCACTGATCGGCTTGGAACTGGTGGAGCAGAAGTTGCGAGCCTCCAATCTGGCAACCGGCCAGGAACGCACGGATGAAACCGTCGAGGTGTTGGAAATCGCCGAACCGAGAAACTTCCTCGCCGGGCGATTGCTTCAGGGACTGGATGAATTGAGTTTTGCCGACAAGGACTTCGTGCTGAAAGCCGTGGATGATTACATCGCGGGCCTAGGAAAGCCGGAGGCAGAATTGAAAAAGCTGGTTCACCTCTATCGCGTTTCCATACTTGAAGATTTGAAAAAGCAAATCCGGGCGAACATTAAGGACGAGGCCGAAGTTGAGCATATCGTTGCTGACGGATTCATCGTGTTCGGCGGATTCACCAAGACAGTGTTTGCCGACGGCGGCACGTTGCCGCTGCGAGAGCAAATTTCACAAGCGAGCGAAATCCGGCGTTACATTTTTACCGGGCTGACAAAGTGCCTGTTCGATTGTGCTGCCTTCGATTCAACGCCGGAAAAAACCCTGGCCGAAATCATGGAGGATGACAAAGCGGTGCTAAAATGGCTGCGCCCGCCGGTGGATCAACTTCCGATTTACTACGCTGGCCGGCCCTACAACCCGGATTTCGTCGCTGAGACGGAAACGCGGAAATACTTATTGGAAACAAAGGAACGAAAGGCGATTTCCGAAGGCGATGTTCTCGCCAAGGCCAAAGCTGCCATCAAATGGTGCGAGGCGGCATCAAAGGCCGACAAACAAAAGCCATGGCAATACAAACTGATTCCAGACGACGCGGTGATCCGCACGAATGATTTCAAATTCACGATTGCGCAGGCGGTGGCGGTGGTTTGATTTTCTGAGGCCCGGTTGGAAGTTCTTTGCGCTCGGTGCGACCTCTGTGGTTTAAAATGGATCCACCTCTGTCAGGCCGAGCCGATATGGAAATCGGCGCTCCCATTGGGGTTTGAATTTTGCGCCCTTTCGCGTGGTTTGAGTATTTTACGGTTTCCGATTGAATTGAGACAGGCGGGACGCGCTGTCCTTCGTCATCTGCGTCCATCAGCGTTTATCTGCGGTTCACCTCATCGGGCCTGCGGCATGTTGACTCGTTCGCGCCCGCTCACTCGATCCGCAACGGGCCTTTGCCTCTGCCGAATTCGTGACGATTCGTGTAATCCGTGTAAAAGATTTTGCGCCTTCTGCGCCTTTTTACGGTAAAAAATTCGGCTCGTCGGTAGCCTCGCCCCACCTTTCGTGTGGTTCGTGCTTTTCGCGGCAGGATTTCTCTGCGTTCTCTGCGCTCTTCCTGTCCACCGTAGCCCTTTTGGCGTAGGCGGATGCGGTTAAATTCGGGTCGGGGGGCAATCCGGATTCAGCCCTGGCAAAAAAGGCGGCGCGCACGGGAGTGACGCGCCTTACCTTTGGCAAATTCTCCGCCGGCGTTACGCCACGGTATAGTTCGAGATGGCGCGCATGTATTGGGCGCGTTCGAAGGCGCTGGGCGCGGGACAGTTTTTCTGGCTCAGGCTGCCCTTGAGTTGCGTGACGGATTCGTATTCATGCTCCTCCATCCAGGCCACGAGTTCTTTTTCAATGACGCTGATCTGCCCGACCCCGTGCCGGATCAAGGTGGAACAGAGCTGGGTCACGTCCGCACCCGCCATGAGCATTTTCAAAACGTCGGAGCCGCGGTGGATGCCACTGGTGGCCGCCAGACTGGCCGAGAGGCGTCCGTAAAGGATGGCAATCCAGCGCAACGGTACGCGCATGGCCATGGGCGTGCTCAACAGGATGTTGGGTTTCACTTCCAACGTTTCGAGATCGATGTCCGGCTGATAAAACCGGTTGAACAACACCAGCCCGTTGGCGCCGACGTCATTCATCCGCTTGGCCATGTTGGCGAAATTGGTGAAAAACGGGCTGAGCTTCACCGACACCGGAATTGTGACCTCGGCTTTCACCGCCTGGATGACATCCAGATAGGTTTGCTCGATCTCTCCGGCGGGCAGGTTCAGGTTCGTGGGAATGTAATAGATGTTCAACTCCAGCGCGTCCGCCTTCGCTTGCTGGACCAGCCTGGCAAATTGGGTCCAGGCACCCACCGACTTGCCGTTGTTGATGCTGGCATTGATGCTGGCGATGATGGGAATGCGCACGGCCTGTTTTGCCGCGGCAATGTGTTTGAGATACTCCTCCGGGCCGAGATGATAATCCTCCGGCTCCGGGAAATACGTCAACGCCTCCGGGGAACTGAAGGTCCCCTGCTCCAGGTTGCGGTTCAGTTCCAGACGATCCTGGCGCAATTGTTCCTCGAACAGGGAATACAACACCACCGCCGACGCCCCGGCGTCCTCCATGCGCTTGATGTTGTCAATTTCCTCCGAAAGCGGCGAGGCCGCCGGCACCAGCGGCGTGCGGAGTTTCAAACCGAGATAAGTCGTGGTCAGGTCCATAAATATAATCGTGATGCGTGAAACGTAAAACGTGACCATCCGGCGACAGCCAAAGGCAGTTCACGTTTCAGGCATTCACATTTTCATTTTTTGGTTAAGGCTGTTGGTCCACCGTGGCGGCAGGCTTCGGGGCCGGGGCCGGAGCGGCTTCAGCCTTCAGATTGCGCCCGGACATGTATTGGTAAAATTTCCAGCGTCGCTCGGCATCGCCCTGGGCCTGGGCAAAGAATTTTTTCGCGTCCTCGGGTTTGCTCTTGGTGAGCATCTTGAACCGGTTTTCCGAGAGCAGATAATCCTGTACCTTGGACTTGGCCGCCGTGGAATCCAGTTGCAGCGGGTTCTCCCCGGCTTCGGCCCGCCGTGGGTCATAGCGATAGAGCAGCCATTGGCCGGATTCCACCGCCAGCTTCTGCTGCCGCGCGCCCACGCCCTGATCCAGCGCGATGCCGTGCGCAATGCAATGGCTGTAGGCGATAATGAGCGACGGGCCGGGATAAGATTCCGCCTCGACAAAGGCGCGCAACGTCTGTTCGTCCTTGGCGCCCATGGCCACGCTGGCCACGTAGATGTTGCCGTAACTCATCGCAATCAGGCCGAGATCCTTCTTGCCCGCCGGTTTGCCGCCGGCGGCGAATTTCGCCACCGCGCCACGCGGGGTGGACTTGGACATCTGACCGCCGGTGTTGGAATAAACTTCCGTGTCCATGACGAGCACGTTGACATCGCGTC
>CAZKTW010000353.1:0-3618 GCA_964555775.1 uncultured Bifidobacteriaceae bacterium | reverse complement strand
TTTTTCTTTCTCGTGGTTTGAACAATCCTTGCAATACACGACTTGCATTTTGGTTTACCGTCACACCTTGGATTCTCGTTGAGGCGCGGCCTCCTTCAATGGGGTGTTACCCTGTCTGGCCGCCGGGGTGCGCGGCACGGACATTGGTTGTTAAGGAGAATACCCCATGGCGGACACGTCGTTGCCGGCCTAGGCTGGCCGGATGAAACACAATAGAAGTGTGCAAGATCAATATCAGCGACCGGACAGTGGCGACGAAGGCATGGACCGGATTCATGCGCGCTTTGACCGGCTCGCCCGGAAGATGAAAAACGTGTCGGGCGGCGGCCCGATGGAATCCATCATCCCGGCAGGAAACCAGGACGCCCCGGTCTTCGCGCAGTCCCAACCGGATCTGTTCCCCCGGATAGCCACTTGAACGTTCGAGGGTTGATCCGTAAAGGAGTCCGTCCCGTGTTTTGAACCATCGGCCGCGTAAAACTGCGCCGCGCGGCTGAAGGTTGGAGGCAAAGACTGAAGGCAGAAAAATCATTTATGGGGCGAACACCCCATTGTGATTCGGGTTCAGTAAAATACCATTCGGACAATGACTAAAAAGGCCCAAAACAATTTTACCAGCGGGAGAATGCTTCCACGCCAGGCATCGCTGAAGTGTATTCGCATTATTCCAACATTCGCACCCCAATCCTTTGCTCTTCCAATCAAGATAACAGGCAAGTTCCTCACACCATTACACTGCCTGCCCGTTAGGAGCGTATCCCCATTGAAGGAGCCAGCTCCGCATGTTGAATAATCTTCGCTCTTACCGGGTGCAGGGAACATTCAACATTCAACTCTGACTAGCGTCGCGAGCGGGCTCCGATGGATCGCGAGCAGGCATTCAATTCTCCACGGTCACAGGCGAACCGTAGAATTCGATGGCAGGATCGACATGAAACTTCTCGCGAATCATCGGTGCGACGTGCTCGTTCATGAACGCACGGGCGGCACGTTCATCGTTCCACAAATAGACTCCGCCGGCGGTCCGGCAATCCTTCGAATGCAGGAATTGTTTCCGGACTAAACCGGGCACGTTGCGGAATCTTGGTGCGGCCTCGTCAAACGCAGCGCGAATCTGATCGGCGGCAGCGCCAGCAGGCAGTTGGAAGCGGGTAACGACAGTAATCAGGTTGTTCATGGGACAGTTGATAGGGAACGAATGGCTTTCTGTAAATGGGACTAAAGGGGCAGTGATTTCTGGCGCGCGAAGGGGGCAGGTCTGCATTTTGAACACGCTCCGCTCTTGCCGGGCGGCGCGGCATGAAAGGCTCCAGCCGTCTCTTCCATCCTTCGCCTGGCTTCCAACTTCGCTAAGGCTCCGATGGTCAGGTCGGAGGACAGGCACAAGCTTTGGCTGGCAAGAAAGGGTGAAATAAATCCTGAAATCCGGTTCGCGTATTTTGCGGTTTTGGAATCCGTGTTCATCCGTGGTTAAGATCTCTTTCAACTGCATGGATACGGTTAAAGGCTGGAAGTTGAAGGCAGCGCCCGCACTGAAAATTACTCTTGGTACTTTAGAATTTAGCCTTCAGCCTTTCCTGCCCGCGAACATTGACAGGAGAGGGATGGTTTTGATAGAGTTGAAGTTATCAGAAAGTGAATGTTGGCAACCCGTACGAGGCTTCATATGAAAAGCGGATTTGTGGCAAGGCACTTCCCGGCTCTGGTTAGTATCCTTCTCTCTGTCCCTTCCATCGTTCCCGCGCAATCCTGGCGCCCGCTGGGCCCTTTCGGCGGGGACGTGCAGGACGTCGCTATTTCCCCAGTGAACTCGAGCGTGATGCTGGCCGGAGTCGCACCTGGGGGGAGCAGTTATGGCTGGCTGTTCCGGTCCGCCGACGGCGGTGTGTCGTGGGCGCGGGTCCCGAGCATTGGACAGCTTAGCGTCTATGACATCGCCTTTGGCGCAGACGGCACAGCTTGGGTCGGCAGCGATGATTCGGTGTGGTTGTCGACAGATAACGGTGTGACGTTTAGCCAGCGCGACCTTGGGCTTGGGTATTTCACCGCGACCTATTCAGTGGCGATAGATCCCACCAACCCGCAGGTGATTTGGGCGGGCACGGCCGGCGGCGCAGTCATGAAAACCTTTGACAGCGGGACGACTTGGACGAACGTTACGCCACCGGGAGCCTCGGGCTCCTGCTGGGGCATCGCGCTGAACCCAACGAACACGCTGCAGGCGATGGTGGTGTATGGCGGGGGCTTCGGCGGGGGCTGGGTGTATTTCACGCCGGACGGCGGGCAGACGTGGAGCTACGTGGGTGCGGGGATGCCCGGCAACCCGATGCTCGCAGTGCGTTATGACCGCGGCCGATGGTTCGTGGGCGGTGGTATCCTTTTCGGCGGACAGTATTTGGGGCTTTATTGCAGCACCAATAATGGCTCATCGTGGACGCGCATCGACAACGGTTGGCCGCAAGCGGTCGCCACCGGCATTGCAGTTGACCCGAACAACCCGAATGTGATTCTGGCGTCAACGCCAGACGGGGTGCATAAGTCCACCAATGGCGGGCAGATCTGGACGATCTCGTCCGGCGCCACCGCTGGGTATTCCTTGAACAATGTGCGGTTTGCCCCGGGCAATTCCTCGCGGGTGGCGCTGGCGGCGACAGCCTACGGAGTCATCTTGAGTGACGACGCGACGACGACGACCCGCGTCAGTTCCACAGGAATCACGTCGTTGAGCCTTAACTCGATCGCGTGCAACCCGGTGAACACTGCCGAGCTGGCAGTGGCATTCGGGGGAGTATTTGATAACAGCGGCGGGGTGTTCGCATCGACTAATAACGGAGCGACGTGGCAGGCGCAGTCAGTGCCACCGACGCGGTTCTCCTACGTGAAGTTCGACCCGACAGGGACGCTCTACGCCCTATCCACGGGGCCGACGACCATCGCGCAAGAGGGCGTGTACCGGCGAAACCCGAATGGCACCTGGACGCCGCTGGGACCCGACCAGGGCCCGAACTACGAGACCGAGCTGTTATCCATTGATTTCGGGAGCACGAATCGAAATCTGTTTATCGCGGGAGGGGATGATTTTGTATCGGTGGGTACGGCGTGGCGCTCAACCAACGCGGGCAGCCTTTGGACGAAAACGCTGGCGACGAGCCAGTCGGCCTACACCGAGCGGGTGTTGATCCTTCCCGACGGCACCGACCAGTTGGTGCTGGCGGCGGTGCAGACCTTTTCGTCGCAGCCGGTCAACGGCGTTTATCGTTCGACCGATGGCGGTGCAACCTGGAACCAGGTCACGGGCACGGGGCTGCCGTCGACGTTATGGGGATTCGACCTGACGACGGCGCCCACTAATTCGCATACCGTGTACGTGGCCGATGGCTCGTTTTCGGGCGGCGGGATTTATCGCTCAACGGATGCCGGCGCTACGTGGAGCACTTACCTCACCGGATACAGCGCGCGGGGAGTGGCCGTGGATCCAACCAGCGCGGATGATGTGTACTTCTGGTCAGTGTTTGGCAACCCGGTTTATCACGCTTCGAAGAACGGAACGCAGGTGGTCGCGGCGTCAGACGGGCTGAACGGAGGAGCCCAACAGATCATTGCCGTGTCGAAGCCGTC
>CAZKTW010000352.1:0-3665 GCA_964555775.1 uncultured Bifidobacteriaceae bacterium | reverse complement strand
ACCACAATATAAAGCACACAATACCACTTGTGGCACAACTAATTGGTGAGGAACCTAGGTTTGCTTTGTGCCACTAACCACTCTTTCAAACTGTCTGTCTAACTACTCTGCTTTTATACGACCGTCAGGGGATTTGGTCAATAGTTTTTCTGCATTGAAAAATCAGTTGACAGACTATCACCGTTGAATCAATCTATCCGCATCCGTTGATACAACGGACTCATAACGAGTGGTTGAGGGACTGGCCCGATGACGCCACGGCAACCGGTTGAAGTGCAGGTTCAACGACCAGGTGCCAAATCCAGCCCCGACACGGTGTCGGGGGAAAATGAGAAGAGCACGCACGTTTTGTCGGCCCCTTCTCATCTTGAGTTGGGGCTTTTTGTTTGGCCCTTGTTTTGGCAGTGGCGGCGTCTCGTGAGAACGCCGCTGATTGAGCAATTGCGAGTAAAATTGCCGCGGTCTCACGACCGCAGCCACGAAGCATTTTTATGAAAGAACATGATGGTTTCATGAAGGCGCTCAAGTGCCGCGAGTGTGGACGGGAATATCCGCTCACCGCGACGCACGTCTGCGAATTCGACTTCGGTCCGCTCGAGGTGGTTTATGATTATGACCACATCAAAAAATCGCTGACCAAGACGGCCATTCAATCGCGCCCAAAATCCATGTGGCGTTACCGCGAACTGTTGCCGGTCGCGAAAGACCCGACCGTTGGTTTGCAGGTCGGCTTCACCCCGCTCGTCAAGGCCGACCGGCTCGCCAAAAAACTCGGCATCCGCGAACTCTGGGTCAAGAACGACACGGTCAACTACCCCACCCTGTCGTTCAAGGACCGCGTGGTCAGCGTGGCCTTGAGCCGGGCACGCGAGCTGGGCTTCGACACCGTCGCCTGCGCCTCGACCGGCAATCTGGCGAATTCCGTCGCCGCCAACGCCGCGGCCGCCGGTTTGAAAGCCTACGTGTTCATCCCCTCGGATCTAGAACATGGCAAGATTCTCAACTCGCTGGTTTATGGCGCGCACGTCATCGGCATTAAAGGCCATTACGACGAGGTGAACCGCCTGTGCGCGGAGATCGCCGGCAAATTCGGCTGGGCGTTTGTGAATGTGAACATGCGGCCGTATTACGCGGAAGGCTCCAAGAGCATGGCGTATGAAATCGCCGAACAACTCGGCTGGCGCCTGCCCCGGCACACCGTCGTGCCGATGGCGTCCGGCTCGTTGCTGACAAAAATCCAGAAAGGTTACCAGGAATTTGTGAAGCTGGGCCTCGTGACGGATACTGAAACGGCCATTCACGGCGCGCAGGCGACCGGCTGTTCGCCTATTTCCACCGCACAAAAGGCGGGCCTGGATTTCTTCAAGCCGGTCAAGCCGGACACGATTGCCAAGTCACTGGCCATCGGCACACCGGCCGACGGTTTTTATGCGCTCAAGGTGATGAAGGACACCGGCGCGGCCGCGGACGACGTGACCGACGACGAAATCCGCGACGCGATCAAGCTGTTGGCGGAGACGGAAGGCATTTTTGCCGAGACGGCCGGCGGTGTCACGGTGGGTGTAGCGAAGAAACTCATTGCCTCGGGCAAAATTCCGCGGGATGATTCCGCGGTCCTTTGTGTCACCGGCAACGGTTTGAAAACGCTTGACGCAGTGGATGGTTACCTGGGCAAGCCGCGCGAAATCAAGCCCAGCCTGCGCGAATTCGAAGCCCTGCTGGCGCATGAGGGCAAAGTGAATGCGTAAAAACCAAGCCGGATTATTGGATGAGTGAATCGCTGGATCAACGCTGGCCTTCCACCAATCCATTACTCCAGCAACCAAAGAACCCAATTTTTATTATGCCAAAAAAAGTACGGATCCCAACCCCGCTCCGCAAGTTGACCAACAACGAGGAGTTGATCGAAGTCAACGCCGCCACCATCGGCGAAGCGATTGTCGAACTGCAGACGCGCTTCCCCGGCATCCAGGAACGGCTCGTGGATGAAAAAGGCGAGGTGCGCCGCTTCGTGAACGTGTACGTGAACGAGGAGGACATCCGCTTCCTGAAAAACCGGGAAACGCCGTTGAAAGACGGCGACGAAATCAGCATCATTCCCGCCATCGCGGGTGGCTAAAGCCAATTTAAAATGAAAAATGCAAAATTAAGAATGGTCGACAGCAATTCTTGCCGTGCCCATTTGTTTTTTCATTTTTAATTTTTAGTTTTTAATTGTTATGGCCAAAGCATTAAAGAAAACGCCGCACGGCACGTCGCCGCATTCACCGTCGCAACAGCGCCTGTGGCTGATGTATCCGCCCAAGCTCATCAAGAAGCCGTTCATCTGGGAGGTCGGCCACAAATTCAAGGTCGTCACCAACATCCGGCAGGCCAGCGTGACGGATGAGATTGGCATTGTCTGCCTGGAACTTGATGGCCCGCGCAGCGAGGTGAACGCCGCCATCAAATGGCTGGAGAAACAGGGCGTGAACGTCGAGCCGGTGGAAATCAGCGTGATTGAAAGTTAAGCTTTTTCCGCCCGATGAACCAAAAGTGCCAGAGGGCTCTTTGCATTACCCACAAATTCCCGACAGCATTCCGTGAATCCCAAAGGGATTCCGTCACTAAGCCCAGGGTTGCGAGGCACGAGCTACCCTGGGAAAGGCCCCAAAACCTCCCTTCAACCCCACCGGGGTTGAGTCTGCCGGCTGAGGGAATGCCGCAACCCCGTTGGGATTGAACGTTCCACCTGGCATAACCCAGGGTAGCTCGTGCCTCGCAACCCTGGGCTGGAGGACACAATCCCGTTGGGATTGCCGAAATCCGGTTCGACTTGTGGGTAATGCAAAGAGAGGGCTGGCGCACTCCAAGACGCTGGCGCGCATCCGAAAGCCGTTGAAATATCCGAACGGTCTTGGACTGCGGCGGCCCTCCGCCGCTTTTTTGACGGGACTGCGAATCAGCGAGCCAACCGGCCAACCTACAATCCCCTGCTCCTTTATTTCCGGCGCTGGCGTTTGACCCTGAGCTGGGTCGTGGCATGGATGAGCGCGGCCTGAACCAGCGCGGCCTCCGCGTCGCTAAGCTTTTCCGCCATGCGCGCTTCGGCGCGGCGCACCGCCTCCTGGCACTGGGCCTCGTCAATGTTGTCGGCATTGATGGCCATGTCGGTGAGCACCGCCACGCGCTCGCCGGTGATCTGCACAAAGCCGTCGCCGACAGCGAGGAAATACGTTTCATCGCCCTTGCGCGCGACGACTTCGCCCGCAACGAGCTGGGTCATCAACGGCATGTGCTCCGGCAAAATGCCCATTTCGCCTTCGATGCCGGTCAACGTGACCATGTCCACGTCATCGGAGAAAACCTTTGCCTCCGGTGTGACGATTTCAAGTTTCAGAGTCGCTGCCATTTTTCAATTCGTGTTTCACGCCTCACGGTTCACGCCTCATCGCCTCACGGGAAACGTGAAGCGTCATACGTGAAAAGGAACCGTCAACCTTTCTCCACCTCGTCAATACCGCCCTTCATGTAGAAATTCTGTTCGGACACGTCGTCGTGCTTGCCTTCCAGGATTTCCTTGAAGCCGCGGACGGTTTCGGCCACGGGCACCTGCTTGCCTTCGCGGCCAGTAAAGACCTGGGCGACGGTGAACGGCTGGCTCAGGAAACGCTGGATTTTGCGCG
>CAZKTW010000351.1:0-3694 GCA_964555775.1 uncultured Bifidobacteriaceae bacterium | reverse complement strand
TGTGTGCTTTATATTGTGGTTTTTTCTTTACTTAAACCGGCAATTTTGGTTGCCTAAACGCAATTCAAGATCATGTATCTTAAAAATCTTACGGTTTTTGGCTTTAAGTCCTTTGCGGACAAAACCGCACTCAATTTCCAGCCGGGCGTCACCGCCATCGTGGGTCCCAACGGCTGCGGGAAATCGAATGTTTCAGATGCGATCCGCTGGGTTCTGGGTGAACAGTCGGCCAAGGCGCTGCGGGGCGGCGAAATGGCGGACGTGATTTTCACCGGAACCGACGGTCGCAAGCCAATGGGTATGGCCGAGGTATCGCTGACGCTCGGTGACATGGATGAGGAGCATCTGCGGGCGGCCGGGGTTGAGGTGGCGTACAACGAGGTCACCGTCACACGCCGGATATTCCGCGACGGCAACAGCGAATATTTCATCAACCGCACCAACTGCCGGCTCAAGGACATCCAGCAATTGTTCATGGGCACGGGCGTGGGCCGCACCAGTTACAGCATCCTGGCGCAGGGCCACATCACGCAAATTCTTTCCAGCAAGCCCGAGGATCGCCGGATGATTTTCGAGGAAGCCGCCGGCATCACCAAATACAAGAGTCAGAAACGGGAAGCGCTCCGCAAACTCGAGTACACCGACCAGAACTTGCTGCGCATCGCCGACCTCATCCGCGAAGTGAAACGACAGATCGGGTCGCTTCAGCGCCAGGCCGGCAAGGCGCGCCGGTTCAAACAAATTTCCATGGAACTGCAACATCTTGACACGCAGCTCGCGCGTCATCAGTTCGACGTGTTGCAGGGAGAGATCGCCGAAAGACAGGACGCCGCCGAAAAATTGCGCGACGAAATTGAAACCGGTTCCGCCGACGTGCTGCGTTGTGAGGATGAAATAAAACAATTGCGCGACCGGCTGTCCGAACTCGAACACGAGGTGGCTGGAAAACAACAGCGCGGTCTGGAATTAAAGGGCGAAGCGGACCGGCATGAAAGCCGGATTCAATTCAACGAGGAACGTTTGCGCGAGCTGGCGTCGCAAAATGCCAAGGCCCTGGCGGACATCACCCAGGCCGAGGAGCGTTGCCACGTTGCATCGGATGAATTGAAGTCGGTGGTGGAACGTCTGACAACCTCGGAAAATGCACTCCTGCAACATCGCGCGACGCTGGAACAAAAACAGTGGACGTTGAATACGGTCGAAGAAGATTTGCGCCAGCGGCAGGAGGCCTTGCGCCAGGCCCAGGCCGGGGCATTTGCCGCGGCGCAGGATCTATCACAAATCCGCAACGAACTCAGCACGCTCGATCTGCAAAAACAGGGCAACAGCATCCGGCTGGAAAAACTTTCCGCCGAAAAACTGCAACTGGAGGAGGAACGCACCCGGCTCGAGGCGCGCCTGCAGGAATTTACCGCCAGCGTGGAGGTGGAAAAATTGAACGCGCAGACCAAGCGCGGCTCGGTCGAACAACGGCACAACCGGTTGCGCGAACTCCACGTGGAATTACAGGCGTCGGCGGCCGAACAGGACCAGTTTTTGCAGTCGCAGGCCGAGAAACGTTCACGCCTGAACGTGCTCGAGCAGCTCGAAGGATCGCACGAAGGTTTCAGTGTGGGTACCCAGGCCGCTCTGCGCCAGTCGCGCACGGTCATCGGCTCGCTGGCCGACCGCATCCGCGTCCCCGAACAATACGTCGTGGCGGTCGAAAACGCGCTCGGACATCACCTGCAACTGGTCCTGACCGAACAGCCGGAATCCGCGCAGGAAATCATCGCCGACCTCAGCGCGAACAAGGTCGGGCGGGCGAGCGTGGCTGCGTTGTCATTGGAATACACCAACGACAAGCAATTGGCATTTGACGGCGAAATGTCGCCGGGCGCCGGTCTCGATGCGATTCAAAACGGGTTGCAAAAAGGCCAGATCGTTCATGCCCTGGCAGTGGTCCAGGCTGAGCCATCGGTGGAGAAACTTCTGAAGGCGTTGCTGGGCCGCACGTTCATCGCGTCCGACCTGGTCACGGCAACGGCGCAGATTCAAAACGGCCACGCGGGCTGCGATTTCGTCACGTTGACCGGCGACCTGCTGAGCCGGCACGGTATTTACACCGGCGGTTATTTGAACGGCAGCGGCAACCCCAAGGCGCCGGCTTCGATTTTGGGACGCAAAAACCAGATATCCGAACTGCACGGGGAACTGACGGAAGTCCAGATGCGGGTGGCCGACATGAGCCGCAAACGCGGCGCGCTCCTTGGCGAACAGACGGAATTGCAGGCCAGCTTGCAACAGGCGCAGACGGAATTGCGCGAGCAGGAAGTCGCCATCGCCACGCGTGAAGGCGAGTTCAATGCCCTGCAAAATTCCAACCGGTTGCTGCACCAGAAAATCGAGACAGTGATTTTTGAAATCCAGAACCTGGCGGCACAGGAGCAGGAAGGCTCGCAGAAACGCAATACGTTGACGGTCCAGTTGAACGAACTGGAGATGCGTGAACTTGCCGGGCGGGAAAAAGTTGCCGCACTCACGGCGGAACTGGAGAACTTACGCCAGCAACGCGATGCGGCCACGGCGGCGCTTACCGAAAGCAAGGTGGCGCTGGCGGCAGAGGAGCAGATGCTGGCGTCGTTCCGCCAGCAGCAGCAATCATTGGAGCAGCGCATTCGTGAACTGACCCAAGCGGTCGAACAGCGGCGCAGCGAGGTTTCATCCTTTATCGGCCGCAAGGAGCAGGCCGAGTCGGAAATCCAGGATTCACGGTTGCAAATTGAACGTTTGCAGCACGAACGCGAACAGGTGGGCGCCCAAACCGCGGAATTGCTGGCGCGGAAGCAGTCACAGGAAAACGACGTGATCGTGCGCGACGGGCAGTTGCGCGAACAACGGCGGCAATTGACCCAGTTGCAGGAACTGCGCGGCGCCCTGGACGTGGAACTGGCGCAGAAAAGCATGTCCGTCCAGAACCTGCGCGAACGGATTCAGCAGAAATATCACGTCAAACTTGACGACGTGCGCAGCGAATGCATCACCATCACGCTGGCCGACGAAGGTCCGGCCAAGGTGCATGTGATGACGCCGGAAGAAATGGCGACCAGCGGCGCGGCCACGGATTGGATCGCCGTGGGGCAGCAGATCGAAGCTTTGCAGCAGAAGCTGGATGAAATCGGCCCGGTGAACCTCGTGGCCATCGAGGAATACGAGGAAACCGAGCAACGTTATCAGTTTCTTAGCAAGCAAAATGACGATCTGGTCTCAGCCAAGGCGCAACTGCTCGAAGTCATCAACCGCATCAATGTGCAGACACGGCAGATGTTCACCGAGACATTTGAAAAGATCCGCGACAATTTCCGGCTGATGTTCACCGAGGTCTTCGGCGGCGGCAAGGCGGACCTGATTTTGTCGGACCAGAACGACGTGCTGGAGAGCGGCATCGAGATCATGGCGCGACCCCCGGGCAAACAATTGCAAAGCATCTCGCTGCTATCCGGCGGCGAGCAGACGATGACCGCCGTGTCGCTGTTGTTCTCTATTTACCAGGTCAAGCCGAGTCCGTTCTGCGTGCTGGACGAGCTGGACGCGCCGCTCGACGAATCGAACATCGGACGCTTCGTCCGCATCCTGCAACGGTTCCTGGGCCAGTCGCAGTTCATCATCATCACGCACAACAAGCGCACCATCGGCATGGCCGACGTGCTGTACG
>CAZKTW010000350.1:0-3698 GCA_964555775.1 uncultured Bifidobacteriaceae bacterium | reverse complement strand
AACTTGTTTTCGACCAGCACTGAAATGGTATGTCGCATAAAATCCCGTTGGAACGGAAGGACAGGCTAACAACCGCAGCGAAAAGGGTCAATTTTTGATTTGATCGCGTGAAGCCAATGAATTGGCCGAATGTCACTTGACCGTGAGTTGATTTGTGTTAAAAGAGCCTTAACGGAACGGGTTAAATATGAAGCCAAATCTTATTCTCGGGTGCGGTTCTATCGCGTTTTTTCTGTTGGTTTCCTCGTCTTCTTTGCAGGCGGACGTTCTCGACAACTGGACGACCAATCAGGTCAGCACCAATTACTTTGGTCTGGACTGCGTGGTCTATGGATCCAATCGGTACGTTGCCTATGGCGAATATTCAGATTACGGTGTCATCTTGACCTCCGAGGATGGCAAGGACTGGATTTTACGTTCAAATGGCGGCGGCCTGTCCGGTTCGGGCCTGTCATTCTCAATTTCATTGGTTTACACCGGCGGCAGGTTCTTTGCCTTGGGCGGTTTTGGTGCTTCAGCGGTATCAGCGGATGGAATTAATTGGACAGTGTTCTCCCACGGCTGGGTTTTGTCCGGGGCAGCTTTTGGTGCTGGAGAGTATGTGGCTGTCGGCAGTGGCAGTGGTATACTGACTTCTGCCAATGGTGTGGCTTGGACGGCGAGCGCGAATTTTAATTGCAGCGATATTGCCTATGGAGCGGGTTCATTTGTGGCCATAGGCAACAACAATGGAATCACCTACACTTCGCCAGATGGGTTCACCTGGGATCAGCAGAGCATTCCGGGTGGCAGCCACGTCAGTTTTTTCAATGGGAAATTCATCGTGCCTTTTGGAAATGGGACAAACCTGATTTCGACCTACGGGGATGATTGGACTCCGCAAAAAACCGGCCTGACAAACGCGTTAGGGAAGGTGACTTATGCCAATGGCTTGTTTTTGGCGACAGCTGGGGGACACCTTGCGACTTCCACCGATGGAATCAACTGGGTGCAATATCCGCAAGCGTTGCCGGGCAATTCATTGCGGGGACAATATGTTGCAACTGATGGCGCTCGTTTGGTGACGGTTGGTGGCGTTTACACCAATAGCGGTTTTCCAAATTATTACAGCGGCTACACGTATTATTCAGATGTGTTCGCCGCTGTCCGCATGACAAATTCTTCACCGGTACAAGTCGCGCTATCTGGCTTGGTTGGGCGCTCTTATCAAATTCAATCGGCCGATGTCTTGATGGCTGAAACCAACAATTGGAAGACAAACACCACCTTGCAGTTGCCCAGCAATCCCTATGTTTGGACGGATTTAACCGCCACCAACTCGCAGCGGTTCTATCGCACGGTGTTGTTGCCTTGAAGTTGGAATAGGGGCAACAGGTCGCCGCTTGAAGAAGCCAGTTAAAAATACCGGTCAATCACCCGCGTGATGCGGTCGTTCACATAGACGGTGTTGCGGTGGCCAAACAATGGTTTGCGCCGTTTCTCAATCCGCACGTCCGATTTCTCCCGGCCATCAATCACAAAGTGGTAAACTTCGTTGACCGGTTCGTTGAAAACGCGGGTGTTCTGGAAAACCGGCTGGTTGTCCACGCGGATCAACAGCGTGCCGCGAAGTTGATTGAAGTTGAATTCGACAAGGTGTCTTTCCGTGGTCCCTACTTCCAAAGCAAATTTCATAAGTCGTGTGCTTCTATTCGCGCTCTCTAACGTGCAATCCTCGTGCCACTTATGCCGGAAATCCCCGGCCAGTCACCCGGGCGTTGCAGAATGACCCGCTTTTCGTTCAGTGTCACAATCCAAGCCAATTCCGGAGCGGTACACACGGAAAATGCGATTCCCTGGCTGGAATCGCATCGCGGATCGTCGTGGAATGCGTGACGATGCCGCCGGTTGGTGTCCAATTTATTGCAAGTCAGTCCAAAAAATACAGCGAAGGGTTCCGGTCGCGGGGCTTCCCATGGAGCGGTAGAAAATTGCCCGCCCAATTCTGTTATGCGGATCGGCCCTGGAAAAATCAAAAGAAGGGATTGTGCGCCTTCTCTTCCGCCACGGTCGTCAACGGACCGTGGCCGGGACAAATCAGCGTCTCCGGCGGCAGCGTAAAAATCTGGTCGCGCACCTTTTGTCGCGCCAGGTCCCACGACTGGTTGCCGCGCCCAATGGAGCCGGCGAAAATCGCGTCACCCACGATGGCCACATGCGGCGCGTCCTCCTGCCAGTTGCCGACAACGTAGGTCACGCCGTCTTCCGCGTGGCCGGGAGTTTCGCGATACGTCACGCGCAGGCCGCCGAGCGGGACGATCTCGCTCGGTTTGTTGCGCTGGTCCACCGGCGCGCTTTTGGAACTGGTGTGCAGCCGCACCTTGGGAAAAAGTTCGCGGAGGGCGCCGAGCGCGCTCACGTGGTCGAAGTGCGAGTGCGTGATGAAAATGTGTCGCAGCGCCAGGCCTTCCGCCGCCACGGTGTCCTGAATCAGCTTCGCGTCGAAACCAGTGTCAAACAGGGCCGCGTCGCGGGTGACCTCATCCCAGACCAGAAAACAATTCACCGTTTCACCTTCGCCGGCGGTGGTGAACACGCGTAATTCGCGCCACGGACTCAAATCCTTTTCCGCCGGCTGCCAGCCCTGGGCGATGCCTTCCAGTTTGGCTGCATTCAGTCCGATGAGGTTTGCCAGCGCCTTCAAATCCGGGGGCTTGGGCGCGCGCCCGGTTTCTTCGAGCCCGGCCAGCTCAGTTCCGGAAATACCGGCGGCTGTGGCTGCCGTGGCGGCGGAAGCTCCGCTCATTGCCCGCGCCTTGCGGATGATATCGCCCAAATGATCTTCAAGGTTCACCCGGCAACGGTAGCGGTCGGCGCGGTTAATCGCAAGCATACGACTTGAACCGCAGCGGGTTGTGTGTTAGAAGTTCGGCGGGAATCAGAATTGTATGTTTCGTCCGAAGGCCGGAAAAGAGCCGGAACGTTTTTATTTGTTGCCGGGGCAAGGTGGGCGCGCAGCCCGTCGCAAGCAGCTTTACTTTCTAAAATGGTCCATTGTTGCCGCGCTGGCGCTGTCGGGGATTTTGGCGCTGGTGATGTATTTCCTGAACCGGCTCAGTCTTTGAGCGGCGCGCTTGACCCGCCGGGGTTTGCTGTTAACATGCGCGCGATTTGATGAAGTTTTTCCGTTTCATCCCGATTCTGGCGGCCGCCGTTTGTTTCAACCTGCCGGCGCAGGCGGAATTGGTCGATGGCCTCAAGGCGGTGGTCAACAGCGGGGTGGTCACGGTTGCGGAAGTCGATGATTTTGTCATGCCGGCGGTCCAGTCGTTGCGCCGCGAATATGCCGGCGATCAGGCCGTGTTTCAGCAAAAGCTGGACGGGGCGCTCGGCGACGGTCTGGAGCAATTGATCGAACGGCAGTTGATTTTGCGCGATTTTGACGTCGAAGGCTACCGGTTGCCGGACACTGTGGTGGACGAGCTGGTTCAGGAACAAATCCGCGACAAGTTTGGCGACCGCATCACGCTGATGAAAACGCTTCAGGCCCAGGGCCAGACGTTCGAGAAATTCCGCCAGCAAGTGCGCGATCAATACATCGTTTCTGCCCTGCGCTCCAAAAACATGTCTTCGGACAAAATCATCATCTCCCCCTACAAGGTCGAAACCTACTATCTTGCCCACCAGGACGATTTCAAGGTCGAGGACGAAATCAAACT
>CAZKTW010000349.1:0-3702 GCA_964555775.1 uncultured Bifidobacteriaceae bacterium | reverse complement strand
ACGCCGAGGCGACCTCGGAAAAAATCGCGTTCGCGCGGATGCTGGACGGCCAGGTGAGCGCGGTGGTGGGCACGCACACGCACGTCCAAACGGCGGACGAACAGATTTTTCCCGGCGGCACGGCGTATCTGACTGACGCCGGCTTCACCGGCCCGCACGAAAGCGTGCTCGGCCGCGAAATCGAGCCCGTCCTCCGGCGCTTCCTGACCAACATGCCGCAGCGGTTTGAAGTGGCCAAAGACCGCGTGCGGCTCCACGGCGCGGTGATTGAAATCGACGAGGCCAGCGGCAAGGCGGTGAAAATTCAACGCGTGTCGGAAACCATCTAACAAGAGAACCCGGCAGGTGGTTTCCGTGAAACAGGATTTTTGGACGCGGATGGCACGAATTTGCACCGATTGAACCCGTGCTGACAAATTCGCGAGATCCAGGTCGGGATGCATTTGAATTAATGACCAGATCAGCCCAATCACTTTGCGCCTTGATTTTATTCGCTGGACTTGCCGCCAACTGCGCCGGAACAAGGCTCGATCCGTTGCCGGCGAATGTTTCCACCAATGCTTGGAAGCTGGTCTGGCATGATGAATTCGACACGAACGGCCCGCCCGACCCAGCGAACTGGGATTACGAACGCGGATTTGTGCGCAGCCAGGAATTGCAGTGGTATCAGCCGGAAAACGCCTTCTGCACGAACGGCCGGCTCATCATCGAGGCGCGGCCGGAGCACAAACGCAATCCGCAGTTCACGCCGGGCAGCGAAAACTGGAAGACCAATCGCGAGTGGATTGATTACACTTCCGCCAGCATCACGTCGCGCCGGCTGCGCGAGTTCAAATATGGAAAGTTTGAGATGCGGGCTCGCATTGACACGCGATTGGGAAGCTGGCCGGCATTCTGGACGCTTGGCGCCACTCCCGGCATCCACTGGCCTGCCTGCGGTGAGGTGGACATCATGGAATTTTATGCCGGCACCGTCCTCGCCAACTTCGGTTATGGTCTTGATGGAAAAACAAAATTGCTGGCGGTCAAGCAACCCGTCGCGGACCTCGGCGGCGATGCGTGGTCAAAGGAATTTCACATCTGGACGATGGCCTGGGACGAAAAGCAGATGTATATGCTGCTCGACGGCAAACTGATGAATCAGCTTGACGTTGCAACCGCGGACAATGCGGACGGGGGCAATCCGTTTCACCGGCCGGTTTACATCATCCTGAACCAGGTCATTGGCGGCCAGTGCGGCGGGGATCCGTCGCAGACAAAATTCCCCATCCGCTTCGAGGTTGACTGGGTGCGCGTGTACCAACCCCGCCAATAAACCTGTAACCTTTCATGGCTGGCAACGGTCTGAACCCCTGCATGTTTCCCCCCGGCGCGATTGGAATGCATGTGGGGGTTACGGCAAACAACCAATCAAATTACCACAAACACATGACTCTGAATAAAATCGCAAAAATCGTGGCCGGCGCCGTCCTGGTGATGGGCGTTCTGATTCAGGCCCGGGCCGAGGACAAAAAAGTGGATCCGAGCGGCACTTACATCTGGACCGTTCCGGCACGCAATGGCGGTGCGGACCGGACCAACACCCTCACCCTGAAACTGGAGGGTGACAAGCTGACCGGCAAGCTCACCGCGCCCGGCCGGGGCGGTCAAACCTCCGACACGGAAATTGCGGACGGCAAAATCGCCGGCACGGATGTCTCCTTCAGCGTGGTCCGCACCTTCAACGGCAACACCGCCACCAACAAATACTCCGGTAAAATCGCGGATGGCACCATCAAAGGCAAAATGGAATTCGAGCGGAATGGGGATGCCCAATCCCGCGACTGGGAAGCAAAGTTGCAGAAATAATTCAACGTTTCCAAACCCATTGACAATCCACGCGCAGCCGCAAGGCTGCGCGTTTGTTTTAGGGAATCACTAAACTTCCCAATGTAAATCAGCGCCGACTCACGGCATCGGCTACAATTCAAGGGTTCGTATTTTGTTTTAGTTGAAATTTATTGCGGCAACGTGTCCCCTTGGGCGTGCTGACGACGCTGCGCAAAGCCGAATATTTCGAGTTGTTGGTGTTGTTTTTCGTCCAAGGTGCGGCCATGAGCATGTGGTTTGTCCCGCTGGGTCCCATCCTGGACGCGCATGGCCTGCAAGTCATCAAGCCGTTCGCCTTCGCCGCTTCCGCAGTGGCGGCATTTGTTTCCCCGCTGATTTTTGGAGCGATGGCCGACCGGCATGCCAACCCTGCAAAAGTGCTGCGTGGCCTGGCCCTGGCCACTGCCGGAAACATGGCCATCGTCAGCACGGCCATCAAATTCAACGGCAACCCGTGGCTGATTCTGGCATTGATTCAGATTTTTTGCCTTTCCTACGCACCCATGTTCAGCATCTCGTCGGCGCTCATCCTGGCCCGGCTGCAGGATGCCAAAAAGGAATTTGGCTCGGTCCGCGCCCTGGCCACACTGGGCTGGATGGTCGGTTGCTGGCTGGTGAGCCTGCTGAACGCGGACACATCCTCCCTGGCGGGTTACAGCGGCGCCGTGGTCTGGCTGGCCGTAGGGATCTGCACCTTTTTCCTGCCCACCCTGGAAGTGCCGCCTTCGGCCGCCAATCTCACCTGGCATGAGCGGCTCGGACTGGATGCGCTCACGCTTCTGAAGCACCGCGACCATCGCGTGGTTTTCATCACCGCCGCGCTGTTAAACATCCCGCTCGCGGCGTTTTATCCGTATGCGCCCACGCATCTGCGCGACCTCGGACTGACACACACCAGCGCGTGGATGAGCCTCGCTCAGGTTTCGGAACTTGTCGCCACGTTCAGCCTCGGCTGGCTGCTGGCGAAGTGGCGGTTGAAATGGATTTTTGCCTGCGGCCTTGGCTTCGGTGTGCTGCGGTTCGTATTAAGTGCGGTGAATCAAAAATACTGGCTGCTGGCGGGCGTGGCACTGCATGGCGCTTCGTTTGCGCTGGTGTATATCACCGCCCAAATCTATCTCGAACAGCGCGTGGACCCAGCCTGGCGAGCCCGGGCGCAGGCTTTGTTGTCCTTGATGGGCGGCGGCGTGGGCAATCTGATTGGTTACCTCGGTACGGGCTGGTGGTTTGCCGCCTGCGCGCGTCCGACCGGCACGCAATGGCCGCTGTTCTGGGGTGTCCTGGCCGCCCTGGTGGGCATGGTGCTGGTTTATTTTCTAACGGCGTATCGCGGAAAAAATTTGCCGCGCGGGCAATAACGAGTTGAGGATTAAAGCCCGGGGCGGATCACGTTTTGAGAATGGATTCGATCTGCGCCAGTTCTTCGCCCGTGAAATTCAAATTGCGCGTCGCCCCCACGCAGTCTTCCACCTGGCTGGCCCGGCTGGCGCCGATGAGCGCACTCGTCACGGTCTTGTGCCGCAATACCCACGCCAGCGCCATCTGCGCGAGTGTCTGCCCGCGCGATTGCGCAAGGTCATTTAATTTTTGCATCCGGGCCAGAACTTCCCCGGTGATGTGTTCAGGACGGAGGAAACGCTGGTCGCGGCTCGCGCGGGAATCGGCAGGAATGCCCTTGAAATAACGGTCGGTCAACACGCCCTTGGCCAGCGGGGAGAAGACCGCGCAGCCGATCCCTTCCTGTTCCAACGTCGCCAGCAACTGCGGTTCAACCCATCGGTCCAACATGCTGTAACGCGGCTGGTGAATCAGACACGGCGTGCCCAGCTCGCG
>CAZKTW010000348.1:0-3727 GCA_964555775.1 uncultured Bifidobacteriaceae bacterium | reverse complement strand
GAAGGCCGGTGCGAATTTCTGCATCCGGAAAACCACAAGGTCCTCTGCTACGTGCTCCGCTACCAGCAGGAAACCATCCTGGTGGTCGCCAACCTGTCGCGCTTCGTGCAGCCGGTGGAACTGGATCTGTCCGCCTTCAAGCAACGGGTGCCGGTCGAGTTGTTTGGTCGCACCGAATTTCCCGTCCTCACGGACAAACCCTGTTTTCTGACGCTCGGTCCGCACGGTTTTTACTGGTTCTCACTCGAAACCAAGCCCGAACTCGGACCAGCGCTGTCCACCACCGGCACCCCGACCCAGCTTCCGGTCCTGGCGGTGGCGGAACACTGGCAGGAAATCCTCTCCGGAACCACCCGGGCCCGGCTGGAAGCCGCCCTGCCCGATTATCTGAAGCGTCAAAACTGGTTTGGCAGCCGGTCCCGGACCATCAAATCACTCATCTTCCGGGAAATCATCCCCGTGCCGCTGGCGGCGGACACCACGGCCTGCCTGACGTTTCTCCAGGTGGAATACGTCGAAGGCAATACGGACCTTTACGTGTTGCCGCTGGCCTTTGCCACCGGCGATGAAGCCGGACGGCTCCGGCAGGACTTTCCCCAACTGATCATCGCGGGGCTGGACATCACGGGCAGGGGACAGAACGGGGTGCTTTTTGACGCTCTGGGCAGCCCGGCCTTTGGCCAGGCTCTGCTCAAACTCATGCTGAATCGCCAGCGACTGCGAGACGCGCACGGCGAGGTGGAAGGCCTGCGCTTGCCGGCCTTGCGGCGGATCCTGGGCGGGGCCGTGCCGCCCGAGCCGGTGCTGGTCAAGGCGAAGCAGGACAATTCCTCGGTGGTTTTCGGCGACAAACTCATCCTGAAATTGTTTCGGCGCCTGGAACCGGGCATCAACCCCGAGCTCGAAATCGGCCAGTTTCTCGCGGCGAAGGGATTTGCGCACAGCCCAGCCATTGCCGGCGCGCTCGAATATTCCGCCGGCGACGACACCCGGTTCACCTTGGCGGTCGTCCATGAGTTTCTGCCCCATGCTCGGAGCGCCTGGGACTACACGTTGGAGGCCCTCAGCCGGTATTACGACCGGGTGATTTCCTGGGTGGCTCAAGGCCATCCGGCCCCGCCCCGGCCGGCCGAGCCGATCAAACTCCTCAAGCAGGACATCCCGCCCGAAATCATGGCGGGCATCGGGACCTACCTCGAATCGGCCCGGCTGCTGGGCGAACGAACCGGCGAATTGCATCTGGTGTTGGCAAGCGACCCGAAAGATCCGGAATTTGCGCCCGAGCCGTTCACCTCGCAATACCAGCGCGGCGTCTTCCAGTCCATGCGCACCACGGCCACGCAAACCCTGCGGCTGTTGCGCAAACAATTGAAGACTTTGGCCACCGACCTGCAGCCGCTGGCCCAGCGCGTGGCCGAGGCGGAAGCGGCCATCCTCCAGCGTTACCGGCAATTCTCCGAAAGCGCGCTTACGGCCCGGCGCATCCGTATCCACGGTGACTTTCATCTCGGCCAGGTGCTCTGGACCGGCAAGGATTTTGCCCTGGTTGATTTCGAGAGCGAGCCTTCCCTGGCGTTGAGTGCGCGGCGCATCAAACGGTCGCCGTTGCGTGACGTGGCCGGCCTGATGCGGTCCCTCCAGCACGCGGCCTATGCCGGTCTGAACCAGCACGTCGAGCGCGGCGGCATTCCGCAGGAGAATCTGGCCCGGTTCGAATCGTGGGCGCGGCACTGGAACCTGTGGGTGAACGTGTCCTTGCTGAAAGGCTACCTGAATCGCGTCGGTCCCTCCGGCATCCTGCCGGGCCAGGAGGACGAATTGCGCGCCATGCTTCGGGCGTATTGGTTGAACAACATGGTCATCGAACTGGGACACGAGTTGAAGTCCGCCACCGGCCAGCTCCGCATACCACTCCAGGACATCCTCCAACTTTTGGATGGACAGCCACCGCCACCCACGGAAGCCGTTGCCGCCGCTCCCGAGCCCGTGGTCCAGCCGCCGCCGTCAGCCATCGAATGACCTGGCTTGAAACCATGAAGCCTGTCCGGCCGTTCTTCCCGGCATTGCTTGCCTTGTGACATCACCCTCCCCGTCAGAAATACCACGGCAAAGGCCGGGCGGTCGGGCGTTGACGGGAAAAGCGGATGGTCAAATCACCGTCCCGTGCGGAATGATGGCGTTTTTGGGGATGATGACAATGCCGTCGCGGACGTAGCAGAGTTCGTGGTCGAACTTTTCCGGCTTGCCGGCGGGTGAAATGACGACGTTGTTCCCGATGCGCGCGTTTTTATCAATGATGGTGTTCTCGATTTTGCAATTCGCGCCAATGCCGATGCGCGGCTTGCCTTCGCGCTCGTGCTTGGCCACGGATTCCTCGGATTCGTAATAATCGCTGCCAAGTCCGATGACGCGGTTCAATTCCGTGCCGGCGCCGACCACCGTGCGCAGGCCGACGATGGTGTTGGTGATGCGCGCATGGTTGATGATGCAACCGTCGGCAACCAGCGCGTGATCAATCTGGGCCCCGTTGATTTTCGAGCCGGGCAAGAATCGTGGCCGGCTGAAAATCGGCGCGTTCATGTCAAAGAAATTGAAGCGCGGCAGTTCGGAAACCAGATCCAGGTTCGCATCAAAGAAGGAACGGATGGTGCCGATGTCCTCCCAATAGCCTTGAAAAACGTAGGAGAAAACGCGGCGCGAATGAATGGCTTGCGGGATGATGTGCTTGCCGAAATCCGGCAGCGGATTGTCGAGCAGGCTGCGGACCAGTTCGCGGCTGAAAATATAAATGCCCATGGACGCGAGAAACAATTCGCGCCCCTCGGGAATGCCGAGCTTCGAATACCATTGCGGTTCCAGCCGCAAAGAATCCTGCACCGCGGGATCCTTCGGCTTTTCCTCAAATCGCGTGATGCGGTGGTCCTCGGCCATTTGCATGATGCCCAGCGCCGTCACCATCTCCCGCCCCACCGGGATGGTCGCAACGGTGATGTCCGCGTTGGTCGCGGCGTGCTGCTCGATGATGGGGCGAAAATCCATCCGGTACAACTGGTCGCCGCTCAGGATGATCAGGTAATCGAAATCGTGATTGAGGAAGTGGATCAGGTTTTTCCGCACGGCGTCGGCGGTGCCTTCATACCAGGAGGTGTTCGTCAACGTCTGTTGCGCCGCGAGAATTTCCACAAACCCGCTCGTGAACTGGTCGAATTTGTACGTCCGGGAAATGTGACTGTGCAACGAGGTGGAATTGAACTGGGTCAGAATGTAGATCCGTCGGAAGCCGGAGTTGATGCAGTTCGAGATCGGGATGTCCACCAACCGGTACTTTCCAGCCAGCGGCACCGCCGGCTTCGCCCGGTCCTTGGTCAACGGAAACAGCCGCGTACCCTGGCCGCCGCCCATGATGACGCAGAGGACGGCGCTGGTGTTGAGTGATTGACGTCCGGTTTGTGACATACCAGGTTCTGCCCGGATTGTACCGCTGCCCACCGCGTCAGGGCAAGCCACGGATACGAAAATGATGAATGCCGGGTGAAGCAAGCGGATTCCCCCGGACTATTTCTGCATTCTTACTTCTTCATTCTGCCTTCGGGACAATGTAGGCTGCGAATTCGTCGTGATGACGCGGTGGAATGCGGGCCTTGAACCGCGCCGCCGGGCCGCGATAATTGCGCGAAATGACCTGGCCGACCTGATGCAACCGCGCGATCACCGCCGCCTGCTCGTG